>JANYFN010000051.1 GCA_025362675.1 Limisphaerales bacterium | reverse complement strand
CGAGGTCGTGACGATTTCGCCGGATGATTTTGTGGAAGACAGTATGCGGCTCATGACCGAGCATCGGGTGCGGCACTTACCTGTGATTGAGGGCGCGCGCGTCATCGGCGTCATCTCCATCGGCGACCTCGTGAACTGGATCATCTCTACGCAGAGCGCGGAAATCGAGCAGTTGGAACAATACATTGCTGGTGGTGTGACGGCGTAAATGTTGATTAGAGCCGTTCAATAAAATGGTCATTGGCGGTTTGCGCGCGCACTTCCCCCTCATCCTGACCTTCTCCCCCGGGGAGAAGGAACAAGCCGTTGGTTGCGTTCTTAAAATTCGTAAGTCAGGGAGCAGAATTCCGCTTTCATTTCGCAGAGACGCTGGGAACGTTTCACGCTCTCCCCGGGGGAGAGGGCCGGGGTGAGGGGGAACGCGGCTCCTCATGCACCGGCTACGGAATTATTTAATCCGCTCTAACTTAAATTCACCGGATCAATATCCACCGCCAGCGTCACGTCATCCGGCAACACCAGCGTCTGAACGATTTTGGAGAGCGACTGGCTCAAGCGCGTCATCGCCCGCGTGCGCAGCATGATTTGATAGCGGTAATAATTTTCCGCACGCAGCAGCGGGGCAGGGGCAGGGCCGGAAATTTGCAAGCCGCCCAATTCCGTCTGCCGTTTTTCCAGTTCGCGTTTGAGATGCTCAGCCGAAAATTTCACCTTGTCTTCATTGCGCCCTTTCAATGTGAGCAGTGCAACGCGACCCGTCGGCGGATAATGCAACTGCTTGCGGAATTCAATTTCCTGTTCGTAAAAGCCCACGAAATCGTGGCGGCGAGCGTATTGGATCGCCGGATGAAACGGCGTGAACGCTTGCACGAAAACTTCACCTTCCACATCGCCGCGACCAGCGCGACCGGCAACTTGCGTGAGCAATTGAAACGTCCGTTCGCTCGCGCGAAAGTCCGGCATATTCAACGCCATGTCCGCAAAAATAATTCCCACGAGCGTGACGTTCGGAAAATGCAATCCCTTCGCGATCATCTGCGTGCCGATGAGAATATCAATGTCGCCGTGACGAAACTCGCCGAGCACGCGGCGGTAATCATCTTTCTTCCGCATCACATCGGCATCCATGCGCTTGATGCGCGCGCGTGGAAACAGTTTTCCCAAAATGTCTTCAACCCGTTGCGTGCCGGTGCCCGCAAAACGGATCGCGGGATTTTTGCATTTTGGTTCCGGGCAGACATTCGGCACGCGCTCGCTGTGACCGCAGATGTGGCAGGAAAGTTTTGGTTCCGGGCGATGATACGTCAGCGTTAGACTGCAATTCGGACAGTTCGCGACGTAACCGCACTTCGGACATTGCAACGAAGTCGAGTAACCGCGCCGGTTGAGAAATAAAATCGTCTGCTCGCCGCGCTCCAATCGTTTCGTGATGGCCTCCTTGAGCTGCGGCGAAAAAATCGGAATGCTGCCTTCCTTCCCGCGTGCGCCGGACGCGGCTTGCCGCATATCCACGACGCGCACGAGCGGCAGCTTCTGATTGTCCACGCGTTCGGGCAGTTCGAGCAACATGAACTTCCCATTTTTGCAGTTGTAAAAACTTTCCATCGAAGGCGTCGCGGAACCAAGCACGACGACGGCATTTTCCATCTGTCCGCGCATCACCGCCACATCGCGCGCGTGATAGCGCGGCGCTTCCTCCTGCTTGTAAGTGGACTCGTGCTCCTCGTCCACAATGATGAGCCCAAGCGGTTCGACCGGCGCAAAAATCGCCGAGCGTGCGCCGATGACAATGCGCGCGCGGCCTTGGCGAATTTTATGCCATTCGTCATGCCGTTCGCCCGCGCTCAAATGCGAATGCAACACCGCCACGAGCGTCTGCAAATTTCCCGAACTGAAACGGGCTTTGAACCGCTCAACCGTCTGCGGCGTCAGCGAAATTTCCGGCACCAGCACGATCGCGCCCTTGCCTTGCTCCAGAGCGTGCGCGATGGCTTGCAGATAAATTTCCGTTTTCCCCGAACCGGTGACGCCGTGCAATAGAAACGTATGTGCGGCTCCGGCATTGCCCGGGTGGAACCGGCTTCCAGCCAAATTCTTTTGTGGCGTGGATTGCAAACCCACGCTCGCGCTCAGGCCTGGCGTGGAAGCCCCGTGGGTTTCCGGCAGGATGCCGGTTCCACCCGGCGCGGACATCGCCGTTTTTATTTTCTCCAGCGCCACCACTTGCGCGGGATTTAAGACAATCGGCTGCGAGGCGAGAATGGTTTCGTTCGCATACGGATCACGCTCGGAAATTTCATTCGTGATCGAGAGCAGTCCGCGATCTTCCAGCTTCCGCACCGTGGCCGCAGTCGTCGTCGCGAGTTGCACCAGTTCGGACAATAAAATTTCCCGCCGCTCCTCGACGATGTTCCAAACGTCCTGCTGACGTTTCGGCAACTTGGGAAATTCACCGGTCACCGGCAGCACGCGCACAAATAATCTTTCGCGCCACGAAGCATCTTCCTTCCGCACGGCTTCGGGCAAAACACTTTTCAAAGCCGTCTCCGGCGCGCAGCAGTAATACTCGCCGATCCACCGCGCGAGTTGCAGCACCTTCGGCGTGACAAGCGTTTGCGCACCGATGACTTTGATGATGGGCTTGAGATTGGCCTGCGCCGATTCCTCCGCAACGGCGGTCACGACGCCGAGAATTTTCCGCGCGCCGAAAGGAACCTGCACGCGGCTGCCCACATCAACCTTGCCCGCGAGTTCGGCGGGAACGAGATAATCAAACTCCTTCCGCAGCGCGATTTCGAGACTGACGCGAGCAATCATTCTTGATCGGGGTGGCACCGGCTTCCAGCCGGTTGAATTTGGCTTCCAGCCAAATTCGTTTGTGGCGTGGACTGCAAACCCGCGTTCGAGCTCGTGTCGGGCGTGGACGTCCCGTGGGTTTCCGGCAGGATGCCGGTTCCACCTAGAATTATTTCACAACCGCTCATTTTTTATCGCCGCCAATGGCCAGCAGTTCCGCCTCAAATTCCTGGCGAATGGTTTCACGCGCTTCCGCCGTGATGTCTTGCGGCACTTGAAAAACTTTTCCAATCGCAATGTCGCAGCGCGAGAATGGCAACGGAATTTGAAAACGATCCCAGCTCTTCAAAGAAATTTTCCAGTGAACCTGATGCGAGATCGGCACCAGCGCGCGACCGGTGATTTGCGCGAGCACGAGCGCTCCGTCTTGCACGGTGTAGCACGGCCCGCGCGGGCCGTCCGGCGTGATGGCAAGGTCGTAGCCTTTGTCTGCCCACGTGGTCAGTTCGCGCAAGGCCTGTGCGCCGCGACGGCTGCTGGAGCCGCGCACCGGTTGCACGCCGAAGCGTTCAAAAATCGCCGCGAGCAATGCGCCATCCTTGCTCGCGCTGACCAAGCCAGCGAGGCGCTGATCCGATTTTTTTGGACGCACAATTCTGAAGTAAATTTTCATGCTCAACGCCAGCCGGTTGTGCCAGGTGCAAAAAACTGCCGGGGGAAAACTTTTTTGTTTGAGCAGCCCATGACGATCGTTCACCCGGTAACGAAGGGTCGCGAGCAGGAGACTGGCCGCGAGCCAGAGCAAAAATGCCGCGAGCCGTTGAAACCAACGCGGTGAATTGGGAACGACCACGCCACCCGATTTTCGATTTTCGATTTTCGATTTTCGATTTGCTTCCGCCATTTCACCCTTTCTTCAAACACGCGCGCACAATTTGTTCCACTGTCGCCGCCGCACCGAGCATCGCCTGCGCGGCGCGGACGGCATCGTGCGCCTCGACCTGCTTGAAGCCCAATGCCATCAACGCGAGCGTCGCGTCGTTGGTTTTTTGGTCGTCGGGCGAGAGCGAATGTTTGGCGCTCGCGGCTTCCAGCGCGCCCGCTGCGCCGATTTTATCGCGCAATTCCACGACGATGCGCTCGGCCGTCTTTTTACCGACGCCGGAAATTTGCGACAGCGATTTCACGTCGCTGCTGGCCACCGCGCCGCGAAACGCCACCGCGTTCATGCCGCTCAAAATGTTCAGCGCCGTCTTCGGCCCGATGCCGCTGACGTTATTGATGAGCATCCGAAACAGATCGCGTTCCGTCGTCGTCGCAAAGCCGTAGAGAATATGCGCGTCTTCGCGAACGATGAGTTGCGTGAGCAGTTTCACATCGCTGCCGGGCGGCGGCAGTTTGTCGAACGACGACAACGGAATCAGCACCTCATAACCGATGCCGTTCACGTTTACCACGACTTGCGTGGGCAGCGCCTCGACGAGTTTGCCTTGGAGAAAAGTGATCATTTTTAGAAACTGGAACCACCGACATCTGAACCGTAACTGACGTCTGGTAAATTAAATTCTTTTGCCTGCTTTTCAATGTGATCTTCCTGCTTTTTCAGAAAAGCGATTTGGTTTTCAGACAAAAGCAATTTTGGCGGCAAAGGCTTTTCACATACGCCACAAATTTTGTTTTTGCGGCTGTAAATCGGTGCGTTGCAATTTGGACAACGAAATTCCATAGTTCAAATTTTCTTCGGCGCACTTAAACCCAGCCGCGATTTTTCCTGCGCGTGGACGAGCGCGAGCGCGAGCGCGTCCGCCGCGTCGGGCGCGGGCAGTTCGGCGAGGTTCAGCATCCGTTGCACCATCTTCGCGACGGCAATTTTTTGCGCCGCGCCGTGGCCGACGATGGCTTGTTTCACTTTGCGCGTGGCGATTTCAACAATATCAATCCCGCTTTCCGCCACCACCGCCATCGCCGCGCCGCGCGCTTCGCCCATAATGATGGCCGTCTGCAGATTCTGCGCGAAGAACAGTCCTTCGACGACACAAACCGTGGGTTGATATTCGCGCAGCAAATCTCGGAGCGTCTGGGAAATTTTGGCGAGGCACCGTGAGCGCACCCAATCTTTTGGACATGAAATCGTGCCTTGGGCGAGAATC
>JANYFN010000072.1 GCA_025362675.1 Limisphaerales bacterium | reverse complement strand
ATTCCGCGCATCGTGAAAGAGGCGTTTTACATCGCGCAATCCGGTCGCCCCGGCCCGGTGGTGATTGATTTTCCGAAGGACGTTCAGCAAGCCAAGACGCAGCCAGTGTGGCCGACGCTTGAAGAAATCAAACGTGGTCTGCCCGGCTATAACCAACCTGACTTGAAGGCGGACGATCTCGCGCTGAACGAAATCATCGGCCTCATCGAGAAGGCCGAACGTCCGGTGTTGTATTGTGGCGGCGGCATCATCACGAGCGGCGCGGCGGCGGAACTCAAGAAGTTTGCCGAAGCGTGCAACATTCCTGTGACCACCACGCTCATGGGTCTCGGCGGTTTTCCGGAAGAAAATCCGCTCTCGTTGCGCTGGCTTGGTATGCACGGTTCCGCCGTGGCGAACTGGGCGGTGAACGGCGAATACGAACTCCGCAAATCCTTCACTGACCCTCAAGTCAAGTTGAAGGACGGCGCAGACTTGCTGCTCGCGTTCGGCGTGCGCTTCGACGACCGCGTGACGGGTAAGTTTGAAGAGTTTTGCAAGAGCGGCACGATTGTCCATGTGGACATTGACGCGGCGGAGTTGAATAAAAATCGCAAGGCGCATCTGCCGATCGTCGGCGACATCAAGGACGCGCTCACGCGTTTAAACAAACTCATCGCCAAGCGCCCCATCGCCAAGAAACACACCGCGTGGCTCGCGCAGATCGGCGAATGGAAAAAGAAAGCGCCTTTCAATTACCGCATCACGCCGGAGATCGCCAACAGCGATCACATGGTTGACCACATGCAGGGCAAGGAAAACGAAGTCATCTTGCAGCAGATGGTCATCGAGGAGCTTTACGATTTAACGAAAGGCGATGCCTACATCACCACCGGCGTCGGCCAACATCAGATGTGGGCGGCGCAATGGTATAAATATAAATTCCCCCGCCAATTCGTCAGCAGCCTCGGCCTCGGATCGATGGGTTACGGCTTTCCCGCCGCGCTCGGCGTGAAGGTCGCGTTCCCCGACAAGCAGGTCATTGACATCGATGGCGACGGCTCCTTTCTGATGAACATTCAGGAACTCGCTACCGCTCATGTTGAAAAGATTAACGCCAAGGCCATCATCCTGAATAACCAGCACCTCGGCATGGTGGTGCAATGGGAAGATAATTTCTACGCCGGCAACCGCGGTCACACCTATCTTGGCGATCCGAAAGACCGGGCGGATATTTATCCGAATTACGTGGCCGTATGCAATTCCTTCGGTGTGAAATGCGAACGCGTGATGTTCAAGAAAGACCTTCGCGCCGCGATGCAGCGGATGCTCGATGCCGACGAACCCTACGTCCTCGACGTGGTGGTGCCGTATAGCACGCACGTCATTCCGTTCATCCCCGCCGGCAAGACCGTGGCGGACATGATCTGGAAAGCGTAGGTTTCCCAGCCCCAAAAAATATTATCCGGTGCGACGAGGCGGCTCTTCGCGCCGGATTTTCTTTTTATCTTCCGCCGCCTGTTCGGCGAGGATCGCGTCCCAGTCATAATCCGGGAGCGCCTGCTTGCAAGCCGCCAGCTCATCAATGGCCGGCTCCACTTCCGTGGGGCGTAGGTTGAACGTGCGCGGCCCCGGCAGATTGTCCACGAACACGAAACGCGATCCGGCCCCGTAACCCTGCAGCGCTTGATTGCCCCGCACCCAGTTGGCCATCATTGGCCATTTTATCCGGCTGTCCGTTGGGCGCTTGGGCGGTAGTGGCACCTTGTTCCGCCAGATTTCATAGAGGCTGGTCATGCACTGCATGGGGAGCCAGTTGCGGATTTTTGGTTTCGTGAAAGCTGGGCCGTAATGCAGGTTATACGCGTGCGGTGGTAATTCTGGCCGCAGCGAATTCATCTCATTGATCGTCAGGCAACTCGTGATGATGTATTCATGCTCCGTCTCCTGAAACGTCAGCGCGACGAGGGATTCCATATACATCAGCACGAATGCCCGGCCCGGCCCCACTGGCATCGCGATGATCGGCGTGCCGTAGAACGTCAGCAAAAAATTCATCAGGTCGTCCCCCAAATTTCCCGGCACGCGCGTCGAATGCCGTTGCAGCGCATGGTCCGTGAACCGCACCCGTTTCCCGGAAAGATAAATGTCCGGGAAAAATTCCGTCCCGCTGAAAAACCGGAACGAATGCAGCGACCCCAGCGGCGCGCTTTCCGTCACCTGTTGCACCAATGCCACCTTCGTCACCAGATCCGCATCCGCCAGCGCGAACAAGTGTAGCCCGTCCGCCCGCGCCCCGTGGATCAAGGCGCAAAATATCGTCGCCGCCGAGTGCAAAACAATCTTGTCGCACGCACTACCCCGGCGATCTACCCGCGCGATGCGCGCCGGCAGCGGCGCATAGAATTCCAGATTGATCGCCCGCGCGAGCAGCGGCAGTTGCGCCGTGTGCGGAAACCTTCGGCAGTTACCCTCCCGCTGTTCCACCACCTCAAAATCCGTCTTGTAAATGGATCCGAACGGATTGTGTTTCATCGTTATGGAAAAAAGTTAAGTCGATTGCCCCGCCCACTGGAATTTCCAGCAACCTAGCCAGCGGCGCGGCGATAAGAAGCTAATAATGCACCCCCAAAAAACTTCCGCCCGCTGTTTGACTCCGCCAAAAACCCCTTTTACACCTCGCTCCAACCGTTTGACCCCGACATTTACGGCGTTAAAACCCGACTCCAACCGTTGGAGTAACCTCTTAACGGCGTAAAAACTGGTCTCCAACGGTTGGAGGCCGAGTTTGAAGGCGTTGGCAGACAGCTCCAACGGTTGGAGACCAGTCTTAACGCCGTTGGAGGACAGCTAAAACCGTTTGAGCCCGAGTTTAAGGGCGTTAAGACCCAGCTCCAACCGTTTGAGTCCGACCTTTACGGCGTTGGCAGGCAGCTCCAACCGTTTGAGCTCCATCTTAACGCCGTTAAAACTGCCATCAAACGGTTGGAGGAACATTTTGAAGGCGTTAAAACCCGGCCTAAACACCATTAGAACTCTTAAAATCAAGTATTTACGGCGGAAAAGGCAGCGCAGACAAACGGCGAGCCTATATCTGCCGAGACGTCTGAGGCCAAGGGTAGGGCGGGGCAGTCTGCTGCCCGCCGCGAGCGTGGTTGGTCGTTCACACGTCTTGCCGCCTCCGAGCGGCACGCACGAAGCAACGCGCCCGACCTTACGCGCTTTCACCGCGAGCGATTTCTTGGGGTGTGAGTTGGTGCAAAACTCGCGGTCGCGCTCTGTCTTGGCAGCTGACAACGACCCAACCAAAGCCAGCCACAACGCAAGGGTTAGATTTTCGTATCTTATTTAGATGAATTTTCACCCAAATACTTTTTGATGAACAGCAGGTAACCCAAGAACGGTAGCGAGCAGAGGGTCGAGAGCCAGGCCATACGGTTGCCCGTGAATAGGCCCATCTTTTGGAGATGGTCGATCTCGGCCTGGGGTAGTCCCTGCAATTGATAAAGCTCGCTGATGTCATGCTGCGAATACGTGAGAAACGCGGACACCGTGAATAGCACCATCGAAATCACGAGGAGCCACCAACCCCGCGCATCCAAACGGTATAAACACCAGCCCGCCCAACCCCATACGGCGGCGATGACGAGATACGCGAGTGATCCGGTCACGCCGGAAATGAACACGCCAAAGCAGGGCATGACCGCCATACCGGTCAGCGGCAGGATCAACATCATCGGCACGCAGAACCACGCCCAGAGAGAGACCGCGAGCACGGGCAGCGGACAGGCATCGGTCCAACGGGTCACCGGATCACGCGCTTCGCACGTGGCTTTTACATGGCGGCTGTTGTAGAAAAAGGTCCAGACGGCCGGCAGGAGGACAAACGCCACGAAGAAGAACAATGTCATGCCGATGATCAGGCCGGTCATGAAACCCGGCGGCAGGGTTGGCGCGCCGGTCTTAGGCTGGTGCGGGAGGTTCATTAGCGCCTTGCTCATGACGTAGGGAATGAATGCGGTCATGAGGATGCCGGTAATGAGCCAACTCCAAGAAAAAATCAGTAAGATTGCCCGTGCCCAGCGGCGTTTCTGGATGGAACCGATGCCGAGCCAAATTAGTGCCACCGCGAGCAGGGCATAAGTAGCCAAGCCCGGCAACAGGGCGGCATGGTTCATCGGTGGTGCATCCGTGGTTTTGGGCGCCAGGATGGTTCCGAACACCATGAGCGGCACGAACAGTCCGCTGAGACAGCCGAGCATCAGGGTCAAGATGCCGAAGATGACTAGGCCGTTGGAACGGTCTTTGAATTCAGGCAGCGGAGTTACCAGTGGGGAGGTGTCGGGATTATTAGTCATGATTCAAGGTGGTTGCAGGTCATGGTTGCCAACGGTTTCTGAATGGGTGGGCAATGAAGATCACAATAACCCCATGCCCGCTTATGAACTGTGCCGGTGACATTCCCATGCCCCAGAACGTGAAGCGAGTGTGCGCCCGAAATGGTGGCGCGTCAATGGTCAGCTGACGACGGTGGCGGTTTAAAATGGTGGCGGATCTTTGGTCGTCAAGGAGCAGCGTCGGTGTTGAGTGCCAACGGCGCGGAATCATATCAGCCTAGGGCAACGCTCTAGATAACGGATTGCAAACAAGCCATCCGTTCCATTCTTCTGCCCGGAGGGGCGTCGCATGGTTCAGTGCATTTCAGCTTACGCCACCCGATGGGCGGCGGCTTGCGCTTCTTGGCTGTAGCGCACTTCGGGCGGCAGCTTGAATTCCTTGGGATGCGCCGCCGATAAGTTCGTGAGCATTTGGCCGGAGATGATGTGAAAGCTCTGCGCCCATGCCAGCGGAGTGTTATGGCCCATCTGATCGCCGAGATACATTTCGGGCACGCAGCCATCCGGCGTCATATTCTTTTCCAACAATTGAAAATAGTGGATGGCTTTTAGGAAATACGCTTTCCGCTGCGCCATATCGAAATGAACTTTCTTGTGTTGCGCGTCAAAGTCTTGTCCGTGTTCCGCCAGCTTGGCGTAACAGATGGATAGCCACGCAAACCCTAAGGGCCATTCCGCCGTTTGATTGTCGCCGGGCACAAGTCCTTTGCCGCAATAGACGTCATGGGGATAACGGCGCACGCCGCGTTCGCCGACGAGATGGGTCTCGATGTTGTGCAGGATGGCTTTCTTGGTGTGAAGATCCACGATGTTATACGGCCAGATGAGACTCATCTGGGAGAGATCATAAGGGCGACTCTCGGATTCACGCGGCAACACGCGGGCCAAGGAACGTTTGCCATCCGCAATCATCCGTTCGCTCACCGGCACGTAATGGCTGATCTCAATCTTGTGCTTGTATTTGTAATCATAGAAGCCTTGATCAAACCACATCATGAGTCCGCTCAACACGGCGCCGAAGCTGCTGGAATGTTCCTCCGGCCCTTCCTCCCACATCCCGTAGTCGGACTCAAAGCCCATGTTGAAAATGTAATTGCGAATATGACTGATGAGCGTGAAGTCCTCGTGATGAAAGCGGAATCCGTAGCCCTTTTTTATGAGATCGCCCATCTTATACATGAACAGACCATAGACATCGAGCTGATGATGGCCCCACGCATCGGTGATGCTATCCAGGGTGGTGGGATGCACGCGCGCCGGCATGAACTGACCGGTTTGATGGCGCACATCCGGTTTGATGATGCTGGCTTGCACGATGCGCGGATGAAACTTTTTGAAAATGTCCAGCACCAGCCGGAAGCTTTCCACCATCTTATCGAAACAACCGAGATACTCGTTCGCGTAGGTCGCGAACATGATGTCGCGGATCCAGAACACATTATAGGCATCGCCCGAGCCATCCTCGGCGCTATAAGGACTCGCGATATAGCCGCCATTCGGGCGGCGCATCCGTTCGAGTTGCTGATGGGAAATCTTGATCCGCTCTTCCAGGGATAAATTGTGGAACGTCTTCATGTTGAAATACAGTTGGGCCTTGGGTTGACAATTGGGTTTAACCGCCTCCTGTCCGACTTGGTCTCGCCGGACGACGTGAGGTTGCGGGGAAACGTTCGGCGAATCAAGTTGGAATTGCGCGAGGCCGTTGGTGAATTATTTCCAACTGGAATTGAGCGGGTAAACGACGAGCGATTGGAGCGTGACCGGGCCGCCCTCGGCTTTCACCGAGAGGCCGTTCTTATTGGGTAGGACGAATCGGGTGGCGGAAATCTCGCCTTGATTTACGAAGGTCTCAATGGAGGTGCGATCCACTAACAGCTCCACCGTCTTGACTTGGTCAATGACCGCAGCGGGGCTAGTTCCGGACGCAACCGTTTTTGAGGTGAGAACCACCGTGAGGCCACGAATGTTGAAGGTCAGTTTGGCTCCCGCCGGAATATTGACCGTGGCGCGGATGTGAAATAATTGTCCCGCAGGCTCCAGCGGCAACACGTCATTCGCGTTTAGAATGTGATTCGTCCAGGAGTCTTGCCCGGCATGAAGCAGCGCAATTTCTTTGATCGGCTCGCGAAATATCCGGAGGCCATTCGCCGTGCGGTGCAAGGTCAGTTCGCAGGGAAATGACACTTGTTGATTGAACGGCATTTCGGGAAAAGTTGAGTCGCGCATCCACGCGGCCTGGATTCTACGGCCATCACCAGTATCAGTATTGCCCCAAGTTTGCGTCGCGTAAAAAGTCGGGCCGAGGTCGCAGGCAGACCGCTTGATTTCTTCCTTGAACTCCACGCCATTAAAGCTGCCGAGGGAGTAATTTCCATTCCCTTGAATCAGCACCCACTTCATTTGGCTACGGTTTCCATCCACTGGCAGCTCAAAAAAATCCGGGCACTCGTAGCTGTCGGGCAGGGGATGATGTTCATCTTTCCAAGCAAGTAGGTTGGTGGAGGTAAAGATATGATATTGGTTGTCCCCATACAGCATCATGACCCAATGGTTGCTCGGCGCATACCAGAATACTTTCGGATCGCGTTCGGGGTAAACGAGGATGGGGTTTTTTGCATAACGTTTCCAGGTGCGACCATGATCCAAGCTGTAGCAAATGCAGTGGGTGTTATTGTCATTGCGGGTCCAGAAGGCGACCATCGGCGGAGTTGCTTTGTTGGGCGATAAACCTGAAGTGTTGTTGTAATCTATAACGCAGGTGCCGGATTGATCACCCGTTTCCGACTGTTCCTCCCAGAACGCAGGTGGCAATTCTGTCCAATGAACAAGGTCGCGGCTGACGGCGTGAAGCCAGCATTTCCACCAGCGTTGGGCAAATAGATGATACTCGCCATCATAATAGATCAGGCCATTCAAATCATTGAGCCAGCCTTCTTCTTTCTGACTGGGATTTAAGCGATCCATCGTCCACTGGCGCGCAGTGAAATGAAACTGCGGGCGCAACGACTCATGATAAAGCGGTCCGGTTGCTACCGGCAAACGCTCGGGTGTGTCGGTCTGAATAATATGATCTACATTGATGTGGCCCCAGTCACCACTAGCGGCATCCACGATCTGGAATTGCGCCTTTTGCCCACGAAGCTGACTTACATCCCAACTCATCGGCACTAAGTGGTCGCTGCGCCAGCCGACCGCACTTTTTACAATCTTGCCATCGAGGAGCAGGTTCACGCAGGTATCGTGCTCGTAATCGCCGCCACCGATGAGGAATGAAATATAGTTGCGGGCAATCTTGAATTTCGGCGAGGTGAGCGTTCCGGTCGGGCCGTCGCCTTCAATCTCACTGGTGGCGATGGCGTTGTCGCGCGAGTTCTCTATCTCTAACTTTGTGAGGAGCTCGCCCGAGGCTAGACCGCGATTGAACGCTGTTCCCGTTGGCTTCCAATCCCCGTAATTAGTTCCCTGGAATTTACCGATCGCCAAATCACTGGCGCGACAACTGATCAGGAATGCGGTATGGGCGGCTATAACTAACCATACAAACACGCGAGTAATTTTAAAATTAAGTTTCATGAACTATCAACCAACTAAGTTATCAATCAATGATATCAAGTTATGTCACGGTTTAAACACCGATGAAAGCAAGGGAATTATTGGTTTTTCTGGAGCGGAAGTTGGATCCAGCATGACTAACTAGCCGGTTGGAATCTCTACGCTTAATCCATACCGCACCCCATCATTAGATCTTCAACGAACGTCGGACAACCCTCACGCGGGTGAAGGGAGTTTGGCGCGATAATCGGTTGGGGATTGGCCGCAAAGTTTGCGGAAGACGCGATTGAAGTGGGTAAGCGATTGGAAGCCCACTTCATAAGCCACTTCGCTGACGCGGCGGTTAGGATTGAGTAGCAGATTTTTCGCCTTTTCAATGCGTAGTCGCGAAAGGTAATCCGTGAAATTCAAGCCCGTGGCTTTCTTGAACATCTTACAAAAATAAAAACTGCTCGTGTTCACGGCACGGGCCACGTCGCCCAGCGAGAGGTCATCATCTTGGTGAGCCGTGATGAATTCCCGCGCCTTGGTGATCTTCGGCGGTTCGGCATTTTGCTGTTGGACAAGAATCTGGTTGCACACGATGGAGAGGTGCTGGGCGTAAATGGTCAGCAACCGAACCATCGCCTCGTATTGCGAGGGCTTGATGATGCGCGTGGCGTAGTAATGTTCTTCGAGCGCGCGCAGATCAACCTTCATGCCCCAATCGGTGAGCTGTTTAGCGGTGCGGGCAAACTGCGCCTTCGTGGGTTTCTTGAGGAGGATTTGTCCGGTCTGGAGATAACCGATGATTTTATTATCCACCTGCACGGGCACGGCGGTGTCGCAGAGGCCGGCAAAGCAAGTAGCTGAGCGGGCTTCACTGCCTTTGGATTCAGCAAGCTTGACCTGGATTTCGAGACAGGCCGCACAGCTTTTGCTGCTTTTGGACATGAGGGCGCAGAAGGGATTTTCGTTTTTGCGGCCGTGATGCACCGGCTGCCAGGATTCCGGTGGGCGCAAGGTCAGCGGCAGTCCGGTGGCCTCGGTGAAGGCGCGTTCGTATTCCTGATAAATTTGTGTGCGGGAAAACCGCTCCGTGAGTTTGTTGTTACCAGCCTGATACATCGTGATGCCACGCTACACCCGTTTAGAATTATTGAAAACAAAAAACCCTTTTTTGACCATATAAATATTCTTTACTAATGGACAAGATAGAACCGTAGTCCGCCAAAAAATGTGCAGCGGAAATTAAGTGTAGTTATTAGGCGAGTTATGGGTGATCGCAATCAAAATAATCCACCATCCGCTCACTGCCCGGCGTAATGGGCATCGACCTTCGCACCGACATCGCGGTAGTTGATATCGGTCTCGTAAATGATGAGGAACTGCTCAATGGCCTCAGCTTTCTTGCCCATTTTTTCAAACACGCAACCGAGTTGGTAGGTGAGGTCTTTCTTCTCCTCATCGAACACCGGTTTTTCTTTGATGGCGTTTTGCAGCGTGCGCACGGCGGAATCGTTCATGCCGCGCAGCGCGAAACATTGCGCGAGATAGTTCATCGCCGCGACGCGCTTGTGCGGATTCTGCTGCGCCTTCTGAAATTCTGAGATGGCTTCGCCGATTTTCCCCGCTTGAAAATGCAGCACGCCCATCTCGTAACGGATGGCAAGATCTGTCGGATATTTCTCCACGCGCCGCTGGCACTCGGCGGTCGCATAAGCCAGTTTTTGCGCGACGATGGCCGCAGATTGTTCGGCAAAATCCGGTGCGGTCGCGTCGAGTTGTGCCTGTTCAAAATCAAACTTCCGCACGGTGGTCTCCATCATCGCGCGTTCAATCGTCGCATCGCTGCCGGGATTGGAATCGAGGATGCGCTGATACATGGCCAGCGCCTGATCGAACTTATTTTTCTGCGTGTAAAGTTCCGCGAGCGAGCGGATCATCTTCAAATTATCCGGCTCCGTTTCGAGGCGCGTTTCATATTCACCGATGAGCCGTTCGGTCACGTCCTCGGTCTTCTGCACCTTTTTTTCTTGTTCGAGCGAAACCGCCTCGGCCTTGTCTTTCAAGATGTCGCGATACGAACCGGATCCGTCAGCAAGCGCGTTGTAGCCGCCCTCGTCCAAAATTTTACAGGCGGAAAGATTTTTTTGCGCCTGCGCCAAATCAGGATCGAAAGCCGAGGTGCGGATCAATTCATCCAAATAATGTTCCGCGGTCTCCGCCTTGCCGTTTGTGGCGGCCACCATGTTAGCAAATTCAATGACTAATGCTTTGTCCTTGGGCGACGCGTGAACCAATACTTCCAACGATAACACGGCGGTCTTGGGCATCGCCATCGCCTCCGCCGCGTCCACGATGATGCGATGCGCAAAGGTGTTATTCGAGTCACTGTTCAAGACTGATTCGGCGATCGCCATCGCTTCCGTCGGGTTTTTGTTCAGCGCCATTTTTGCTTTCGCGATCTGCGGCGAAGAACCGGCGCTGCTCATCATCTTTTTAAAGAAACCGGTGCTGGTGCCCGCGCCCTTTTTAGCCTGCGCGATGCGGAGCGACTTGCGGCACTCATAAAAAGCGGGCTCTTTTTCCAACACTTGGCAGTAGAGGGCGACGGCGTAATCCCAGTTATCGCGTTGCGCGGCTTCGCTCGCCTTCGTGTGCAACCGCCGCAGGTCGGGGGAAATTTCGTTGATGCTTTTTTCAGCCATAAAAAATCTGTAGTTAGCGCAACGTGGCGGAAATTTAAGAAAAAGCAATCCCGCAAAGTGGCTAAGGCGATAATGCGTAAAAAAATCCGAGCGGTCAAACCCGGCTTGGAGTTATCCCGCCAGAAATTGACACGCACGCTATGCACCTTTAGCCTGCGCGGATGTTTCGGTTGCCGTTTGAATTTTTTCTGGCGCTGCGCTATTTGCAGCCCAAGCGGACGTTCGTGTCTATCATCACGCTCATCTCGGTCTTGGGCGTGGCGCTGGGCGTGGCGGTGCTCATCATCGTCATCAGTGTGATGAGCGGATTTGACCATGATTTGCGTGAAAAAATTCTAGGTTTCAACGCGCACATCACCATCACGCAGGCGGGGAATTCGCTGGCAAAATATTCCGCTCTCGCGGGCGTGGTTTCACGGAGCAAAAATGTCAAAGGCGTTTCGCCCTTTGTGCTCGGCCCGATCATGGTGAAGACGGAAGGCCCGACGAATGTGGCGCCCCTCGTAGATGCGCCGATGTTGCGCGGAGTGGATCCAGATACGGAGGGCAACGTCAGTCAGTTACCGAAGCAGGTTGTGGAGGGAGAATTTAGTCTGAGCGGACACGGCATTGTGGTCGGGTCTGGGTTGGCGGAAGGATTGCATCTGCGGGTCGGTGATCACCTCTCCATTTTATCCATGGGCGAGTTTCAGCGGCTAATGAAAACGCACAATCAAAGTGGTGACGTGCAAAGCATGCCGGATGATTACGAAGTGCGCGGCATATTTAACACGGGATATTTTGAATACGATTCCCGGGTGATCGTCATCTCGCTCGAAAACGCGCAAGATTTATATGACTTGGGCGACAATGTTCACGGCCTCTTCGTGATGCTGGACGATCCGTATAATGCGCCCGCCGTCAAAAAGCAGATGGAAAAAGCGTTTGGCACGAGCTATGTCGTCTCGACTTGGATGGATCAAAACTCCGGCATTCTCAATGCATTGGTTGTGGAAAAAAACGTGATGTTCTACCTCCTGTTTTTCATCGTGCTTGTGGCGGCGCTCTGCATCTTGAGTGCGCAAGTCACGTTCGTGGTGCAGAAGACGCGCGAGATTGGAATGCTCAAAGCACTCGGCGCCTCGAACCTGCAAGTCTCGGCAATCTTTCTCGCCCAGAGCGCGGTCATCGGCGTCATCGGCGTCGCGGTGGGTTATGGCCTGGGAATGTTAGCCATCCATTATCGTAACGAATTTTTAGAGTTCATGCGGCGCACCACCGGTTGGGAATTATTCCCCGCGTCCGTCTATCAATTCAACGAACTCCCCGCGCTTGTGACGCCAAGCGACGTGGCCATCATCTGTGTCAGCTCATTTCTTATCTGTATCTTTGGCGGCGTGTTGCCCGCCATGTGGGCGGGCAGCTTGAGACCCGTGGAAGCATTACGCCATGAATGAATTTCTTCTCTCCGCCCGCAACCTGAAAAAAAGTTACGCCCTCGGCAAACGCACGCTCGAAGTGTTGCGCGGCGTGAGCGTGGATGTGGCCCGAGGCGATTTTCTGGCGCTGCGCGGTTCCTCCGGCGCGGGCAAAAGCACGTTGCTCCATCTCATGGGCGGACTCGACACGCCGAACGCGGGCGAAATTCTTTTCAGCGGCAAAGACCTCACGAAATTTTCCGAACGAAAACTCACCGCGTTCCGCAACCGCTCCGTCGGGTTCGTGTTTCAAGCGTATCACCTGCTGCCGGAATTGACCGCGCTGGAAAATGTCTGTCTGCCCGGCCGCGTCGCGCGCCTCGCGAGTGGCGAGGTGGAAAAACATGCGCGCCATCTGCTGGACCGCGTGGGCCTCGGTCAACGATTGGATCACAAGCCGTATGAACTTTCCGGTGGCGAACAGCAGCGCGTGGCCATCGCCCGCGCGCTCATCAACGAACCGATTTTATTGCTCGCCGATGAGCCGACGGGCAATCTCGATTCGCACACTGGCACCGAGATCATGGATTTGTTAAAAACCATTCGCGATGAACGGCAGATGACGCTCGTCATCGCCACGCATGATTCCAAGGTCGCCGCGTCCGCGCCGCGCGTGATCGAGTTGGTGGATGGATTGGTTGCGTGATCCGTGATGCGTGAAAAAACTCTCTCTGCTAAATCACGCATTACGGATCACGGATTATTAACTATGAGCCAACAATACTGGGAACAACGTTATCAAACCAAGGACATGCCGTGGGAAAAAGGCGAGTCGTCGCCCGGCCTCGTGGATTTTCTCGCGGCGTATCCCGATTTGAAACGCGGCACGGTCTGCGTTCCCGGCTGCGGCACCGGCCACGACGCGCGCGAATTCGCCAAGGCCGGATTTGATACTTACGGTTACGACCTCGCGCCCAGTGCGATTGCGCTGGCCGAGGAGAAGACCAAGGCCGCTGGCCTCGTCGCCAAGTTTTCACTCGGCGATTTTCTCCGCGATCAACCGCCACAACCCTTCGACTGGCTGTTTGAACACACCTTATTTTGCGCCATCAATCCGAGCGAGCGCGATGAATACGTCCGCGCCTCGCTGCGCTGGCTCAAGCCCGGCGGCGATTATCTGGCGGTGAATTATTTTATTCCTGACACCGACGGCCCGCCGTTCGGTGTGGAGCGTGAAGAAATTTGGCAACGCTTCTCACCGCACTTTGAACTGCTCGCCGAGTGGACGCCGCGCTCGTATCCCAACCGCACCAATCTGGAGCGGATGTTCTGGTGGCGGCGCAAATAATTTTTGGTCGGGCATCGCTGCCGCGATGCTGGCTTTGGGGCCGCGAGGCCCGACCGCAAAGCACCTTGTCAGAACGGAAACCCGTTTGAAAATTCCCTCGCAGCCATTAGACTTCCGTCATGATTGAAGATCGTGACTACATGCGGGAACCAGAGGAATACGGATCCCGCCGCTTTGGCGTGCCGTGGTCCTCGCTCACGGTGAAATTTCTGATCGCTTATGCCACGGTGTTTTTGTTGGAACTATTTCTCGATGCTGCCGCGCCAGCCAATGCGCAGCTTTTTCGCGATCTCTGCGCTTTGAGCAATTACGGCCTGATGCATGGTTACGTCTGGCAGTTCGTGACGTATCAATTCATGCATGCCGGTTTCCTCCACCTATTATTCAACGGCTGGGCAATCTACTCATTTGGCTTGGCGCTGGAATCGCAACTTGGTCAAAAACGTTTCGGTGCCTTGATGCTTTCCAGCGGCATCATCGGTGGCGTGCTGCAATCCATCGCCGCGTTTCTTTGGCCGCAATATTTCGGGGGTCCGGTGGTCGGCGCGTCCGCATGCGCATTCGGCTTGGTCGCCGCGTTCGCTTTGTTGCATCCCGATATGAAGCTCCAACTACTGATCTTTTTTGTGATCCCCGTTACCTTGACAGCGCGGATGCTCTTCATTGTTTCCGGTGTCATTGCGTTGATTGGATTCGGTCTGCATCGGGATAACGTTGCTCACGCTGCGCACCTTGGCGGGCTGGCCGCAGGCTGGCTGTATGGGCGCATGATTGTGTCACGCTCCCATCGCGCGGTGAGTTATGAGGAAACGGATCCTACCCAAAAATTTCCCGGCGAAGCGCAATTTACCGCCAGCGAAGTGGATGCCGTGCTCGATAAAATTTCCGCTTCCGGCATCAAAAGTTTGACCGCCAAAGAGCGTGCCATTCTCGAATCTGCCCGCAAGAAAATGTCTCGCTCATGAGCGCCGAACGCCGTTCGCGCGCCATCGCGATGCTGTTTCTGGCCACGCCCTGTTGGGCGATCAGCTTTCCCGTCATGAAAGCACTGGCCCTGGAACAACAGAATCTTTTGCCCGCCGCCGGCACTTGGTTCTTCAGCGCGCTCGGGGTCACGATTCGTTTTGGTTCCGCTGGTTTGCTGTTGTTACCCGTGCTATTTTTTTTGCGTCAAAGTTTTTCCCGCCGCGAAATGGAGCAGGGGATTGTCCTCGCGCTGTTCGGCGGCGCGGGAATTATTTTTCAAATGGATGGCCTCGCTTACACGGCCGCGTCCACCTCGGCCTTCTTGACGCAAGCTTACTGTGTTTTCATTCCCTGCTGGGTGGTGCTGATGAATCGTCGCCGTCCTTCGCTAAAAGTTATTTTATGCGTAAGTCTCGTGCTCATCGGCACCGCTGTGCTCGCGGATATTAATCTCTATTCGTTCAAGCTCGGACGCGGCGAACTCGAAACACTCGTCGCCTCCCTATTTTTCACCGCCCAAATCCTCACGCTCGAAAGCCCGCGCTATGTCGAGAGCCGCCCGCTCCAATTTTCCATTGCCATGTTTCTCGCGATGGCTCTTTTCAGCCTGCCATTGCTGTGGGCGACCGCGCCGAATGCTGCTGCGTGTGTGCGTGCCTATTCCACGCCGGCTGCGTGCGGCTACATGGCCTTGCTGGTCACTGTTTGCACCCTCGCCGGCTACATGATCATGAACCGCTGGCAACGCAGTGTCACTGCTACCGAGGCTGGACTCATCTATTGTCTCGAACCTGTTTTTGCGAGCGTTTTTGCGCTGTTTATGCCCGCGCTATTTTCCGCATCGACGAGCATCCATTATCCGAACGAACAGCTCACCGCGCGTTTATTACTCGGCGGTGCAATCGTGACAGCGGCGAATATTCTTTTGCAAATGCCGTGGCTGGAGACAAAGCGGAGAATTTAAAATCTACCTTTGCCAACTGATCTGGCGCCCAGCCTTCGCAGCTAAACCAGTTCATCCCGGACACAGTCCACCACGGCTTTGGGAACAGCCGATTCGTGAACTTCAATTGTTTCAGTCCCGGCTGACGTTGACCGTGAAATCCGGTAGCGAAAGCCGTCGCGGGTTTGACCGGGATTGGATTTGCCACCCGCCTGAAATAGTTTTTCCAAGCCCTCTTTTTCGGGCGTGGATAGTTCCGCCATATCTAACTGACCGCAGCTGCGGACACGGGAGGCTGTTCCTCCCATGCCCGCTAAACCGCCGAGTCGTTCAATTTTCAGAGTGGACATAATTTGCTCGCGTCATAATCCGACCGCGCGCCATGCCTGATCCACAGCCGTCCGCACGGCCGGCTGGGACGCGAAGAGGCTGCCGGCCTGCTGCCGCGTCCGGTCGGCGAACGCTTTCATCGTCAGATTCGGGCTGGGCGGAAAACTGGTTAATGCCTGATACCATATCTTGCCCGTCTTTTCCCAACTCTTTCCACCGATCGCCATCGCCGCCTTGCAGAAAGCGAGGTTCGGAATACCGCTGCTCTCATGCGGATCCATCCCGTTTTTGTATTGCGAAAAGTTAACTGGTTGCGGCGAAAGGCAATGGCTTGCCGCCGGATTCGCCATATCGCGCAGACAAGTATAGCCGCGAGCGATTGCTCCCGGCCCCATGATTTCCTTACCGATCAGCCAGTCTGCCTGCGTCACATTCTGTTTCGCCCGCCATTGCCGATACATTGAACCGAACACGTCCGAAATACTCTCGTTCAAACCGCCCGGCTGGTTTGCGTAGCTTAGGCCAGCCGAGAACTGCGTCACGCCATGCGTCAGCTCATGGCCGATGACGTCGGAGGAATTTGTGAAATCAATGAAGATATTTCCGTCGCCATCACCGTAGGTCATCTGGCTGCCGTTCCAAAATGCGTTGTTATATCTCACGCTGTAATGCACCGACGAGGCCAGAGTCATCCCCGCGTTATCCACCGAATTTCTGCCGAACGCCTTCTTATAAAACGTGGCGACCCCTTTGGCCTCCACAAAAGCCTGCTTGGCCGAAGCATCCGTGGAGGAACCTGGACTCGCCACCGGCGCGCCCGGCAGATTCGTGCCGTGGCCGCAGTTGAAAACCGTGATGGCTGGTGCTGCCGCCGCCGCCGCCGCCGCCGTCAACCCTGAAGGCAACAGCGCCCGCGCGGTGAGCAGATTTTTGGCCTTAGCCTCGCGCATCGCGCGCCATTCCGCCTCAAACTTCAGCGCCTGCGCAAACGACTTGCGGGCTTCCGCCGACAGCTTACGATCATTCGCAAAGCGCTTGAGCACTTTTTGCGGAACAATGAAACAATGACAGCCGCAACTATGCGCACCTGCGGTGTGTTGAACCGAACCAGTAGCTTCCAGGGAGGATTGATTTCCGTTATTTTTCATGATGTTGCTTTACCTTTCTTGGTTGAATGCACGATGTCCCCTAAGACCCGTTTTTCTTGGAGATGTGCCACCCTAGATCAAGTGTTCCTCGACATGCAATATAAATTTATCGCCAAATAATTTTCTGCCCAATAATGGTTCACTCACCGGCGATGCCAGATGTAAAAGGGCTTTGTGCGGCAAATTAAAATTGAGCCACCCGCATCGGGAAATCCCTTAGAACAATCAGGCTTGATAATGTTTTAGATTCGTTCTACAAAAAGCTGCCTTAGATGCAGCCCTTAAAATCAAGGCTAGAAAAAACAAAACTCTGCGGGAAAATCAACCGACTCAAGACATGAAAAAAATAATAAAAATCAATTTGGCCGCGCTCGCGCTGGCCGTAATCACTGTCGTGCCATCATTGCACGCACAACTCACTCTGCCGACTACGGATGTTTCGGATGGTGCGCTCAACATAACCGTCAGCACCAACATTGACTTGAGCCAAGCCGCCACCGTCAGTAACTGGACAAACACCAGCTCTGTTTCGGGCAAAGGCGTCTATGATCCAGCCCAGTGGGCGGTGGTGTTCAAATACTCTTCCATAAATATCGCATCCAATGCCACGGTGAACTTCATCAATAATCAGACCCATGCGCCGGTGGTCTGGGTGGTCAATGGCAATGTGACTATCAACGGAGCTGTGAACTTGGATGGGCAGCCCGGAAATAATCCCGATCCAAATAATTT
>JANYFN010000040.1 GCA_025362675.1 Limisphaerales bacterium | reverse complement strand
TTTGTCCCCGAACTGCGATTTGAATTTTTCCGCCAACACATCCGCCGCAATTAAATTTTCCGCGATGGCAAAGGTGGTCGAACCGCTGCCGGACATCAGCGAAATCAGTGCGCCATTGTCTCGCAAAAATTCTTGGTAGAGTTGCAACACCGGAAATTTGTCGAACGCCGGGGCTTCGAGTGAATTGAAAATTTCCGCCGCCGCCGTTTTCAAATCACCTGTCTGCATCAGCGAAACGAGTTTTTGCGCGCGACCTGCTCGACCATTCAGCGCCTCGGGAAACCGTGCCAAGTTTTGATAGGACCACGGCGTGGAAATGCCGAAGCCCGGATGGATCAAGAGAAACGCTTTGCCTTTGAGCGCCGGAAAATTTTCCAGCGTCGAAACTTTTTCGCCGCGCCCGGTGGCGAGGCAAGGCTGGTCGTAGAGAAAAAACGGGATGTCCGAGCCAAGCGTGGCCGCGATGGAATCAAGCGCTTGAATGGAAAGTGGTGAGCCGAATAGTTCGTTCATGCCCAGCAGCGTGGTCGCGGCGTTGCCGCTGCCGCCGCCGAGTCCCGCTGCCAGTGGAATATTTTTTTGCAGATGAATACGGACGCCGGCCCGAAGATTGTGCAGTTTTAAAAAGGCTTCAGCAGCTCGATAAACCAGATTCTTTGAATCTGTCGGCAGCTCTGCATGATTGCAAGATAGTTGAATCCCCTCGCCACCGCGTTCGAGGCTGATTTCATCAAATAGATTTACCGGCTGCATGACGGTTTCCAATTCATGAAAACCGTCAGCGCGTTTGCCAAGAATGTTCAGCAGCAGATTGACTTTGCAGGGTGATTTTTTTTCCAGACGCATGGGCCGATCAAGGCGACTCTTTCAGGATGGCCAGAAACTGCTTCATCGCCGGCGAGAGCACCTTGTTCTTTTTGTAGATCGCGGCCAGCGGACGATAAAAATCACCGTCATCAATGGCGACCGAGATCAAGGTGAGCTTGGTAATTTCCTGGGTGACGGTGCCGAGCGGCACGATGGAAATTCCCGCGTCGATTTCCACAGCGCGCTTCACGGTTTCCACGTTATCGAATTCCATCACGTGCTTCACTTCGACATCGTGCTCCTTCAGAATTTTATCCAACGCTTTGCGCGTGGGAATGTCCGGTTCAAAACCGATCATCTTCTGTCCGGCGAGTTGCTTGAGTTTGATGGTCTTTTGTTTCGCGAACGGATGCTGCGGATGGCAGATGAGCACCAGTGGTTCTTTGCGGAGCGGAACGATCTCAATCTTTGAATCTTTTACCGGATACGCCACGAGGCCGAGATCCACCACGTTGCTCAGCACGTCGTCGTAAACCTGATTCGCGCGGCGATACTCAACGTGGATGTTCACGGTCGGATAGCTCCGCATGAACTTTTTTATATACGGCGGAAGATCGTGCAAGCCGATGGAATAAATCGTCGCGACACGGATCGTGCCGGAGATGATGTCCTTCAATTCCGCGAGCTTGTTGTTCAGCGAATCATAAGTCTGGATGATTTGTTTACTGTAATCGTAGAGCACCTGACCCTCGCGCGTGAGACGGAATTTTTTCTTACTGCGTTCGATCAGCAGCGACTTAAACTGACGTTCCAGCGCGCTGATTTGCTGGCTCACGGCGGATTGCGTGACACTGTTGACTTGGGCAGCCTTGGTGAAACTTTCGGTTTCCGTCAGGTCGCAGAACACTTTTAAACTCTCGATTTGCATAAGTTCAATTAAACAAAAACAATTGACCCTGTCAACGCCTTATGCCGACAGCGCGGCCTTGACCTTGCTCAAAAGCTGTTTGCTCGTGAACGGCTTCTGCAAATAGTCCGCGCCAGTCTTGCTTTCCGCTGGCATCACGTAACCACTCATGCACAACACTGGCAGCCGGATCGCCGCGCGCCGGATGTGTTCCACCAACTCGCGCCCGCCCATGCCCGGCATCACGAGGTCAGTGATGAGCATGTCCACCTTCACATCCGAACGCGCGAGCAACGCCAGCGCCGCTTGACCGCTGCTCGCCGTCAAAACTTTGTAGCCGTAGTCGGATAAAATAGTTTCCGCCATCGTCAACACCAGACTCTCATCGTCCACCACCAGCACAGTGCCCGTCCCGCGAAAATCTTGATCCTGTCCGATCGCCGCGTGGACGGATTGTTTTTCCGCCGGCAGATAAATGCGCACCGAAGTCCCCTGCCCCGGCAAAGTGGAAATCGCCACCCCGCCGCCGTGGTTTGTGATGATGCCATAAACCAGCGCGAGACCGAGGCCACGGTGCGGCGGCGTTTTCGTCGTGAAAAAAGGTTCAAAAGCGCGCGTGGAAATTTCCTCTGCCATGCCCAGTCCGGTATCGGTGATGCCCACACAAACATAACTTCCCGCCGCCAGCGAAACGTTGCGGTCCTGTGATGGCGCAGACAATTCCACATTGCGCGTCTCCACCGCGATGAGACCGCCTTTGGTCGGCGCAAACGATTCCACTGCGTTCTCGAATATTTTAGTGAGCGCCTGCTGCAATTTCGCTTCGTCAAAACGCGAGCCAAACAAAGCTGGTTCCTGCGTGAGCCGCCAGTCAAACCGTTGACCGTGCGCGTTCCGAAAAAAATCGGCACACCGGCTCACCACCGAATTTAAATTACCCGGCGGCGTCTGGCGGGGCTCTTTTTCTTTCCGGCTGAACACCGCCAATTCCGCTGAAATTTCCGCCGCGCGCACCCCTGATTTCTCTACCTCCAGCAGCGCATGCCGCCAGGGATGCCCCGCCTCCGCCTTATCCAGAAGCCGCGACGTGTGCGCCAGCACGCCAGTCAACGCGTTGTTCATATCCAGTGAAACCGTGCGCGCCAGTTGCATCACACAATCGAGCTTTTGCTTCAAGGCGGCATCGCCCGTGCTGCTGTCGGACTGAACCAGCGCCGGCGAGGGCGGCGAATTATTGGCAGCAATTTTTTTGGGAGGCAACGGAACTTCTGAGGGCGTGAATAACTGGAGGAGAAAATTTCTGCCGGCGCCTTCCGCAATCGAAGTGATGACAGTGCAAAAGGATTTTAACTGGCCATCCACAGCGCGAAATTTCAAATCTGAGCTCACCACCGGCGAGCTTTCCCAAAGCACCAAAAAGTCCGCCACGGCACAACCGTTTTCCGCTGGCCAAACATCGGCCAGCGAGGGACGCGCACCCGTCATCGCCGCGCCAAAAAAACTTCGCGCCGCCGCGTTCGCCGCCACGACCGCCGCCTCGGTGCTGACCAGCAACACCGGCCACGCCGCCGACTCCAGAGCCGTTAAGAATTCAACTTTCATCCGTCAAACCGAGCGGCAAACTAATCCTTTTATTTGTAAACTCAAGGGACGAGCGTGAAGGCCGACGGCAGCAATCCTTTCACCGTAAAAGTGCGGATACATTTTAAGTCGTCACTGTCCGCGATGAAAACTTTTGCCTCCGGCGCATATTCACGAAGTAGTTGACGGCACGCGCCGCACGGCATCGGGCCAGCGTCGCACCGCGCCACGACGGCCACCGCGATAAAATTTTTCTTTCCGTCCGTGAGTGCCTTGAACAACGCAATGCGTTCAGCGCAGCACGTCAAACCATAACTCGCGCTCTCCACATTCGCGCCGCCAATAATCTCGCCCGACTTGGTGAGCAACGCTGCGCCGACCTTGAACTTGGAATACGGCGACACCGAGCCCAGCCGCGCCTGCGCCGCCGCCGCGACTAATTTTTTAGAATCAATTTTCATTTTGAAAAATGCGTGAAAAGTGAGGCGTGATCCGTGAATATTTTTTCACGCATCACGGATCACTCATCACGTCTTTCCGTATAGCTCCGCAAAATTCTTCAGCAACGCCGCGCCGGATTTTTTCACGCGTTCCGCTGTTTCCAAAACTTCCGTGTGCGACAACTTTTCCTTGCTGATGCCCGCCGCGAGGTTCGTGATGCAAGAAACCGCCGCCACCCGCAAGCCGTGTTGTCGCGCCACAATCGCCTCCGGCACCGTGCTCATGCCCACCGCATCCGCGCCGAGTTTGGCGAAGGCGCGAATCTCCGCCGGTGTTTCATAACTCGGTCCGCTGACCGCCAGATAAACGCCGCGCTGCAATTTCAGTTTGGAAATTTTTCCAGCCTGAAACAGCAGTTCGCGCAACTGGTCATCGTAGGTATCGGTCAAATCCACAAAGCGCATAAGCTCCGGAATCGCCGGGCCGCGCAATGGATTTGTGCCCATGAAATTGATGTGATCCGTGAGCGCCATGAAATCACCCGCATGAAATTTTGGATTCAATCCGCCCGCCGCATTCGTCAGCAACAAATCGGTGATGCCAAAAGCAGCCAATGTTCGCGTGGCAAACGTCACGCGCTCCATGTCGTGACCTTCGTAGAAATGCGCGCGTCCGCTCAACACCAGCACCGGCGTTCTGCCGAGATGACCAAAATACAATTCACCCGCATGACCGCTGACGGTTGGTTTGGGAAAGCCGGGGATTTTGGTGTAGGAAAGTTTTTTATCCATGCGCAACTCGGTCAGTGCGTGATGAAATCCACTGCCCAACACAATGGCGAGCGTCGGGCGCAGTGTGGAAACTTTTTTGAGCCGCGCGGCGGCGGTTTGCGGAGTTGGCAAATCCATTTGAAACAAGTTTAATCCTCAAAACTAAAATGCGGAAGGAAGAATAAAAATGAAAAACGCCAATGTTTTTGTGGACGTTGACTTAACTCTCGTTGACGCAAAGGGGAATCTTTTGGAAGGAGCAAGAGACGCCTTGGTGAAATTGAAAGACAAAGGCTGTCATTTGTTTCTTTGGTCGTCAGTTGGCGTTGACTACGCAAAAAAAGTCGCCGCCCTGCACAAGCTCACAGATTTATTTGAAGGTTACGCATCCAAGCCAGACATCATCATTGATGATATGCCGCAAACTGCTGTCGCTCCGTTTGTCTTTAACGTTCAAGAAGAAGAATCTTGGGGCAAAATGACTGACAGAATCATTGCCAAACACGTTGATTGATTTTGGAAAATTAGCGCGAATTTATTTCTTCGCCACAATCATCGCGACGTGCCGCTCAATACGCGTTGCCGCTTCGACGAGCTGCTCATAACTCGTCGCAAAACACGCGCGGCAAAAGCCTTTGCCATTTTCGCCAAAGGCGGAGCCGGGAACGATGGCGACTTTTTCCGAATGCAACAAACCGATGGCAAAATCTTTTTCGCCCATTCCTGTTTTTGAAATGTCGGGAAACGCGTAGAACGAGCCGCGCGGCAGGTGGCATTTCAGCCCGATTTCATTGAACCGGCGCACGATGAAGTCGCGGCGGCGATGATACTGGTCGCGCATCTTTTTCATCGCGTCCTCGCCGCGCACGAGCGCTTCGATGGCCGCTTCCTGCGCGATGATGGACGCGCAGAGCATCGAGTATTGATGCACCTTCATCATCGCCTCGATGAGCGTCGCCGGGCCGCAGGCGTAGCCAATGCGCCAGCCGGTCATGGAGAACGCCTTGGAAAATCCGTGCAGGAAAATCGTGCGCTCCTTCATGCCGGGCAGACTCGCGATGCTCGTATGCACGCCTTCAAAGGTCAGTTCGGAATAAATTTCGTCGCTCAACACGATGAGATCCTTTTCCACCGCGAACTTCGCGATGGCTTCGATCTGCGCGCGGTCGCAGGTGCCTCCGGTGGGATTGCATGGCAGATTGAGCATCAAAATTTTGCAACCCGGCCGCCACGCGGCGCGAAGCGCGTCCACAGTGAGCGCGAAACCGTCTTTGGCGAACGTCGGCACGGGCACGGGAATGCCGTGCGCGAGCGTGATGCTCGGCGAATAGCTGACGTAGCACGGCTGGTGATACATCACCTTGTCGCCGGGATTGATGAGCGCGCGGCAGGCGAGATCGAGGCCTTCGCTGACGCCGACGGTGATGATGACCTCGTTCTCCGGCGCGTAGTTGACGTTGAAATTCTTCCCAACATAATCGCAAATGGCCCGGCGCAGTTCAATCAAGCCC
>JANYFN010000048.1 GCA_025362675.1 Limisphaerales bacterium | reverse complement strand
GTCGCGCCCAAAATGTTCGTGCCGTTCACGCGCCATTGATAGCTCAACGGCGTGGCCCCGACGGCGCGGGCCGGTAAATTTAGGTCGCGACCTTGATACATCGTGAGGCCGATGGGCGGCTGGAGGATTTGCGGTGAACCATCGTTCACGAGCGCGAGGCCGTGGAACGGCGCGGCGAAGACGGCGACCGAGAATAAATTGTCCAGCGCGGCGGGCACATAGGGTTCATTGTTAAAGTTATCACCCCACGCCAAAACTTTTCCGTCGGCGCGCAGTGCCACGCCGAAACCAGTGTCCGATTTTGAATTGGCGGCGGAGATGGCCACGATATTTGTCATTCCGGGAGGCAGGTTAGTTCCGCGTCCGCTCCCCCACGCCACAACTTTTCCATCAGCTTTCAACGCCATGGCAAAAGCGTGGTTGAGCGCAATCGCTACCACGTTATTCAGGCCGCTTGGAATGTTTGTGAGTAAGCCGAAACCTGACATGACCACCGTGCCGTCGCTGCGCAGGGCCATCGCGTTGGATCCGCCGGCAGCGATGGCAGTGATGTGGTTGAGGCCAGCCGGAAAACCAGGTAATGGAATTGTCCCCCAATTGGTCAGCGTGCCTTCCGCTCGCAGCGCGTAATTGAATAGGTAACCGGCCGCCACTTGCACAATATTGCTAATGGCTGGAATCGGTGCGCCATACAAATCCACTACGCGGCCATCCGCGCGGAGCGCAAAAACCGAACCGGTATCGGCGTAAGCAGAAAGGGCAACGACATTGCTGGCGCCCGCCGAAAAATTTGTCGCGTTCCCGCTGCCCCAGCCGATGACGCTGCCATCCGTTCGCAGCGCGTAACTCGCGCCGAAAGTTCCTGCGACAGCCACGACGTTGCTCAAGTTTGGCGGCGGCAAACTCTCGTTGCTCAAATTTCTGCCCCACGCCGCCACGGGACCGTAAGTGAGTTGGCCGTCTGCGCTCGTCGCGACGCCTGCGGCGTTGCTGGCGACGAGATGATAAAATCCAAGATCATTCGCACCGACCGCCGCGATGTTGTAGGTCGTGCTCGTCGCGCCAGGAATGTTGGTGCCGTTCAACTGCCACTGGAAGCTCGGCGTGGGAATGCCCGTGGCCGCCGCGTTGAAGGTTGTCAGCAAACCGGGCGGCACGGAACGGCCAATCGGATTCAGCGTGATGCTCGGCGGCACCATCACTAACAGATGCGCCACGGCACTCGTGTTGACTCCGAGGAAGTTAGAAGCGACGAGTTGATAATTTCCGTCATCGGCCAACGTCACCGCGCCGATGTTCAAAGTTGAATTCGTCGAGCCAACAATGCGTCCGTCATCCGCGAGCGGTGCGTTATTGAAATACCATTGAAAACTCATCGGGATAGCGCCGGAAATCACCGGGGCAAATGTCGCGTTGCTCGTGACGGTCACGGCAATGTTTGTGGGTTGCACATCGAACACCGGCGGCGTGAGATAATGCGTGTGCATAACTAGATTGCCGGCGGAACCACCGTAGCCGCCTGCGAGCAGATAGTAAGTTGTGCCCGCCACCGTTGGCACGCTGACTTGAGAAGTGAGGTCGTTGTAATCATCGTTGCAAGCCACCGCCGTCAGGGCGCCGCAGCTTCCGGTATAGGCTGCTAGGCCGGTATCAAAGTCGCTACCAAAAGTATCCGCGATGAGCAATCCATTGATCAACGGAGTGAATTGATACCACACGCCATTGCCGAAGCTATCCACGCAAGCGGGCAGGGGATCGCCAAACGAACTCGCGTGCGAAGTGGATTGCGTGTTGGTGGCATTGTAATTCGTGATGACCACCGCGCCGCTACATAGATCGTTATAGATCGTGTCAATCACCTTGAGCGAGATGTTGGTGCTTGTGGCGGTGCCGTAAGCATTGCTGACGAGACAGGAGAATTTGCTGCCGGAGTCTGTGAGTTGGGCTTGCAAAATGGTATAGCTGGCATTGGTTGAATTCGGGATGAATGCCCCGTTCCGTTTCCAAAAATAATTTAGCGGAGCTGTGCCCGTGGCCATGACGGCGAACGTGGCGGGCGTGCCGAGCAAGACTACTTGGTTTGGCGTTTGCGACACAATCGTCGGCGCAACGGTTGGTATGGCGGGAACACATTTGCCCGCGCTGCCGGCGCTGACGATGGACTGAATCTCTGTAATTGAAAGCGCGCGGTTGAACAACGCCAGGTCATCAACGTCACCCAAGAACGGAAAATTATTTCCGCCATCGTTCAAGTTCCCAATGCAGACACCGGGTGATTGTGCGGAATCCAGTGCCCCAAATGGGCGGATAGCGGTCGTGGTCTGCATGGCGAGGATGCCATTGGTGTAGAGGCTCATCTTGCCCGTGCTCCCATCCAGCGTAGCCGCGAGATGCGTCCATTGATTGTAAATTAAAGTTGTTTCGACGCTGGCGATGTTTCCGCTTTCATCAGAGATCACAAAAGCACAGTGGTTATTCCCCTGCATTTCCAGAGCGTATGGATCCAATCCGGGGCGATGGTCGCCGCGAAAGAAAATGATGTATCCATCGCCACGCGGCCGCGCCCAGCCTTCAATCGTAAGCGAGTTAGTGAGTGCATAGGCCGGCTGGTCTGCTATCTGCACGCCTGTATAAGTGCCATAAGAAAAATTTTCCGGGTCGCAGGAAAAAGCGGAACCGACGATGCCGTTGGTATAGCCCACGTTCACGAGTGTGCCGTTATTGCCGGCCACCACATCAACCGCGCTACCATCACCCTTCCACCAGCCCACCATGCCGGCAAGTGGCGTGCAACTTGGTGGATTTGTTACGGTTGTTGCGGTATTCCCAAACGGAGTTTGATTCTGGTAAATCTGGATAGTCGCATCGTATTGGTTGGCAAAAACGACATCGGGACGGCCATCTCCATCGAGGTCGGCGGTGGCAACACCCCACGCGTTCCAGCCGGTGTTGAAGTCCACGCGCGGAGCAAATGAATTCGCCGTGAAACTTCCCGGAGCGCTCGTGTTCTGAAAAATTGCCAGGTCGCTCGGCAACTCACCGACGGCGGCGAGATCGGGTTTGCCATCACCGTTGAAATCGGCGACTGAAATCGTGTGCATCCAGCCGGGCATGCCAAAATCAACGCGCGCCGCAAACGAATTACTAGTCAAAATTCCGCCCGAACTGAGGTTGCGGAAAACATTGGCGGTGTCGGCTTGCCCCGAGCCGCTGATCAGATCGAGCTTTCCGTCACCGTCCAGATCAACCGCCACAATGGTTCCCGTCCCAGTGCCAGCCGCCAGATCGAAATGCGATGGAAAGGAATTGGTTGTCAAAACTCCTCCGAGCCCATTGTTTTGAAATACGGAAACCATCCCGCTGTCACCGCTGGCCACGGCGAGATCAGGTTTGCCGTCGCCGTCCAAATCGGCAATGACGGCTTCGTATGGCCCGCCGGGCGCGGCAATCGTCACTGGCGGCGCAAATGAACTCGTGCTCAAGCTACCGCCAGCCCCGGTATTTTTGAATAGGGAAATGGAATTACCGCCGTAGTTGAGGGCTACGATGTCCACCCGCCCGTCACCATCTAAATCTGCGGCGGTAGCGAAACGGCAGTCGCTGCCCGAAATCAACGCGAACGGTTTTTCAAACGAACTGGCGGTGAGGCTGCCTGGCACGGAGACGTTGTGGAAAACGGAAACATGGTCGCCACCGAGTTCGCAGACGATCAAATCCAGTTTGCCATCGCCGTCCAAATCCGCGGCGCGAACGCGATACGCGCCGCCAACGATGCCATTCGTCGGCATCGAAAAATAAATAGGCGGCTCAAATGAGGCGGACGTGAGTGGCGCACCGTTCGTGCTGATATTGCGCCGGATGGAAAGTGTATCATCGTAATAGTTGACTAATGCAAGATCCGGTTTGCCGTCACCGTCCAAGTCCGCAACGGTGACGCAGATGGGGCCATTGCCTGCGCTAAGATTGAAGCTGGACGCGAAGCTGCTAGTGGTGCTGTTCGAGCCGTTGCCGCTAAAGGTGGGTTCAAATAACTTTCCGGAATAAGCCATCAAACCACCGACCGTCACCGTGAGTGGCGCCACGGTTGCCCCAGCAGGAACCTGCACCGTCAAATAATTCGGGGTGGCACCAACCACGTTCGCTTTGACGCTGCCGAAATAGACGATGTTCGACGTAGCGTTCGGGTTGAAGTTAGTTCCAGAAATCGTGACGAGTGTTCCGTTAGTGGCGGCCAGTGGGACAAAGTTGGCGATGACGGGCACGGAGCTGGGAAAAGAAACTGCGGACACACATTTTCCTGCCGGACCGGCGTTGTAGAGGGCGGCGATTTCATTGGTCGCCAGCGCGCGGTTGTAAATCGTGGGTTCATCAATGATCCCGCCAAACATGGAAAGGTAAGGTGCCCAAGTGCCCGAGGTGCCAATGAATAACGGCGTCGTATCGTAATCCAGGGCAAACCCGGGCGTGGCAGAAACTTCAGCGACCCCATTTACGAATAGGGTAGATTTATTGCCGTCATAGGTCGCTGCGACGTGATACCAAACGCCCCGCTGCACCAGCGTTTGGGAGCGGATCGGAACCTGGTTGCCGGTGCGCGACACCGTGAATTCAAAGCGCTCGGAATAGGTCCCATTGCCATTGTCCACCGTGGCTTTCAGCAAGCTGTAACCTTCAAACCAAGCGTTCCACGTGTTTTTCTTAAAGAAAATCGACTCGCCCCCGCGGTTAGTCGGCAGATTCGGATCAAGCCATATCCAGGCCTCCACCGTGAGGTTGGCGGGCTTCAACGCGACGGCATCGGGTATCTGCAAAAAACCATTTGTTCCATCGAAACGAAAGCCTTGGCCAACCTTGCCGCTAGCATAGGTTGCGCCGGTCGCGGTCAACGTGCCGTTGTTAGTGCCTTGGATATCATTGGCGCTACTTTCTCCGGGCCACCATGAAACCAAGCCTGCGGGCGACGGAGTGCATGCGGCTGGAACGTTGGCCGTGGCCAGCCCGGCAAGCACACTTAGCCCGGCGGCCAACATAGTGCGTTGAAACTGGAAGATCATCCTTTTCATATTTGTGAGTTTTGTTTTCCTTTTACCCAATAAAAAATCGACGGACGGTTTACGGGTGAGGCTGACTTTAATTTCACTGTTCTAACTCTGCGCGCTGATAGTTGCAATAAGAAACCATTGTTTTTTGAGGCGATCTTTGCAGCATGATGGATGCCAAGGATGCAACCATTCATCAGGGCCAGAAGCCATGGGTCCATGGGCGGTTGTAATAAGCCAATAAGTGTCATCCGGTCAACTAACAGCCAGTTAGTTTTTTTGCTGGGATTATTGTTCATGGGTAGTTTTGATGGCTGGCTGAAAATGACTTAGTGCTCGGTGGTCATTTGTTTGAAAAGTATCCAGTCGGCATTTGCCGCGCTGATGTATTTGCCCGGCACAGTGGCCGGATCGTGCAGCTTAAAAATTTGGGCATGACCGTCGGCGAACGTCATGCCGCCGCCGTGTTGGTGATGGACGCCGGGAAAACTTGCGAAGGGCTGGCGATCATCCATCGTCACCATGAACCAGCCGTCGTTCAAGGTGCTGGAGTCTTCGTCCGAAAAAACCCACAGGCGGGCGGTCGCAGAAATGGCTGAGATTTCAGATTCTCTAGCAAAGGTCCGGTAAGTAGAACTAACCGTAAGTTGACCTTGGTTCATCGTGCGGCTCCCCATCCAGCCATTCATGGAATAGCTCAACACATTCGGCACGCCGCCGATTTGCGCCGTGTCGGCTGGACAATGAAACACCGACGGATTGGCGACGTAGGCATAAAGTTTCCCCTGCCGGATGATCGCCTGATTGGTGGCTGGAAATTGCGGACTGAAATACCCGTTAACCCACGATGTTTCGGGGTTGGGTTGGGGCAGGTTGCCGACGAGTGTTCCATTGTTATCATCGGCATACATGGTCCATCCGAGCGCGAGTTGCCTTAAATTATTGAGGCAGCCGGCGGATTTTGCTTTTGCCTTCGCCGGCGTCAGCACGGGCACGAGCACCGCCGCAAGAATGGCGATGATGGTGATGACCACCAGCAATTCGATCAGCGTAAAAGCACGTTGGTTACGAGCGGGGATGTTGCGCAAAAAAAGCATCAGTCGTGACTATATTATTTGGCAAGTTCGGGGCTGAATACTGTGCGTCTCGCTGCACACTTGTGCTTTTGATTGCACAGTTTGGAGCGGGGGTGGAATACTATCGCCGATGAACCTGCGTGCCACCGTGCTCTTGACAGTCAGGCTGCTCGCAGCCGTGGCGTCCGCTGCGGGCACGCCGCCGGATAAAATCTGGCAGCCCGCCACGTTGCGACCCGAAATTTCTCCGCTGCCAACCAATCATTTTTCTATCCCGCCGCAACTTTCCGCCCTTGCCGATTGGAACATCTTTTACACGACGCGCGCCGGAGATGTCTGGCTCGGCGGTGGCAACCGGATCGCGCGGCAGCATCGCGGGCAATGGAGCGTATTCACTTCCACAAATCTGCTTGGCCCGGAACAGCCATTGGGTTTTGCGGAAACTGCCGATGGTCGCGTGTGGTGCGCGACGGCGGAAATCATCTGGCAGTTCGACGGGCGCAATTGGCTCGCGACGCGCTCCGGCTTGGATCACGTTCACACGTTGCTGGCCGCGCGTGACGGCACACTTTGGCTGGCCACTGCGCGCGGACTGCTTCGCTACACCCGCGGCGCGTGGATTGTGAATGGCTTTGGCGATGGCCTCCCGGCGGGTGACATTTCTTCGGTGCAGGAAGATGACCACGGCGCGGTCTTTGCCCAAACTACTAATGGCTGGTTTCGTTTTGAGCCGGACGCCGACACGGACGCGCCGCAGACAGAAATGTTATCCACCAAATTCGACCATGCGAACATTCAGGAAGATGCGGTCATCACGTTGCACTTTCGCGGAAGAGATAAGTGGGATCAGACGCTGCCGGACTTTTTACTTTTTTCCTGGCGACTTGATGAACATGAGTGGTCTGCATTTCAACCGGAGACGGTCGTGGCCCTTTCCGGACTCGGTCTGGGGCGGCACGTTTTCCAAGTCCGCGCGATTGATCACAATGGCAACGTAGAAAATCCCCCGGCCGAACTGGAGTTCAACGTCGTGGTCCCATGGTATCGCGAAGTCCGATTGGTTGGAGCGCTCGCTTTTGCGCTGCTCGCATCGCTGTTTTTTGGCGCGCTCGCTTTGAACCGTCATCGTCGCCTGCAACACAGTTACGCCAAAGTTGAGCAGCTCGTCGCAGAGCGCACCGGGCAACTCGAGCTCGCCAACCGCGAACTGCTCCATAGCCAAAAGATGAACGCGCTCGGCACGCTCGCCGCCGGCATCGCCCATGATTTCAATAACATTTTATCCATCATCAAAGGCTCGGCGCAAATCATCGAAGACAACGTGGGAAATCCCGAAAAAATCCGTGCCCGCACCGCTCGCATCCAGACCGTTGTCCAACAGGGCGCAGAAGTCGTGGACGCCATGCTCGGCTTCAGTCGCAGCGCGGATGCCCCGCTGGCCCCGTGCGATCTCAACGCAGTCGTCGCTGATACCCGCAAGCTGCTCGGCGATCGTTTTCTGCATGAAACCGAAGTGCAATTTACGCCGGGTGAAAATTTGCCGGAAATTCCTGTGCCCCGCGATTTCGTTCAGCAAATATTACTCAATTTTATTTTCAATGCAGATGAAGCGATGACCGGACGCAAACGGATCGAGCTTGCCACCACACTCTCGGAAAAGTTACCGGCGGAAATTTATCTGCCGCCCGCCGCCGCTGAGAAATTTATCCTCATTGCCGTGCGCGATCACGGAGCCGGCATCGCCCCGGCATTGCGGGCGCGGATTTTTGAACCATTTTTTACCACGAAAAATTTATCTGCCCGGCGCGGCACAGGGCTTGGTCTTTCAATGGTTTATGAGCTTGCCAAAAAAATGGGGGCTGGCCTCGCCGTCGAATCCGCGCCCAATGTTGGCAGCACTTTCACCCTGATTATCCCCGTGAAACTATGAACACCAAACCCCATCTACTCATCATCGAGGATGACGACCTCCAATACGAAATTTACGAAGACGCGCTGGCAAAATTCCGGCTCACGCGCGCCCAGACTGGCCGCGCCGCGCTCGCCCTGTTGCCGCGCCTTCAGCCGGACGCGTTGGTGCTGGATCATGTTCTGGAAAACGGCGAGCGCGGATTGGATTTTCTCCCGCAGTTCAAGGAGTTGTTGCCGCACATCCCCGTCATCATCGTTTCCGGCGCCCTCGAAGTTCGGCAGCAAATGGCCGCGCTGCAAGGCCCGCGCCGGGCGCACTACTGCCTGCCCAAACCTGTGGACATCCGCGAACTTAGGCACACCATTGAGACGGCGCTGACCGAATGTTCCAGCGCCGAAATCATCCGCCAGTTTGAGGCCTTGGAGCGCTCGCAGCGCATTGATGCACCGGAACTATTGAGTCGCTCGACCGACCGGCTCGCGCGGCAGAATGAGATTTTATCGCACGTCAAAAAAACCGGCGTGCGCCCAAACATCTCCGCGCTCGCTCGTGAATTTAAAGTGGCCCGGCGCACCATTATCCGCGACTTGCAGGAACTCATCCGGCGCGGTCAATTGCCCGCCGCCAGCTATCCCGATTGGGAGAATCCGCGCGACGACAGTGCCGACTGATCAACGCCGCCGAAAAACTTTAGGCTTTTATTTGGCTGAGTTGAATTTTCTTTTTAGCCCAAAACTTTTTCTGGCATACGAGTTGCGCTACGAAGGGCATGGCTCGAAAAAGTAATCAAATAAAATCATCCCGACCAGCGGCGCAAGTCGCGGCGATGAACTTACAGTCCGCCCTGAGCCAAGTGTCCGTGTTGCGTGTGGCGGCCCGGCCCAAAAACATCCAAATCTATCGTCGTCGCATTCCCATCGTGATGTTTGGCGGTTCGCCGCAGCCGGTAAAAATTAGACACGTGTTCCCGAATTTGGGCAGTGCTAACAGCAAACCCCCACTCAGCTCAAAGCTCGCGGCCCGGATTTTTTAAAAACTCACCGCGAGAAAATCTTTTTCAACTGCGCGAAGAATTCCCGAATCGCGCGCGGCCGAGCATGTCATCCAAGACATTTTGCCGCGCGGTCAGTTCTTAATCTTTTTCAAATCCCATGACAGGCGGTTCGGTCAATGACTCACCTAGCGGAAGCGTAAGCCAATCCCACCCCAGAAAGTCGGGAAAAATCCACCGCTGGCTTCCAGATAATTTTTTTTCTAATCTCGTTCGATTGAAACATTCTATTCCCGACCATTATGCCGCACTCGGATTGCACCGCGCTTGCACGGAGGCGCAAATCCGCGCGGCCTATCGTGTGTTGGCCAAACAGCATCATCCCGATGTGAACGGCGGTGCGGCCGAGGCCTTGGCACGGACCCAGAAACTAAATGCCGCGTATGAAATTTTGAGCGATCCGGAAAAGCGACTGGTTTACGATGACGAACTGGCGTTGCCGAAAAAATCTTCAGTGCGAGCCACTCCAAAAACGCAGCGAAATGTTGCGCAAGACATGCTCCTAAGGTTCGATGAATTTTTGCGCGGCGCCAAACTTGAAGTGCACGTGAACGATCCGGGCAATCCAGACGGCGCGGAAGTTTACGAATTTACGGTGCCGCCAGAAACGGCGCCGGGCACGCGTTTCCGCATCGAGCGCGCTGGGTTTTATGCCGGTGGATTTGTGAACGTTCGCGTTAAAGTGAAACCCGATTTCCGTTTCAAAGTGCGCGGTTCCGATCTGCGCTGCGATTTGAAAATTAATTTTCAACGCGCCCAACAAGGCGGGGTGGAATCCGTGCGCGGCGTGACGGGAAATTTTTTGCGCGTGACCATTCCCAAGAAAGTTTCGCGCGGAGAAATCATTGCGCTCGATGGCGAAGGTTTGCCGAAATCGCGCGGCGGGCGAGGTGATCTGCTGGTGCGAATCCGCTACCGTCCCGCAGTTCAAATCAAACGTGTTCCGCGCCGTTGACCAGTTTGGACGAAGGTTTTAGTGCGGGTCCTCTTGATTATTTTTTTGGAGGCTATCGAGATCCCACAGCAGCCACTCGTCGTTGGGAATATATTGTTTCAGCTTATTGTCCCAGCGTTTGGGAACTTCGTGCGCGAGTTTTTCGAGATAAGGCAGCAGCGGATTTTTTGGTGGATGCTGCGCCTCCTGTTCGTCCATCGGGATCGGTTTCCAGCCAAACTTTTCGACGTAAGGCTTGAATCCAAAGCCATCAAAAAAATCGCCGGAGCCGATCAGCGGCATATACCACATGCTCGGAATCGAGCGCGGATTCGGCTTGATCGGCACTTCGGCGGAAAGTTTTTCCAGTAACGCCAGGCCCGCTTGGTCGTCCTTCAGATGCGCCCGCAACTTTTCTAACGACGGAAAATTTACCGGCGGACTCACGAACAAAACCGGTTTTAATTGTTGGCGCGATAAAATGATTTCATGTGCCGTGCCCACGGAATAAATATTGGTTGGGCAATACGCGATCGTGAAATCACTTGTATCCACCATGCGCAGATCAATGTGCAGCGTCTCCCAAAATTTTTCGGCGATTTGCGCCCGCGTCTGATCGCCCTTAATTCCGGGATCGAACGTCCACGCTTCGCGGGCGTCGAGCGTGTTCAAATCCTCCAGCCCGTATTGATGCAGGCCGCGCACGGCGGGCTTGAACCAGGGATCAAAAACGATGCCCTCCAGCGCGCGAATGAAATCGCCGACGCGGTTACGCCAGCCGAATTTTTTTTCGTTCGCGCGCGAGGCCACGAAGTCCATCGGGCCGGAAAGATAAACGCGTGCTCCTTTGAGGTGATTATGCACTTTCACGGCGGCAATCCTATCCGTGTCTGACAAAAAATCCAGCGCGACAAAAATATTTTCATCGGACGCCGTTGCGATTTTTACGCCACTTGGATTAAAATATCGTGCATGGAAAAAAACCGGCTCGAAGCCTTCAGTGACGGCGTGATTGCAATCATCATCACCATCATGGTGATCGAGTTGAAAGTGCCAGAACATCACGCCGCCGGTTTGGAAGATTTGAAAGAATTGATCCCCGTTTTCTTCAGCTACGTCTTGAGCTTCATTTATGTCGGTATCTATTGGAACAACCATCATCACCTGTTCCAATCAACGCAATCGGTGACGGGTGGGATTCTTTGGGCAAACCTCCACTTGCTGTTTTGGCTCTCACTGTTTCCTTTCGCAACTGGTTGGGTCGGGGCCAACCATCTCGCGCCTGCTCCAACGGCCGTCTATGGTTTCGTGCTGCTCATGGCCGCCATCGCCTACTATATTTTGGAACACGTCATTATCCGGCAGCAGGGCGAGAATTCTTTGCTCGCGATCGCTGTTGGTGCTCGTTGGAAAGAAAATATCTCGCCGTTGTGCTATCTCGCCGCGATCCCACTGGCCTTTGTCAGTCCGTGGATTTCAACGGGCCTCTTCATTTTCGTGGCCCTGCTCTGGCTGATCCCAGATCGGCGCATCGAACGCGCTTTGCATCAGCGAAAAATAGATTGATACGATTTTCTCGGATTAAAATCAGCCGCCCACGACTGATTTCAGATTGGCTAGGCCCTTTTCAAACTGGCAGCCAACCATCTTGTCGCAATTGATAAACAACCCAAAAATTTTCCCCATCAAACTATTTTCCCCGGACATGCTCCACGTCACCAACGTCTGACCGTCCGCGGGCTTGAAGTTGAATTCCGCGAGGTTGGTCGCCTGCATCGGCTTCTCAAAATCGAGGCGCAAGCGAATCATTTCGCTGGGCTTACTGTCCGTGATCGTCATCGTGCCAATGCCGACTTTGCCATTGCCTTCCCACCGCATCGCCGAGCCAGTGCCCGCATCGGGGCCGGTAAAACTGGCTTTTGAATTTGGGTCGAGCCTAGCCCATGGCGACCACGGCTTCCATTGGTGCAAGTTGTTTACGTGTGGAAAGATTTTTTCCGGTGGCGCGGCGATAGTGGTCGAGCGGGATATTTTAAAGGCATCCGGTTGTCCGGTGAGAACGATGACCATCAAAACGGCGATGAATGCGAGGGCGAGTAAAATGGGGATCATATTTTTCCTTTTATTAATTTGGTTAGTTGAGCAGTCCGGCAAATTTTCCCCGCGCTTTGCCCAGCAGATACAGCATGCACAAAATGATGACGATGATCATCGGATTGAGTAGATGCTTGGGATCGTCCACCAGAACGTGAAACGCGATGACGTTCACGATGACCGGCCCGAGGACGAGCAAGCCCAGGTTACGCAGGCGCGGAATCATCACGAGAATCGCGCCGGCCAATTCAAATATTTTCACAAACGTCATCCAACCGGTCGGGCCAAAAGCCGCCATGAAATGTGCGATCGGCGTGCCCTCCGGCAGTTTTGGTTCCGGAACCAAATGTAATAAAAACGGAACGCTGGCAGCCAGGAAGCAAAGCCCGAGCAAGACACCGGCGATGTTAGGTAGATACTTTTTCATTAGATGATTTTGTTTGTTGGTTTGGTAAAATTTTCAGCCGCCCGCCATTGCGCCGACGACGAGAAACGGTTCTGTGCCGTTGACGACTTCATCCGGCAACTGCGTCTCCGGTGGATCGAGCGATAAATCTTCTTTGCAGGCAAAAAAACGGATGAACGGACGGCGTTTCAACGTGCCATGATCGCGAATCGTTCCGCGTAAGTTTGGATAACTTTTTTCAATCGCTTCCAGCAAGGCGCTAATTGTGACCGGTGCCGGAAGATCAAGCTCCACCTCACCCTCAACCCGCGCAAGGTTTCGCAAATGAAATGGCAGCACGACGCGGATCATGGCAGCGTTTGCATTTCGACCGAATATACCGGCGGCAAATGTTCCGCGATGGCGCTCCAGGAATCGCCGCCATCGGGCGAACAATAAACTTGTCCGCCGGTCGTCCCGAAATAAATTCCGCTTTGGTCGAGTTGATCCACCGCCATCGCATCGCGCAGCACATTGACGTAACAATCTTTTTGCGGCAGCCCGCGCGTGAGTGGTTCCCATTCGCCGCCGCCAGTCTGTCTGCGATAGACGCGCAGTTTTCCTTCCAGCGGATAATGCAGCGAATCACTCGTGATCGGCACGACGTAAATCGTCTCCGGCTCATTGAAATTCACATCAATCGGAAAGCCGAAATCGCTCGGCAGATTACCACTGACTTCATTCCACAATTCGCCCGCGTTGTCGCTGCGCAAAACATCCCAATGCTTCTGCATGAACAACACATCGGGCTTCGAAGGATGCAGCGCGATGCGATGCACGCAATGTCCAACCTCCGCCTCGGGGTCAGGAAGTTCGTGAGGCGATTTCAGTCCTTTGGTGATCGGCTTCCAATTTTTGCCACCTTCATCCGTGCGAAAACAGCCGCCCGCCGAAATCGCGACGTAAATCCGTTTTTCATTTTTCGGATCGAGCAAAATCGTATGCACCGCCATGCCGCCCGCGCCCGGTTGCCAGAGCTGACTTTTGGCTTGGCGCAAACCCGGAAGTTCCCGCCAAGTTTTGCCACCATCCGTGGTTTTGAAAATCGCCGCATCTTCCGCGCCCGCATACGCCGTGTCGGGATCGGTGAGCGAAGGTTCAATATGCCAGATGCGTTTGAACTCCCACGGATGCGGCGTGCCGTCATACCACAAATGTTTTCCCGGCTCGCCTTCGTAAACAAATTTGTTGCTCTCGCCCTTGGGAAAACCTTGTTCGCTTTTCAATTCCTCAACACTGCTGCCGGGCGTATTCCACGTTTTGCCGCCGTCATCCGAGCGCTGAATGATCTGCCCAAACCAGCCGCTCGATTGTGAGGCGTAGATTCGATTCGGATCCGCCGCCGAACCTTTGAGATGATACATTTCCCAACCTGCAAAGTGCGGATCGCTGATCTGCCAGTTTTTGCGCGTGCCATCCGCGTTGAGAATGAATGCGCCTTTCTTGGTGCCGACGAGAACTCGGATTTTGCTCATGGCTACTCCTATTTTGGTTTGCGTTTAGTGGATGTGACTCCCGCATGGTATGCCTGCTTCAAGGTTTTGATGTCAAGCTTGTCCATCTGAAGCATCGCCTGCATGACGCGCTGCGACTTCGACTCGTCGGCATCGTTCAACAATTCGCCAAGGATTGGCGGCACGATTTGCCACGACACGCCGAACTTATCTTTGAGCCAACCGCACCGCGATTTCTTACCGCCGGCAGAAAGTTTCTCCCAAAAATAATCAATCTCCTTCTGCGTTTGGCAACTCACGAAAAACGAAATCGCTTCCGTGAACTTGAACTGCGGCCCGCCGTTTAGCGCAATAAATTTCACGCCGTCCAGCTGAAACGCCGCCATCATCGGGGAAAGGTTTTCAATCTTGGAGATCTTGAAAATCCCCGTATAAAATTTAGCCGCCTCGGCCGCTTGGCCGTCGAACCACAAGAAGGGAGTGATTTTTTGCATGATGTTATTTTCGTTTGGTTGTCAGCTTATTGTTTGGTGCGATAAAATTCGAGCGCCTCATCGCCGCGTCCGCCGAAGAACAAGTAAGGTTGAACGAATGTGTTTTTCACGGATGTTTCTGTGTTATTGGTTTGGTTGGTCGATTATGTTTTGTCCGTTTCAATCCACTTGGATTTTGTTCGCCTCAATCAACTGCGCAAATTTTTCGATGGCCGAGGTCCAGCCGCGCTTGTGGTCGGCGAGATCTTCCTGATCAGGAACTCCCTCGTGAGTCAGTGTGAGGCGGGTAGTCTTTCCCAAATCTTCAAATTCGACCGTCACCACACTGTCCGGTATGGCGTAGTTTTCCCATTGCCAGGAAAACTTCACAAGCTTGTTTGGAATGATCTCCAGATATTTGCCGACGGCGATGTGGTCACCCTTTTCCGAAACCATGTGGATACGATACGCGCCGCCAATTTTCAGATCTGCCGAAACGCTCCGGCACTCAATTTCTTGCGGACTCCACCACTGAACCATTTGCTTCGGATCGGTCCACGCCCTAAAAACCAGCGCGCACGGTGCGGCGAAAACGCGTGTGATGACCAGTCGCAGATCAGCATTTTTTGTCGCGGGATTATTTTTTGAGTTCATGTTTTTTTTCCTTGGCTTGCAGTTGATTCAAGTATTCGTCCAACCGGTCAAAGCGTTGTTCCCAAAATTTTCGATACTCCTCGATCCACGCTTGTGCTTGCTGCATCGGCTTGGCTTCGAGCTTGAGTGAATGCACGCGCCCGCTGCGTTTGCGGCGCACCAAGCCGGCTCTTTCCAGCACGCGCAGGTGCTTGGAGACCGCCGGCAATGACATCCGGTGCGGCTTGGCCAGGTCGGTGACACAACGGTCGCCGTGCGCCAGGTGCGCCAGGATGCGCCGGCGCGTCGGGTCGGCGAGCGCGGCAAACGTGCGGTTCAAAAGGCGTGGTGAATAGTTAACCATCTGGTTTAATAATGTCTGGGTCACATGCGCGCGGCAAGCGAGAAATTTTTTTAAGTTATCTGAAAAAGAGGCGTTTGGCTGTCCTCGGGGCCGGGGGCTTGGCCTGTCGGATTTAGCGCGTCAGTCATTTACAACTGCCCGCGCACCGCGCATGATGCGGTGCCGACGGGGAAACTTCTATTCCGTCGGCAAGATAAAACACAAAATAACAAATCAAACTTATGGGCGATAAATCCCCGAAAGCAACCCAGAAAAAATCTGGTCAGAAAGTAACCAAAACCAACAAAGTCGTGGCGAAGAAAACCGCAGCGGTCGCCAGCAAGTCGGCCGCCGGCAAGAAGAAATAGCCGCCGGTCCCATGCCGTCTCTCGCGGAAATTAAAATCCGGAGAGACGGATTTTTTTTGCCCAAATTTATCGGCGCCAGCTCGGTTGATACGATCTTCCCTGACTCGATTGACCGCCGCGTTGGGGCGGCCGTGATTGTCCCGAAGGCTGCGGACGGCCCGGTCGTTGCGGGCGATTCTGATTGTGCCCGCGCGAAAGGCGGCTGTCTTCTTCCGCTGGATTGTAGGCCGGAGCCGCCGCCGTATAATTAAATCCTTCCGCTTTTTTCCGCACGATGCCGCGACCGATGAAGCGTTCGAGCGCGCGCAGTTCGCCGTGATCTTCATTCGTCACAAAACTGATCGCGTCGCCAATCGCATTCGCGCGACCCGTGCGGCCGATGCGGTGGATGTAATCTTCGACGTGCATCGGAAAATCATAATTGATGACGTGCGAAATGCCGTCCACGTCAATGCCGCGCGCCGCGATATCCGTCGCCACGAGCACGCGCACCGCGCCGGATTTAAAATCCTTCAACGCCTTGAGTCGCTGATTCTGCGAACGATTTGAGTGCAAGGTCGCGCAACGAATTCCCTTTTGCTCAAGCTGCCGCGCGACGCGATCCGCCGCGTGTTTCATGCGCGAGAAAACCAAAACCATTTCCATTTTTGGATCGTTCAGCAGATGCAGCAGCAGCGCGGGCTTCAAATGTTTCGGCACTTCATACACGAACTGCGTAACGGTCTCGGCAGGATTTGCGCGGCGACCGATCTGGACAATTTTCGGCGCGCGTTGAAATTCGTGCGTGAGCGATTCGATTTCTTTGGAGAGCGTCGCGGAGAACATCAGCGTCTGCCGCACCTTCGGCAAGGCCTGCACGATGCGGCGGATGGACGGGAGAAATCCCATGTCTAGCATCCGGTCAGCTTCATCTAACACGAGAAATTTTAATTGCAAGAAATCCGCCGCGCGCTGGCCCATCAAATCCAGCAAACGTCCGGGACACGCGACGACGACATCCGTGCCCGAACGGAGCGCGCGGATTTGCGGATGTTCGCCCACACCGCCGAAAACCGTCGCGACGGTGAGGGGCAAGTGTTTCGCATAGGCGCGGATATTTTCTTCGATCTGCACCACGAGTTCGCGCGTCGGGGCGAGCACCAAAACTTTGGTGCCGCGCCGTTGGCCGGGCGGCAGGGCCGCCAGCTTCGTGAGAATGGGCAGCGTGAACGCGGCCGTTTTGCCGGTGCCGGTTTGGGCAATGCCAATCAGGTCGTTGCCCGCGATGATCGGCGGGATGGCGGCGGACTGAATCGGCGTTGGCTCGGTGTAGCCGGCTTCGGTTACGGCCTGCAAAATTTTGGCATCAAGACCAAGAATACTGAATGACATAGTGGTCGAGGATAACATGCTTTTGGGTAATGGCACGCAATTAACACACTCCGTTGACCGGGGCGGAAATGAGGGGTTTCCGGCGATTACTCGTCACCGGACGCGTCGCGATGATTCTGCGCGGACTTGACTTCATTTCAGTTTCCCGCCGAAATGACCGCATGATTACCCGTCGCGATATGCTCGTTGCCACTGTATCCATTTTTACCGGTGCCGCGGTGATGGCGTTTGCGCAATCCGCCGTGAAGCCGGTCATGCACTCGTCCATTTTCAACTGGGCGGAATTGAAAGTTGCGCCAACCAAAACGGGTGAGCGTCGCGCCGTGTTCGATGCGCCCACGCCGACGCTGGCGAATCTGGAATGCCACATCACGACGTTGAATGCGGGCGAATCACCGCATCCGCCGCATCGCCACGCGGACGAGGAATTGATGATCGTGAAGGAAGGCACGCTGGCGGCGATCCAAGGCGATCACACAAACACGGTTACCGCTGGCGGAATTATTTTTGAGGCGTCGAATGAATTGCACGGGCTGATCAATATCGGCACCGATCGCGCGACGTATTGGGTGGTGAAATTTGCGCCGCATGATTTGGGGAAATAATTTTTGTTGAACCGCGAAATACGCCAAATACACGAAAACCATTTTCTGCATGTTTTTATTATTTCGCGTGTTTCGAGTATTTCGCAGTTAAAAATTTTCCGCATGAACGCGGCGGAGAAAATGTTGTCTCTATTGGTAGTTCTGTCTTTTATTTTCGGAATTGATATTTTGCCCGCGTGAACGACCTCACCATCGGCCTCATGAGCGCGCTGCTGGCCACCAACCAGCCGGCGGCCGTCAGCAATTTGATTCAAGACCAAACTGGTTACGTGGTGCCCGCCGCCGTTGCCGATCCGACTGAGCGACAACTGGAGCAAGTGATGTTGGGCGATGACGCGACGCTGGATGAAATCAATGCGTGGATCAGCACCAATCAGATTCCGCGCTCGGATACCAACGCCATCGCGCAACTGAACCTGCGCATCCGCGCGCGGCTGAATGTGCAGAAAGAGACTTACGAAAGATTTCTGCGTAATCATCCCGACAGCGCCCACGGCTATCTCGCTTACGGCAGTTTTCTCAATGACATTGGCGATGAAGAAGCCGCGAAAGCGCAATACGATAATTCCAAACAGATTGACCCAAAAAATCCAGCGGTGTGGAACAATCTTGCCAACTATTATGGCCACGTTGGCATGTTGACCAATGCGTTCGCGGGTTATAGCGAGGCCATCCGCCTGAATGCGACTGAGCCGGTGTATTATCAAAATTTTGCCACAACGGTTTATTTGTATCGCAAAGATGCGCGCGAATTTTATCACATCAATGAGCAGCAAGTATTTGATAAGGCGCTCGGACTTTATCGTGAGGCCATGCTGCTGGCACCAAGCAATCTCGTGCTCGCCACGGATTACGCGGAAAGTTATTACGGCATCAAACCGTTTCGCACCAACGATGCGCTGGCGGCGTGGACCAACGCGTTGCACATCGCCAAGGATGAGAACGAACGCGAGGGCGTGCGCATCCATCTCGCGCGCAATAAAATCAGCGCCGGTTTTTTTGACGAGGCCCAAGGGCAGCTTGAGCTCGTGACGAACAGTGTTTTCTCGGATTTAAAATCTCGGTTGATCCGCAGTCTCAGCGATCATAAAAATCCGCCGACGAACGCGGTGGTGGAAATTTCCACGAACGCTGTCGTCACCACCAACCGGCCCGCCGCGAAATAGTTTTCACCAGCGTCCGGTCCGATTTAAGGCTCGTAAATCGTAAATCGTAAATCGTAAATTGGCACCATGAGCTTCTACGATAAATTGAAATTCGATGCGCAGGGATTGATTCCCGCGATCGTTCAGGAACAGAAAACGGGCCGCGTGGTGATGATGGCGTGGATGAATCGCGCGTCGTTGGAAAGCACGATTAAGACGGGCAAGACGCATTTCTGGAGCCGCTCGCGCCAGAAATATTGGATGAAGGGCGAGGAAAGCGGCAACACGCAAACGGTGAAAGATGTGGCGTTCGATTGCGATGGCGATTGCCTGCTCATCCAAGTCGAGCAAGTCGGCCCGGCGTGTCACGAGGGTTACAATTCCTGTTTCTTCCGCTCCGTCGAAGGGCAGGGGGAAGCGTTCAAGACCACCGAGAAACAAATCCTCACGCCGGAGCAGATGTATAAGAAGAAGGGGTGAATGAATCCAACTCACCGATATGCTTTTAATCTGCCCTGGCGTGGAGCTATCGTGGGGGCAATTTGCTGGGCCAGCCTTTCTTTTTTCGCGGCTCACTTGGCCAGAGATTTAGCCGGAATAATTTTCATAGGCTTGATGGCATTGATTGCGCTGTTCGCCGCCTTGTCGGTTTTCATGATGATACGCCGCCTCGTATTTCCCCGCGTATTGGAATTGACTGAAGCCGCCGTTCTATTTCCGCGTGGTTTTCCTCGAACGCGGATTACGCGCATTCTTTATGAGGAAATTATTTTTCTGCGAGATAGCGCACTCGGATCCAACGTTAGCTTTTGCATGGAAACATCTCGGGGCACTTTTGAGATTGGATCGATCCGCCTCCCAGATATTAAAAGCTACGATGCTGTAAAAAATTATATTTATTCCAGAGCATCTTACAAGACGCCTGGAAATGACGAGCAAGCTAAAATATGGGCGGCATTCCCAGAGCCATTTAGGGAGCCAGCAGATTGGGCGCGCTACCGGACGCACCTCATTACCTCCAAACCATTCCTACCTCGGTTTTGTAAAGTGCTTTGGTTTTCCGCCCGTTGCATGGGATTTTTTCTCCTACCTTGGCTGTTGTTGTATTTGTTTCAGTTGCCCACCACCTCGTTGTGTGAATTTCTTGGCGTGTGCATCCCTGTCACGTTTTTTTTCACTGTGCTGTATTGGGCAAATCTAACTAATCCTACTCGTTGCTCCGAAATCACGGTTCTTCCCAATGGCATCAAGCAACTTTCCGGCAAGCAAACTTGTAATTGGAGCTATCGCGACTTTTCTGGTTGGTGTGTGGTCGAGCGAATATTTGAAGGGCGAGTGCTTTACATTCTATTGTTGAAGCGACCTACGTTGAAGCGGCCTGCTTATGTCGTCGCGTTCGCGTTGCCGGACATCAGCACCCGCGACCGGTTTGTGCAGATTCTTCAGGTCAAAAAAATTCCGCAACTCCCTGACCTCAACCCGCCTTGGGAATCAACCCTGTAGCCTAAGCACTCGTCAAATCAGCTTACACCATTTTTCTGAATCCCATTCACCGCTTGACTCAACTTGGCGTCAAAATAGACTGTTGCAACTTAGATTTGATTGCCACTATTCCATTCCAAAATTCAATTATGAAAACTCACAAACTGTTTTTCCTATTCACACTGACGGTTCTCGCCACGGCTTCCGTGGGCGCAGCGACGTTATTTCCTGTGGTCGTGGGCGGTAAATGGGGATTTTCTGATAGCTCCGGCAAGCTCGTGGTGAATCCGCAATTTGAAAAAGCAGAGCCGTTTACCGAAAATCTCGCGGCGGTGCGCCTCGACAAATGGGGATATGTGGACAGCACGGGCAAGCTCAGCATCAATCCCCAATTCCAACACGCTGGCGCGTTCAGTGGCGGTTTGGCGGCGGTGGAGTTCGGCAACCACTGCGGTTACATCGGCACGGACGGGAAGTATGTCGTGAATCCGCAGTTCGACGAAGCGGGGCCGTTCACCGAAGGTCTGGCCGCGGTGAAACTCGCCGGTCACTGGGGCTTCATTGATAAGACCGGAAAAATCACCATCAATCCGCAGTTCGACGAGGCGGGCGCTTTTTTCGGCGGATTGGCGGTCGTCAAGTTGGGCAGCGTTTATGGTTACGTGGATACGGCTGGGAAAATTGCGATCAATCCCCAATTTGAAAAAGCCGGCATTTTTTCCGAAAAACTGGCGGCGGTCCGCATGGATCATCACTGGGGCTTCATTGATCCGCTGGGGAAAATTATCATCAACCCGCAATTCGATGAGGTCGGATATTTCGTCAAAGGTCTCGCGCCCGCGCGCCTCGGCAAACTGTGGGGCTACGTCGATGCCACCGGACATTTTGCAATCAATCCGCAGTTCAGCGAAGCCGCTCCTTTTTCTGAAGGACTCGCCCGGGTGGAACTGGCCAGCCGCTGGGGCTTCGTGGACGCGCAGGGCAAATTTGTCATCAACCCGCAGTTCAACGAGGCGGGGGATTTTAGCAACGGTCTCGCGCGCGTGAGTCTCGGCAGCGCTATCAACGGCGCGTTCACCGGCGGTCGCCGCGTCGGCTACGTGGACACCGCCGGCAAATACGTCTGGAATCCGAACAAGTAGCAGAGCCGGCCCCCAAATTTCACGGCGTCCAGCGTCCGCGATAAAATGTTGCGGCGCTGCTCGTGGTTGAAATGAAATACGGAAATGAATTGCTCAACAGCGTGTTGGTGCTGATGGTGGCCCACTGAAATAAATTCGTGGAGGCTTGCAGCGCGTATTTTTGTCCCGCGAGTCCGTCCAACCACAACGTGAATTGCCCGGCGGAACTTGCGCCCGCGCGCACACTGAACGGCGGGAGCGGGGGCAAAACAAAAACCGTCACGCTCTGCGCGGGCAGCGTGCGGGCGAGCAAATTATTCGTGAACGTCTGGCTGCCCAACGAACTGATTTTGTTCGTCGCCAGTTGCCAGACTTGCGCGGTGCCGCTGGCGGCAAAGTTCGTGAGGTTCAGCGTGACGGGTGTGAAATTGGAATCTTTGTTGATGACCATCAACGTCAGCGCACCATCAGTCCCGCGCACGGCGGCGAACGCGGCGAGCGCATCTGGGTTCGGCACCGTGGCGGCCACGCTGGTGTCACCGAAAACGGATTTATTGCCGTCGTAGTTGCGGAATATTTTGATGGCGTTGTAGGTGGGCGAATTCGAGCTGGGGCAAGTCCAGCGCGTCGCGAGATCAAGTCCTTCGCGGCCAAAAATTCCCAGCAAGTCGGCCTGCGCCGTCGCGCCGTTCATGTCATTGTCCGCGCCCCAGTTGTATTCCGTGATGCCGGTGAGCGTGCCGGGATAATTTGTGGCCACCCAATTTTTCATGCGTGGTATCAAGGCAATGACGCTATTGATCCAACTAGGGTCGGTATAATTTGTATCCCAAAACTGACGGGTGGACTGGTTGCGCAGCAATTGCGTGGCGGTGTCAACGGCGCTGCTGCCGACGTTCCCTTCCTGCGGATAACAATGCAGCGTGAAGTAATCGAGCAGCCGTCGGCCCGTGCTCAAGTCGTGCTGATGAATCTGGCTCAACAGCCAGGGCATATAGTCGGCACCGCCGTTGTTGGCGCGATCATGGCCGCCGGAATTTTGGATGTCGTAGCCACTGTTGAAATAGCCCGGCCAGCCCCATTCTTCCGGCGCGCAGACAAGCGCGTTCGGGTCGTTGGATTTCACCATGCCGGCGTAGTCAAAAATCTTGTCGCGAATTTCCTGCATCGTCGGTCCCACGGGATGAACGTCCTGATGCGTGGCCTGCCAGAGCGTATGTTCATTGTCCATCAGATAAAATTTCACGCCGCCGTTGGTGGACAACCCCCAGTTGTTGGTGAGGTGCCGCACATAGCCTTGTTGGAACGCGGAGTTCACAGGGACGTTCGCGTCATTGGGATTATTCCAAGTGATGGGCGTGTTGTTGGTGACGCTGATACCGTTGCCCGCGTCAGGAAACCATTGGTAATCGTTGCCGGTCTGCGGGCCATACTTGGCGATGGAATAACTGGCAAGCCGTCCGTCGCCGTTCGTTCCCAGCTTGGGCGCCCAGCCGATCATAGGAATGGTGATCATCGCCTCCGCGCCGCCCTTCCGGGTGTTGGCCACAAAGTCATCGGTGCTCGCGCCGGGCGTGGCGGGATAATCGGCCAGGCTCTCAAAATAATAATCGGCGGCGTGATTGTGCGCGTTGATCTGCCAGTTGTAACTGGTTTCGGAATTACCGCCGGAACGGTTCAATGGCGAATTCAGATCCGCCAGTGCATTCGAGCCGGCAAACGCCACGCCATAAATCAGCGGGCTGATCGCGTGCCGATTCGCCGCCGCGTCAATCTGCACGGCCACAGTCGAGTTGGTTCCGACCATGATGGCATTGGTGGTCAGCAAAATGTCATCCACATAAAACGCCGGCGCGACACCGCCCGTTTGCAACTGAATCCAAAAACCGTCGAAGGCGGTCGAGGTTGAGACGCCGAGCGCGGCGAGGGAAATGGTTTCCTTTCGCCAGGTATTGACCGGTAACGCCGCGAGCGGCACCGCCGTTTGCGCCACGCCATTGATCGTCGCTTGCACTTGCACGCTTTGCCCGCCGCTGCCGCCGTTGATCCAGAAAGTAAGATTGGTGAACAGCGAACCCGCCTGCGCCGTATGATGAACAAATACCGCTTGATAGCCCGCTGAAGAAACGCTGATGGAATCCGCGCCACCATGCACCGGCGAAGTGGTGGCAAGATTGACCGTGGCCCAACTGTAATTGATCCAGCCGTTTTGCAGCGCATCGTCATACACAATCTGATCCGCGTGGGCTGACGTGAACTGACCGGCGAAACAAAAAAACACCAGCCATAACAGGCCACGAGAATAAATTTTACGGGAAAAATTGGAGCCGTATTGCATGACCAAACTATTCCTTCAATGGCGTCAGGATACGAGTAGTTTTATTGTCATCAATTTTTGCTTCGCGTTCGGCCACCTGCCACATTTCCGGCGTCATTCTGAGGCGTATTTTCGTCCCGACCGGCAGAACTCATTTCGTTACCCGGTAAAAATAAATTTTTTGTGGCGACGGATTGGCGTAAAATCATTTCATGTTGAAAAAAGTTTGTCTGCCGTTCGCAGGCGTGGTCGCGATGCTATTTGTGTCGGCTGGCTGCCAGCCAACCGCCCCCGTGCCAGCCACGGAGAAGTCGGCGACAAATTCCTACGCGGTGCGCGGTGTGGTGCAGGAAATTCCGCCGGATCACCGTAGCGCGAACATCAAACATGAAAAAATTCCCGGCTACATGTCGGCGATGACGATGGATTTTTCGGTCAAAGATACCAACGCGCTGAACGGAATTTCGGCAGGCGATGAAATCACGTTCAACCTCGTCGTCACGGCAAATAATGACTGGATTGAAAACCTGGCGATCGTCGGAAAAACCAATGTCTCGGCGATGCCGACGTGGCGCGTGGTGGAATCGGAGCTGAAAGTAGGCGATTCGCTACCGGACTTTGAATTCACCGGCGAAGATGGCAAAGCGTTTCATTTTGCCGATTTTCGCGGCAATGCGGTGGCGTTCACTTTTTTCTTCACGAGCTGTCCGTTGCCGGAATTTTGTCCGCGCATGAACAAGAATTTTGCCGAGGCGCGAAAAATTATCTCGGCGGATACCAACGCGCCGCCGAACTGGCAGTTGCTTTCCATCTCGTTTGATCCGGATTTTGATAAGCCGGAAATGTTGTCCGGCTACGGCAGTTTTTATCGCGGGGCCGATACGAACCGCTGGCGTTTTGCGGTCGCCTCTACCAACACGCTGGCCGGGCTTGCACCGAAAGTGGATTTAAATTTCTGGCGGGAAGGCGGTTCGATTTCGCACAACTTGCGGACGGTGGTGCTGGATGGCGGCGGCAAGATTTTTCACCAGTTCGATGGGAACGATTGGACGCCCCAAGAACTCGCGGACGTCATCCTGGCGGCCGCCCGACAAAAATAATCGACGGCGAGATTACGTCGGAAAGCGGATGACGTTCACGACGGCATGGCCAGAGCTCCATAGTTCATCCAGCATTTCGCCCACGTTGTTGCCGGCCACCCGCACGACGCAGACCGGGAGTTGGTCGTGCTGTGTCCAAATGAGACTCAATATTTTCATTTGATGCCGCTTGGCCAATTGGCCTACGAGCGCAAAGACATCCTCGCTGTTGGTGACGTCGAACGTGATGCGGGCACCGATGGCCTCCGAGCTGAAAAGGCTGACGAACGCGCGAAAAATGTCGGATTCAGAAATAAGGCCGACGATGATTTTTTCGCGCATCACGGGCAGCGCCCCGATTTTATGTTCACACATCATCGCCGCCGCCATCTCAATCGGGGTGTCGGCGGTGACGGTGCGCGGGGAAATCGTCATGACTTTTGAAACGGTCGTGGGCGTGAGCCGCGCATCCGGGCCTTCGATAGCGAACGGATTGACGTGCGACGGAAACGCATGGATCACATCGCGCGTGGAAACGATTCCGAGCAGATGCAAACCGTCCGGCCACTTTTCCACGACGGGCAGGCGACGAACGCGTTTGTGCGACATGATGCGGGCGGCCTCGACGACGGTGGTGGTCGCTTCCACCATCTGAAAATCCCGCGTCATCCACATGCTTACGTTCATAAAAAGTTTGTCGAGTCGAAGCCTGGCGGCTGCCGCTATGGTTGACACGCGTGCATGGCAGTGTCACGCCAAACCGTGTGCTTTCGACTTGAATAAATTAACAGAATCTGTTTGGGTAGATTAATATTAAAAGATGAAAACTTGTGCATTCAAAATATTTCTAACAATTCTCAGTGCTCTAACCCTTTCGTTGCGCGCTGAAGTGAATGTTGCGGGAATTTTAGGCGACGCCCCGTCGGCGCCAGCCGACCTCTCAGGTTTGCCCGGCACCGGCCCGCATCCCAAGATCGTTACGGGAGGTTTTAGCGTGAACACGAGTTCACGCGAGCAGGTCAGGGAATTTTATAATGCCGTATATATTTCGTCCGCCGGCGTGCCGATGAATTCCACTGCGGTCACCGCCACTTGCCTGCCCGGCACCAATTCACCGACATTCGTCAACGTCACAGCACGACGCATCAACTGGTTTCGCGCGCTGGCAGGATTGCCGGCGGCGGTTACTTTCAACGACGCGGAAAGCACGAAAGATCAAGCTGCCGCGCTGATGATGTCAGAACATAACGCGCTCCAACACGTCGGCACCTGGACGGGTTGGAACTGTTTCAGCTCCGACGGCACGAATGCCTCTGCCAATTCCAATCTCGCGCTCGGCAACGCCGGTCCGGACGCGATCACGGCTTATATCTGGGATTTTGGCGCGAATAATTACGAGGTCGGGCACCGCCGCTGGATTCTCTACCCGCAAACACAAGTCATGGGCACCGGCGATGTGCCGGTGCAAGGCACTTATAATTCAGCTAATGCCACCTGGGTATTTGATGGAAATTACGGTGGCCCGCGCCCGGCCACGCGCACGTCGTATGTCACCTGGCCGCCGGCCGGCTATGTGCCTTATCAAGTAGTTTATCCGCAATGGTCGTTTGCCTTGTCGAATGCCGATTTATCCACTTCCACCATTACGATGGCCAGCAATGGCGTGCCAGTGACCATCACCAAACAAAGTTACTTGACCGGCTTTGGTGAGAACACTTTGGTCTGGTATCCCTCCAGCCTTGATCCAACGACCGGCACACTATTTCCATTTAGCGGCACCGACACAGTGTATTCGATCACCGTGAGTAATGTGATCACATCCTCCGGGATAAAGAATTACGCTTATACCGTCACCTTGTTTGATCCGTCCGTGGCGGGCGCGGATTATGCTCCGCTCCTCATCAGCGGCCCGATTCAGCCAACCGTCAACGGCAGTAATCTTTATAGTTGCACCGCCTCCACGAATCCAGCCATCACCGGCTATCAATGGTTGGTTAGCCAAGCCACCAACGGTTATCTCGTGGATAACGCTTTGAACGGTTTAGCTAATTTCACCATTTCGCCGGCACCGACATATTCAATCATCACCAATCCACCGGTCGGTTCCGGCAATTGTTTTCATCTAGCACATTCGCCCGCCGTGCCGCAGCTATTGCAATTGAATGAAGTCTTGTTTCCCACCAACACGACGGCGCTGTATTTCAAAAGCTACCTGGGTTTTGCGACCGCATCTCAAATTGCTCGCGTGCAGGTTTCCACCGACGGCGGCAGCTCCTGGCAGGACATCTATGCCCAGCCAGGCAATAGCTCGAGTGAATCAGTCTTTACCCAGCGCATCCTTTCCCTCGCCAGCTACGCCGGCAAAAACACGCTGGTGCGGTTTAATTACGATTTTTCCACGGGCAGCTATTATCCCCAAACAACTCCCACCGTCGGCTGGTGCCTTGAAAATGTGGTTGTGACCAATTCGTTGCAACTGATCAATCAGGTCACGAACGCGACCGCTGCCACCAATTTTGTATTCTCGCCCGCGCAAGCCACGAGTTATTTGCTGCAAGCACGCGGGGTTATTTTTACAGAATTTCCCACTGACATTGGAACCGCCAAACAAGTGTCCGCCATCGCCGGGGCCACGCAGATCACGCTGAACTCACTTACCGTCACCGGCAGTCAGGTGAAAATCAATTTCTCGCTCAGCGGAACAGCGCCCAGCTTCCATCTGTTACAACAAAATCAAATTGGCACCCCGTGGACAACGAATGGAACCGCCGTGCTCACCACGAATATTCCCGGCAGCTCGTTCCAGTTCACCACCACGAACGGACCGGTCATGCGCTTCTATCGCGTTCAAACGCCGTGAGTGCGGCGATTCAGGCGTTTTGACAATCCCCTCAATTCATTTAACTTGGCGGCAAGAATTAATCGCCACATGAATTTGAACGACCAAATGACGCGTTTGGCCAAACAAGCCAAAGCTGCGTCGCGCGAACTCGCCAAGCTGACGACGGCGGAGAAAAACTCCTGCCTGCTCGCGATGGCCGATGCGCTCGAAAAAAACTCCGCCGCCATTCAAGACGCGAACGCGCTCGACATGGATTTTGGCGTGCACCACGGACTCTCCTCCGCAATGCTCGACCGGTTGCAGTTGGATGACAAACGAATTTCCAGCATGGCGAAAGGGTTGCGCGAAGTCGCGGCGTTGCCCGATCCCGTTGGAAAAATTCTCGACGAACGCATCCGCCCGAACGGACTCAAGTTGCAGAAAATTTCCACCCCCATCGGCGTCGTCGTTATTATTTACGAATCGCGTCCGAATGTAACCGCCGACGCCGCGAGCCTGTGTTTCAAATCCGGCAACGCCACGATTCTGCGCGGCGGCAAGGAGGCGTTGAACTCGAATCAAATCCTCGCCAAGACCATGATTGACGCGGGTAAAATCGCGAACCCACATTTTCCAGAACATGCAATTCAAGTCGTGCCCACGCCCGACCGCGAGGCGATTCCGATTTTATTATCGCTCACGCAATACGTAGATCTTTGCATGCCGCGCGGGGGCGAGAGCCTTATTCGCGCCGTGGCGGATTGTTCCAAAGTTCCCGTCATCAAACATTATAAAGGCGTCTGCCACGTCTTCGTGGACGCTGACGCCGATTTGAAAATGGCCGAAGAAATCGTGATGAACGCCAAGGTTCAGCGCCCCGGCGTGTGCAACTCCGCCGAGACGCTGCTCGTGGATAAGGCGGTGGCGGAAACTTTTCTTCCATCAATGGCCCAGAAGCTTGCCGATAAAAAAGTAAAGTTTTTCACGGACGACACGACCCGTGAAATCCTGAATCCTGAAACCTTCAACCTTCAACCTGCTTCCGAGCAGAATTATTTTACGGAATACAACGATTACATCCTGAACGTGCGGGTCGTGGCTGGCGTCGGTGCGGCGATTGACCACATTAATTATTACGGCTCCGCGCACTCGGACAGCATCATCACGAAGAACGAAGCGCACGCTAAAAAATTTCTGGCGGAGGTGGATTCGGCGGCGGTGTATTGGAATGCCAGCACGCGATTCACTGACGGCGGCGAGTTCGGCATGGGCGCGGAAATCGGCATCAGCACTGACAAAATCGGCGCGCGCGGCCCGATGGGGCTGGACGAATTAACGAGTTACAAATGGCTCGGCTTCGGCACCGGACAGATCAGGGGTTGAGCAAGATTCGGGGTTTACTTGTAACTTTCTTCGCTTGGCGAGGGGAGCGTGAAGCTGCGGTGTTCGGGTCGTTCGCGGTTTGAAACCTTCTTTGCGCTTTTTCAATTTGATTCCAAACGCAGTTTGGTTCCCGCCTCGACAATTCGCCGCGATTTTCTAAATTATCCCGAATGTCGTTCAAACCTTTGGTCATTGCCGGGCGCACCTTTAATTCCCGCCTCATTTTGGGCACGGGAAAATTTCCGTCGCCGGAAGCCATGCGTGATGCGCTCGCCGCCAGCGGCACGGAAATGGTCACCGTCGCCTTGCGCCGCGCGGATTTGAGCGGCAAGAAAGATCCGTTCGCAAACATCCTCGAATTCATTGATCCGAAAAAATATCTGCTCCTGCCCAACACCAGCGGCGCGATGAACGCCGAGGAAGCCGTCCGCCTCGCGCGCCTCGCCGTCGCCGCCGGATTACCGAAATGGGTGAAGCTCGAAATCCATCCCGACCCGCGCTACTTGCTACCCGATCCGATTGAGACGTTCAAGGCGGCGGAGATTCTCGTGAAGGAAGGTTTCACCGTGCTGCCCTACATCAACGCCGATCCGGTGCTGGCGAAACGGTTGCAGGAAGTCGGCTGCGCGACGGTGATGCCGCTCGGTTCGCCCATCGGCTCGAATCGCGGCCTCCAGACGCGCGACCAGATCCGCATCATCATTGAGCAGGCGACCGTTCCCGTGGTCGTAGATGCAGGCATCGGTGCGCCCAGCCACGCGGCGGAAGCGATGGAACTCGGCGCGGACGCCGTGTTGGTGAACACCGCCATCGCCGTGGCGCATGATGCGAATCGCATGGCCATCGCGTTCAAGCAGGCCGTGGAAGCTGGCCGCAGCGCCTATGAAATAGGCTTGGGCGCGCAAAGTGAAATGGCGAGCGCGACGAGTCCGT
>JANYFN010000003.1 GCA_025362675.1 Limisphaerales bacterium | reverse complement strand
GATAAACTTAACCTGGTTGGTCTCTAACTTACCAAAGAAATGATAAACCAAACCACTTCGGAGGCCAACCGGGTTTAGTTAGCCGCTTTATAGCGGCACTTTTAGACTCAGGGAAACACCTAGGGCGGCAACTTTAGCCCCTACTAATATCCAATAATGCCCGATATTTCCCTTGTAAAGCCATTATTTAGCAGGTTATTACTTGGCATGGCGGGTGCTAATGTCTAGCGAACGGGTGTTCCTAAATTGCCGGCCGCTTGGCTGGCGGGGGTGTCTGGTAACTAACTAAAGTAATCGTATGACTGAACAATACAGAGTGTCACTGAGTTTCACGAGCTTGTCGGATTCTGATGATGATGAATTCGCCGCGAACGTGATTTTAAAGCTGACGAATAATGCGGCGTTCCCTAACTTGCCGGTGTCGCTGGCGACCTACGCCACGCAGCGGACGACGTTTCACAACAGCATCACCGCCGCCATGCAGGGCGGCGTGGGGTTGACAGCGGCCAAGGATGTGGCCCGCACAACGCTGGATAACTCGTCGCGGGCCATGGCGGCCTATGTCCAGAGCGTGGCCTCGCATGACCTACCCATGCTGCTCTCCTCGGGTTTTGAGGAGATCAGCAATAACCGCACTTCGTCACCGTTGGCCACACCAACGATCCTGAACATTGATAATAGCGCAACGGAAAAATTCTTTCTCCGTTTTCAACCCGTCAGCAACGCGGCGGCCTATCAAATCCGCTACACCGCCACCGACGTGGCGGGCGCTATTTCCGCGACGGTGGAGAGCACAAAATCGCGCAATGTGTTGGTGCCAGACCTGGTGCCGGGCACACTGTATAAGCTCCAAGTCCGCGCGATCGGCGGGAGCACTGGTTATTCCGAGTGGAGTGATCCGGTGACGAAGATGGCCACCTAAGTATGGCGGATAGCGGCTCGCGGCTGGAGTTTAAGTTGGTGGCTGAACACAAGCCGGAATGGGAAATAACCCATTCCGGCTTTTTTATTTTACACCGAGAGGTTTAGTCACAGTTTGACCTGGATTCCTTGGTGACTTGCGGTGGTGGCCAAGCACTCCCCTCACGGCAAGGCGAGACGGTAAAACACGCTGCCATTGGATTGGTCGAGCGGAATGACGACATGATTCGTCGCGGCCGATCCTGACATGGTGGACCAGTTAGAACCAATCCCGCTGTTCAAGCTGTTAGTCTGGGTTTCCAGGCGAGCACCGGTGAGGGGCCAAGAAATATCCAACTGGTTTCCGGCCCGTTGGATAGTTAGACGCAGGGCTACAAGTTTGTAAACGATGCCGCCCGATCCATTCGCCGAGGTATTGGTGACGAGAGCGTAAAGTTCGCCCGCCGCATCTTGAGCGAAGCCATGCACCGTAAGTCCATTTGGCAAAATGGCGGAGCCGCCAAACTGGGGTAAGGGGAACGCTTTGATCTGCCCCGTCTGAAGATCCGCGTAGAACAAGCGGCCATCCACGCGGACGGGCGCGGTTTTTAAGGCTAAGTCGCCAAAGATATATTTTCCGTAGAGCTCAGGAATGGCGGTGCCGCGATAGACGAAGCCGCCGGTGATAGAGATGCCGTCATTGTGGTCGTATTCGAGCACGCCCAACGGACCGGAGATCGGATCAATCAACCCCACGGGAGTTCCGGGGCTACGATTCCCCGGTGGAAAGCCGATGGTGCCAGCGTTCCCGGCGGGGCCGTTCGTCCGGTTGAATAGAAAATCTCCCTCTTTGATTGGCCAGCCATAATTGCCGCCGAGCACGATGCGATCAATCTCCTCAACATTGTTCTGCCCGACATCGGCTTGAATTAAGTCGCCATTGGCGCGGTCAAAGGAAAAGCGATACGGATTGCGCAAACCGTAGGCGAAAATTTCTTTCACCTGGCCCGCGCCTTGAAACGGATTGGTGGTGGGAATGCGGTATTGACCGTTGGCACTGACGGCATCGGGGCTGGTCGGGTTCAGCGCGGGGTTGAGCGGATCGAACCGCAACATTTTACCGAGCGGAGTAATCAGGTTCTGCGCGTTGCCGCCGGGTTCAATGTGGCTGGCACCGACATCGTTGGCATCGCCGCCGTCGCCGAGACCGAGATAGAGGTAGCCATCGGGTCCGAAAGCGATGGTCCCGCCATTATGGTTGGCGGCATTCTTGCCGAGGGAAATGATTTCGCGGCGCGTCGAAGGATCAATGAGGCTGGCGTTCGTGTTGGAAATTTTCCATTCGTTCACAACATTTTTATAATTGTTCGTGGCGGTGGTTGGCACGGGATAGGTGGGTGTGGTCGCTACGGGAATCAGTTCGCTATTGTAAGTATAAAGGGTTTGATAGCCGGGGCTGGCGGGGTTGGTGTAGCCGGGATGAAAGGCTAGTCCGAGCAGGCCGCGTTCATCGTTGGCGTTGGCCGGGTTCAGTGGCGGCTGCACGCGGTTCGTGATGTCGAGCGCCGCTCCGGGCAACAGCGCTCCGTTTTGGATAACTCGTATCAATCCGTTTTGCTCCAAAATGAATAAGCGGCTGGAGTCGCCCGGCGGACTCAGGCCATAGAGGGGCGCAGACAGGTTGGTGGCGACGGGTTGGAGAAACATAGAAACGCTCCCGTTGGTGATTGCCGGCAGATATCTGGCGATGACCACATGCACGGGGGCGGAGGTCGCCGAAGCCCCAAGGTTATCTCTAGCCACCGCGGTCAATAGGTTTGTGCCGAGCGCGAAGCTACCTGCGATCGAGGTTCCAGAGAAGCTGTAGGGTCCGGCGGTAAAACTGCGCAGCAACACGGCTCCGTTGAAAAGCTGAACATTCGTCACGCTGCCGTCCGCATCACTGGCAGAAACTTGAACGGAAATCGAAAATGTATTGCCGAAGGTGGCGTTGTCCACCGGGTTAGTAATCGTCACACTCGGCGGCACGTTGGCGGCGCTGACCGAGAGATTGACGACGGCGGAAGTGGAGGCGAGACCAAGATTGTCCCAAGCCACGGCGGTGAGCGGATGGCTGCCGACAGCAAAGCTCGCCGTGATCGTGTAGGGCGCAGTGTTGGTCCCGCTGAGAAACGTCGCGCCGTCATAGAATGAAACATTCGTTACGCTGCCGTCTGAATCTGCCGCGTTGGCGGTGAGGGGAATGAGGGCGGGCGCAGTGAACGACTGGCCGTTGGTCGGGGAAATAATGGCGACGGTGGGCGCGACATTCAGCGCCGCCGGTGTGGAACGGATATAAGAAAAACCGGCTCCCCCCGAGAAAGCGGTGAATTGAAGGGATAGATAAATATTTTCTGAAATGAGATGCACCACCAATTGCTGACCGACTAGGTTGAACACCGGATGCCCGGCGGCCACGGAAGTCCAATCCGTATAAGTAAGGGTGGCATAGTTGGCAAGAGATCCCACCGCCCATTCGGTATCCGCGGGGCTGACAAATTTGGTGAAAGTAGATTCAGTGACGGCATTAAAAATACCGCCGGTGCCACCGCCAACCGGGTTGGCGCGCGTCAACGCCACATTGGGAGTCAACTGATCCCGGTCGCCGGTGCCTGGATAGGGCGATGCCTGAGTGAACGTGGTGGTAGGACCAGTCCAAATCGTGGCCGACCGTATTGTTAGCGGCCATAACAGGCTGGCAGTCACGACTAACACAAGGCGGTTTAAGTATTTTGATTTCATGATGTTTTCTGGAGTTTTTTTCTAAAAGATTTCATCGCAGCTGAACCACTGTTAAGGTGCCATTTGAATATGAGAGTCGCGGTCGGCAGTTTTGTTCCCGGAAATTTTCCCGGGAACATCCGGTCGCGGCCCGCCTCTTAACCCTGATGTCACGAATGGCTGAAAGCCTCGACTTCGACGGTCTAGTGACCGCCTATTATTCGAGGTTGTATCAATTCGCCTTTAGTCTCACCCGAGACGAGGCGGAAGCCGGTGACCTTACCCAACAAACGTTCTGTATCTGGGCGGAGAAAGGACATCAATTGCGCGATAAATCCAAAGTGAAAACCTGGCTGTTCACCACGCTGCACCGCGAATTTCTCGGCGCTCGCCGACGGCAGAATAAATTTCAACACATCGACATTGAATTTGTCGGCGAGGAATTGCCGATGATTCCGCCCGCCTCCGTGAACCAGCTTGATACCGCCCAATTAGTTGCCGCCCTCGCGAAGCTCGACGAAATTTATCAGGCGCCCGTCGCCTTGTTTTATTTACAGGAGTGTTCCTACCTTGAAATCGCTGAAGTCTTGGAAGTGCCCATGGGCACTGTCAAATCGCGCCTCACGCGCGGACTACAAAAATTGTATCTGCTCCTGACCGATGAACCCGCCCGCCCGCGGCCAACCCGAAATAATTTGTGAGCCCAAACGCAGCCAGACAAATCTTGCAACTCTACCGGCGTAACTCGACGGATGCGCTCGACCCACAAATCGCCGAGGCGCTCGCATTGGCCGCGCGCGATCCGGAATTGGCGCAATGGTGGAAAGATCATGGCGCGCGGCAATTGGTCATCGCCACCAAGTTTCGCCAAATCCCCGTGCCAGCCGGGCTGAAAGAACAGATCATCTCCGAACACGCGGCCAGTCAACGAACTGTTTTCAGCCGTCGCAAACTAGAAATTGCGCTGTTGGCCGTTATTATTATCTTCGGCTCAATCGCCGCTTTTCAATGGGTGCGCCCTGATCAGGCCAACGTGGTTTCGCGGTCGGACAAATCGCTTGCCGCCTATCGCATCCAAATGACAGGCCTTGCACTGCGGGGATACGGCATGGACATGCTCACCAATAATCCGGCGGCGATCCGCACCTTTCTGGCAGAGCAGCAAGCCCCGGCGGATTTTGTTTTACCCGCCGGTTTGCAGACCAACGACATCGTGATCGTGGGTTGCGCGGTTCAAGGCTGGCAGACGGGCAAAGTTTCCATGATTTGTTTTCGCACCGGCAAACCGCTCCCGCCGGGACAAACAAGCGATCTGTGGCTGTTTGTAGCGGATCGGGCCGCGATCAAAGATTTACCTCCCGCAAATCAAAAACTATTCGCGATGGCCAACGAACTCATCACGGTCACCTGGTCTGAAGGGGGAAAAGTATTTCTGCTGGAAACGGAAGGGAACGAAGCGACCCTGAGAAAATTTCTGTAGTCTGCTTCAACGGCAAAGCCGCCTACTCGTGCGAACTCGGAAAATCGGTGTAAACGCTCATGTGCTCTAAAACCCAGTGAAAATCTTCCAGCGCGCTCGCGCTGGAGGAGGTGATGGCGATCGGTAAATTAGCCGCGTTCGGCAGGGCCGGTGGAACCGTCGTGGTCTGCTGCCAACGATGCAGCAACGCATGGCCATCGGCATAAGCGAAGCTCGTCGCGCCACTGTGATAAGACGCTGGCAGATCCGTCCACTTCCCATAAAAACTGCTCGGGCTAGCCGCCGCCGCCGCATAGCTTTTGGGCGCCCGGTTTAGAAAATACCCATCGTTGATACTGTCGGGGTGCTCATCCAAAAAAACAAAAATTCCCGACGGTTGCGGGATTTGCGTGATCTTAAAAAACTGTTTGTAGCCGGGATTGTTAACGTTGAAACCGTTCGTTGAGAAACTGCCCGCATCCCCGACCATCGCGTTCATCGAATAGCTGCGGATGCGAGCCGTCCAACCGGCGGCTTGCTGGACCGAACTTAAAGCCTGATCCGACGGACAGCGATAAACCGCTGTGCTCCCGCCAACAAAGGAACCCAGACTGGCTTTCGTCAACGTTTCCAGATTGGTGTTGTCACTGCTGGTATCCCACGTCATCACGTTGTTCACCCAGTTCAGATCCGTGCGGAAAGACGAGCCCACCAAACCCAGATTATAAGGCAAACGCTCGGCGTTATCACCGGCATACACTTGCCACGCCACCGCCAGTTGCTTGGTGTTGTTCATGCACGCGATGGCTTGCGCCCGGGCTTTGGCTTGCGAAAGCGCCGGCATCAAAAGCGCGGCCAGAATGGAAATCACCGCAATGACCACCAACATTTCCACCAACGTAAAACCCCGCTCGCCAGTCACAACTGGGGCGAACGATTTTTTAAAATGTTGGGGGGGCGACATCATACGCAAATGTGCGACGGATGAACTTAGTGTTTTTTAAGCCTTATGTAGTTCGTTGTCAAATCTAAGCTATTAACAAAGCTGGTTTTTATTGCTGAATGGTAACCACCAAACCTACCGAACTCCGTTTCCGATCCGGCAATCGTCCGTCCCCGAATGAAATAAGGCAGGAACCGAGTTTTTATTCTCAGTTCCTGCCTGCCATGATGTTGGCGTCGTTTCAGTTCACGCTGACATCAATCTGCTTGGGCTTGGCTTCCTCGGCCTTGGGCAAGGTGACGGTCAGGATGCCGTCTTTGTAGGCCGCCTTAACTTTGTCCGCCTGCACCGCCGCCGTGAGGCTGATGGTGCGGCTGAACTTGCCGTAGAACCGTTCCTGCCGGTGAACCTCGGTGTCATCGCTCACCGTCTCACTCTTACGTTCGCCGGAAATGACGAGGTCGCCGTCTTCAAGCTGCACGGAGATGTCCTCGCGCTTGAGGCCGGGCGCTTCAAGGTGGACGGTGTATTGATTTTTGTCCTCATGGACATCCAGCACCGGCACCCACGCGGCGAGCGAAGTTTCAAACAGGCGATCCAATTCATCCTGCAAGCTGCTCGCCCGGCGGAAGCCGACGTATCCGGGACGCTGACATTGTATCGTGTTCATATTTTATTCCTTTCGTTTAATGGTTTGGTTGTTTGGTTAATGTTTTGGTTCCAACGTTGCAATAGATAGCTGGCGGGATGCCAACCTTACGCACGGCGCAAAACCACTGAAAATAAAGGGGATTTTGCAGCTGACGAAAAATGGCGGGCGGGCGGACGGAAACTTTTGGCACAGTGAATTGTGCCAATGGCGCGAAATCAGTGGCACGCTTGGCACAGCCAACGCAGAGGCAATAAACCGGACCACCAAGTTACCAAGGCACGAAGGTTTTTTTCCTTGGCGTCTTGGTAGCTTGGTGGTTAAGCCTTGAGTTTCTTTTCTAAAATCTCACCGACGAGCGCGGGATTCGCTTTGCCTTTGGAAAGCTTCATTACCTGGCCTTTGAGCGAATTGAGCGCAGCGACTTTGCCCGCCTTGTAATCGGCCACGGGCGCAGGATTCGCGGCGATGGCTTCGTCGCAAAATTTTTCAATCGCCCCGGTGTCACTGACTTGCGCGAGACCTTTTTCTTGGACGATGATGGCGGGCGGTTTGCCGGTCGCAAACATCTCGGCGAACACCTGCTGCGCGGCGGCACTGCTGATGGTCTTGGCTTCAACGAGGGCGACGAGTTCCAGCAACGCGGACGGCGGGAACTTGAGGTCGGCCAAAATACTTGTAGGAGCCGATGTGAGGAGGCTCTGACCCTCTTCGCTTTGTTCAGTTAGAGACTCGTCACCTCGGCTCTTACTTTCAGAAATTTTCGCCAGCAGATTATTGATGATCCAGTTTGCCACGGCTTTCGGGTTCTTTGACTGCTTGGCCAGACCTTCAAAATAATTTCCCAACTCGACGTTACTCTTGAACACTTCCGCATCGCCGGCGGGAATCTGGTAATCCCGCATGAAACGCTGTTTGCGCGCGATGGGTAATTCGACCACGAGCGATTTCACTTCGGCGAGCCACGCATCGGTCGGCGCGAGCGGCATCATGTCGGGTTCGGGGAAATAGCGGTAGTCGTGCGCGTTTTCTTTTGTCCGCATTTCTTCGGTAATGCCCGCGACATCATCCCAGCGGCGCGTGGATTGGATGAGCTTGCCGCCGCTTTTCACAACTTCAATCTGGCGGGCGATTTCGTATTCCGCCGCGCGCCGCACGCCGGAAAAGCTGTTCATATTCTTGATCTCAATCTTCGCACCGAGTCCGGTCGTGCCGACGGGGCGCACGGAAATATTCACGTCGCAGCGCACCATGCCTTTTTCCATGTCGCAATCGCTCACGCCGCCTTGAATCAAAATTTCCTTGAGCGCGTTCAGGTATTCATAAGCCATGTCGCCGCTGGTGAGGTCCGGCTCGGAAACGATTTCGAGCAATGGCACGCCGGCGCGATTAAAATCCACGCCGCTGGTGCGGTCAAAATGCGTCAGCTTGCCAACATCTTCTTCAAGGTGCGCGCGCGTGATGCGAACTTTGCTCATGCCGTTCACGGAACCTGCGCCGGTGAATTCAAAATCCACAAAACCATTCGCCGTGCTGGGCTTGTCGTATTGCGTGAGTTGATAATTTTTGGAAGCGTCCGGGTAAAAATAATTTTTGCGATCAAACTTCGCGTAACGCGGAATCTCGCAGTTCAACAAGAATCCAGTGAGCACCGTTTTACGCAGGGCTTCTTCATTCGGCACCGGCAGCACGCCAGGCATGCCGAGGCACACGTGGCAGACGTTGGTGTTCGGCTCGGAACCATATTGGTTCGCGCAACCGCACCACATCTTCGATTTCGTTTTTAACTGGACGTGCGTTTCCAGTCCGATGACGGCTTCGTATTCCATTGCGCCAACATTTTAGCCACAGATGAAACACAGATGAAACACAGATTTTTCAAAGCCGTCTCTCTGCTTGAATGGAGCGCGGCTGTGTCGCAGACCAGCCGCAGCATTGGGAGCGTCGCTGCAACTGACGTTGCAATGGTCAGCAACCAAAACCAGGCAGCGACAAAACGGAAGTTCACCATGAAGTCATCTTTGCCGAAACGGCGCGGGTGACGAGGAAAATTTTATCGGGTTGCGACCGGTTGCTTGCGGAAGCGTGCCTGGAATCTTTCCATATACAGATAAATCACCGGCGTGATGAAGAGCGTGAGCAGTTGTGAAACAAGCAGTCCACCCGTCACCGCCAGGCCAAGTGCGCGACGGGATTCAC
>JANYFN010000301.1 GCA_025362675.1 Limisphaerales bacterium | reverse complement strand
TCTCATAAAACGCCGCAACGAATCTGGCAATATAAAAGAATGGGCAGAGTCCTGGTTCGACATCTCCGGGTTTATATTGCCCATTGGCGATATGCGCTCCGACGTTCCGTGCTAAAATCGCAAATGCGAACCATCCAGCAGGATGTCGGGCTAATGCTTTCCGAGCGTCGTCATCAGTTGGACACAGCGTTAAAGCATCAGCAAGGTCTCGGAATGGCGTTTGAAAGAGCGGCACTTGCGGTAGCTGCTCGGCTATTCCCATATCGCGGCGGATGGAATCTAACCGCTGAAACTGCTGCTCGCATACTTGCTGAAATTGAGTCTTGTTCATACGAAACGCGAATGACACCTAACAAGGAGTCGGCCGCGTTATTGCGGTCTATCGCTTGTTTTTATTGACCTTGAATTAGCTACATGGTTTTGTCAATGTTTAAGTTAAAGGTTATGCCAGACGATTTACATCGATTAAAAATTACCGCAAAGCCAAAAGAGGGGGTGCTGCCAAATCCGAAGGCCCGTTTGAAGTCGCAATTCCACGAGGTTTGCCGGTTCCGGCACGTTTCGCTGCGGACGGAGGAGGCGTATTGGGCCTGGGTGGTGCGGTTGGTGCGGCATTTTGATTCCAAGGTTCATCCCAAAGATTTGAACGGCGAGCAGTTGGCGGAGTTTTTGACGCATCTGGCGACGGTGGGGTTGGTGGCGGCCAGCACGCAGAATCAGGCGTTGAATGCGTTGAGGTTTCTTTATCGGGAGGTGTTGCATCAGGATCAGTTGGTGGCGGATTTTGAGCAGGTGCGGCGGCCGGCGCGTTTGCCGGAGGTGTTGAGTCAGCCGGAGGTCAAAAAATTATTGGCGGTGGCGGAACATCAACTGCCGTTACAATTATTGTATGGCACGGGGATGCGTTTGATGGAGTTGCTGCGGTTGCGGGTGAAGGATTTGGATCTGGCGCGTAGCATCATTTTGATTCATGCCGGGAAAGGCGATAAGGATCGTTCAACGATGGTGCCGGAAAAATTGCTGTCGGCGCTGGCCGCGCATTTGGAGCGGGTGCGGCTGGTGTGGGAGGCGGACACGCGTGCGGGGTTGGGGGCGGTGTATTTGCCGGAGGCATTGGCGCGAAAATACCCGAAGGCTCCAAAGGAATGGTGTTGGCAATGGGTGTTTCCGGCCAAAGGTCTGGCGGCAGATCCGGCGGAGCGGGGTTTGCAGAGTGCGGCCAAAGTGGTTTTGCGACGACATCATTTGAAGGAGGATACGTTGCAACGGGCGGTCAAGGCGGCAGCTGCACGGGCGGGTATTCTCAAAAATGTGTCGCCCCATACGTTGCGGCATTCGTTTGCGACGCATTTGCTGGAGAATGGGTATGATATTCGCACGGTGCAGATGTTGCTCGGTCACAAGGATGTGAGCACAACCCAGATTTATACGCATGTGATGCAGAAGCCGGGGCTGGGGGTGAAGAGTCCGTTGGATGCTTTGTAGGGCGGCGGTTGCCGGGGGCGTTGCCTCAGGCGGGGATGGTTCCGCGCCGGGGGGCGCTTAAATACCGGCGATTCCTAAAATGTAGCAGCGGAGGTGCGTGCGCTCTAAGCTTTCCTCTTGTCTGCCAGCTTTTGGCGCGCGGCTGAATAGTTAGAGCTGACTCACGCCGCGCGGCTACAGGGTTGCCAAGACATTTTTCAGGAATCCGGGAGGTTTTCCGGTTGGGTTCAGGATTTAGCATGTCCAGTTGGAGAATAATCGGGGCTGGTCAGACGTTTTCCTTGCCCGGTTGGCCGTAAACTTACCAAAATAATTGGGATTATCCAGATGACAAACAACGCGGTGAAGCTGGTAGGGCGGGCAGTCCTCTGCCCGCCGAACGCGTGGGTTGCCAGCCGACGGCGCGCACGGAGTGACGCGCCCTACCTACATTGTTTGTTAACCGGACAATCCCAAATTGAATTCGTGTCAATTAGCGTAATTAGCGTCTATGGTTTTGTTTTATGAAAACGTTTCAAGGCTACCATCTCATCACGCCGGATGATCTGCACTGGCGTCCGTCGAATTTGATGAAGATTTCGAACGCGGATTTTTTGGAGCGCACCGGGAGCGAGAACATCGGTGCACGACTCTGGCGGTTGCCGCCCAAGAGTGCAAACACGCTGCACAAACACATCCGCGCGGAGGAATTTTATTTCGTGCTGGAAGGCACGGGCCGGATGCGCGTGGGCGACGAGACATTGACTGTGCCGCGCTACGGCGGCGTGCTGGTCGGCCCGGACCAGTTGCGCCAGGTGTTCAACGA
>JANYFN010000032.1 GCA_025362675.1 Limisphaerales bacterium | reverse complement strand
GCAGCGAAAAGCCGAAGCATAGCGCCAGCACCGTGATCAGCAGCATCTCGTTGCTCTTGAAGCGGGCGACGTAGGCGATGAGTCGCGGCACCAGCAATAATCCGAGCACCAGCGCTACCACGAGAAAAATTCCCAACCGCGTGACGGTCTCGACCACTTCGCCGACATGCAGTGAGCCCGTCATCGCGATGCCGGACAGCAATGCGATGATGGCAATCGCCAAAATATCTTCGACAATAAGAATGCCGAAAATGAGTTCCGCGAAGCGTTCCTTGCTTTTGCCGAGTTCCGCCAGCGCCTTGACGATGATGGTTGTTGAAGAAATGGAAAGCATCGCGCCGAGAAAAATACTGTCCATCTGCGTCCAGCCGAACCAGCGCCCAATCTGATAACCGATGCCGAGCATCAGCACGATTTCCAACGCCGCCGCGATGACGGCGGTTGCGCCCACACGGCGTAATTTTCCCAGGCTGAATTCCAGGCCGAGCGAAAACATTAGCAGAATGATTCCCATCTCCGACAGCGTGTTGATCGTATCCTGATCGTGGATGAGCGGATACGGCGGCGTGTGCGGCCCGATGATCACCCCAGCGATGATATAGCCCAGCACCACCGGCTGCTTGAGCCGGTGAAAAATAATCGTGACCAGTCCGGCCACGATCATCACCACCGCCAGGTCTTGTAAAAATGTGATGCCGTGCATGAAAAATTTCCTTGTTGCCAGTTTCGCAAAATGACTTCAGCGAAGTAAAGCGGCCGGAAGGAAAAATTTTCACCACGCCGCTGCTGACAATCACCGACAATTTGTGTAATGATTCGCATCTGAATGAGTCTTCATTCCGCAAAGCAAGTCATGGAGCGAATTGGAGCGCTCGCCGAAATCACCGAAGAGCCGGGGCGAATCACGCGCACCTTCGCATCGTTGGCGATGCGGCGTGCCAATCAGCTCGTTGGCGCGTGGATGCGGGAGGCGGGCCTCACCGTGCGCGAAGATGCGGCGTTCAATTTATTGGGGCGCTGGGAATCTAAAAAGCGCGGCGCAAAAACTTTTTTGCTCGGCTCGCATCTCGACACCGTTCGCGACGCCGGAAAATACGACGGACCCCTTGGCGTTTTAACGGCGATTGTCGCCGTGCAATCGCTCCGTGAACGCGGCGTGGAATTGCCGTTCCACGTGGAAGTCGTCGGCTTCAGCGATGAGGAAGGTGTGCGCTATCAGACGACGTATCTTGGCAGCCGCGCGTTTGCTGGAACTTTGACCACTGCTGACGTGGCGCGCATTCAAGAAAAACAAATCGTCAAAGCGCGCAGAAACAAAAATGAATTTCTCGGCTACGCGGAAGTCCACATCGAGCAGGGGCCGGTGCTGGAGAAAAATAATTTACCGGTGGGCGTCGTCACCGCCATCGCGGGACAAAGCCGTTTGCGCGTGGAATTTCAAGGCGTCGCCGGTCACGCCGGAACCGTGCCGATGAATTTGCGCCGCGATGCGCTCGCGGGCGCGGCGGAATTTATTTTGGCGGTTGAAGCCCTCGCCAAGAAATCAAATCTCGTCGCCACTGTCGGAAAAATTGAAGCCGCTCCTGGCGCGAGCAATGTTATTTCAGGTCACACGAGACTCACGCTGGATGTGCGCGATCAAAATGATGCGCGCCGGATTGCCGCCGTAAAAACCTTGCAACGAAAGGCGAAAGTCGTTTCCGAACGTCGCGCACTGAAACTGATTTGGACGCTGGTGCAGCAAACTGCCGCTGTGCATTGCGATAAAAAACTAACGCAGATTTTTTCCCAATGCGTCGCACAACGCGGACTTGAGGTTTTGAAATTACCGAGCGGCGCGGGACATGATGCGGTGGCGCTGTCGGCGATTTGTCCAGTGGCGATGTTGTTCGTCCGCTGCAAAGGCGGCATCAGTCACAACCCCGCCGAGTCTGTGAAAATTGCTGACGCACAGGTGGCGGTGGAAGTGTTGGCGGATTTTATTTTGCGGCTGGGCAGATCAGCATGAATTCCAGAAAGACAAACATGGTATCATCGACCGCCCTCACCCTAACCCCCTCCCCCGGGGCGAGGGGACTGGCTGCGATGCGCTTTTGTAATTCGTTCACGCGCCCTGCAAACCCAGCGCAAAATTATCCACAAACGCGGCGAACGTTTCTCCCTCTCCTTGGGGGAGACGGCCGGGGTGAGGGCGAGCATTCAACTAATTTTTCCCCCGCGTTCTGCGCCATCGCAAACCACCAATGAATTCTCTCGACCTCATCATCCGCAACGGAACGCTTATCACGCCGGACGGCGAGAAGCTTGCCGATCTCGGCGTGGCGGATGGAAAAATTGTTTCGTTGGGTGTCGGCGGTTCGGCGCGCGAGGAAATTGATGCGACCGGCCTGCACATTTTTCCGGGCGTGATTGATTCGCATGTTCACTTCAACGAGCCGGGCCGCACGGATTGGGAGGGAATTGAAACCGGTTCCCGCGCACTCGCGGCGGGCGGCGGCACGTTGTTTTTTGATATGCCGCTCAATGCGCATCCGCCCACCTGCGACGCGCGGAGCTTTGACGAAAAGCTCATCGCGATGGAGGAAAAATCCGTGACGGACTTTGCGCTCTGGGGCGGACTCGTCCCCGAAAATTTGGATCAACTGGAAAGTCTGGCCCGCCGTGGCGTGATTGGTTTCAAGGCCTTCATGTCGAACAGCGGTATCGAAGATTTTTCCTGCGTGGACCATGCCACCTTGAAGGAAGGCATGAAGCGCTCGGCGGCACTCGGCAAATTGGTGGCCGTTCACGCCGAGAGCGATGCCATCACCACGCGGTTGGCGGCGAAAGCGTTGGCGGAAAATAAAATCACCGTGCGCGACTATCTGGATTCGCGCCCGATTCACGCAGAATTGGAGGCGATTCACCGCGCGATTGAAATGGCGCGTGAAACCAAGTGCGCGCTGCACATCGTCCACGTCAGCAGCGGCGCGGGCGTGGCGCTCATCGCCAGCGCGCAAAATCAGGGAGTGGATGTGACTGCCGAAACGTGTCCGCATTATCTGACGTTGACCGAGCAGGACGCGGAAACTATTGGCGCGCTCGCCAAGTGCGCGCCGCCGCTCCGCACGAAATCGGCGCAGGATGTTTTGTGGCGCTATCTGGAAAACGGTTATGTCCGGACCATCGGCTCGGATCATTCACCTTCGCCGCCGGACATGAAGCGGAATTTTAATTTCTTCAAAGTCTGGGGCGGCATCTCGGGCGTGCAACACACGTTGCCGTTGATGCTCACGGAAGGCCGCGTCAATCGCGGCATCGCGCTCCCGCTCATCGCGCGTTTGCTTTCGACGAATGTCGCGAGCCGTTTTCAAATTCCGAGCAAAGGCAGCGTCGCCGTCGGTTTCGACGCCGACCTCGCGCTCGTGGATTTGAAACAGACGTTTGCGGTCGCAAAAGAAGATCTATTTTACCGTCACCCGCAAAGTCCCTACATCGGCCGCGCGTTGACAGGGCGCGTCGTTCAGACCATCCTGCGGGGCAAAATAATTTATAAAGACGGCAAGATTATTTCGCCGGCCGTCGGCCGCTTGGTGAAACCTCAACGCTAACATTATGTCCGAACTATTTGGCTTCACGCGCACCGTTGTCAAACGGAACTACGCCCTCATCACGCCCGACGGCTTTGTGCCGAGCGTGCTGCCCGGCTGGAAAAACGCCGTCGTCATCATCAACATTTCGCCGGTGATGAGCGGTCCACGTTTCACGCAAATTCAAATCACGCTGGATGCGAACAGCACCGGCGCGGGCAATACCGGCGCTCTCGAACATTTTTACTACGTGCAGTCCGGCGGTTGCCGCGCGCAGATCGGCGCGAAAAAACACGAGCTGACCGCCGGCAGCTATTTGTTTCTGCCGCCGAAAACGAATTTCAATTTTTCCACCGCGACAACAGGAACCAAGTTGCTCGTGTTCCAAAAAAAGTTTGAAGCGCTTGCGGGAGAAAAAATTCCCGGAGTGATTTGCGGACACGCGGATGCGATCACGGGCAATCCGTTTCTCGGCAATGACGACGCGCGTTTGCAGGTATTGTTGCCTGACCATCCAGCGTTCGACATGGCGGTGAACATTTTCACGTATCAACCGGGCGCGACGCTGCCGTTCGTCGAGACGCACATCATGGAGCACGGTTTGTTGATGCTCAAAGGTCAGGGCGTTTACCGGCTCGATGCGGATCATTATCCCGTGACCGCGGGCGATGTGATCTGGATGGCCAGCTACTGTCCGCAATGGTTTGTGGCGATGGGCAAGACGCCGGCGAGTTACATTTATTACAAGGACGTGAACCGTCCGCCAATGTGAAGGGAAAATTATGAAAGCACCGCTGCCGAAAAACGAAGCCAAACGCATCAAAGTGCTGTGGGAATATGACGTGCTCGACACGGTGCCGGAAGAAGTTTTTGACGAACTGGCTGATCTGGCCGGGCTGATCTGCGGCGCGCCCATCGCGCTCATTTCGCTCGTGGATGAAAACCGTCAGTGGTTTAAGTCCAAAGTCGGCGTGACGATTCAAGAGACCAGCCGCGATGTTTCCATGTGCGCGCACGCGATTTTGCAGGATGAACTCTTCATCATCGCCGATGCCACGAAGGATAAACGTTTCAAAGACAATCCGCTCGTCACTGGCGGTCCGAAAATCCGTTTCTACGCCGGCGCACCGCTCATCACACCCGACGGCCATGCGCTGGGAACGCTTTGTGTCATTGATAAGGTGCCGCGGCATCTGACCAAAAATCAGAAGCAGGCGTTGCGCGTGCTGGCGCGGCACGTCATGACCCAGCTTGAGCTGCGGCGTCATGCGCTGGAGCTGAGCAAAGTCCGCGACGACTGCAAAGAAACGAAGGCTGAACTTGCCAAGGCACAGGCGGAAATTCTTCGGCTAAAACACAAACGGAAATGACAGCAGTAAATTCCAAGCGCGCCCTACCAGTCCTCACTTCCGTTAGGCTTTCAAAATGAAAATCGCGATCGATAAAATCAGATTGCAGCGAGAGATTGATGAACTGGCGCTCATCACCGAGGCCACGCCGCCGGTGGTCACACGCGTTTTGTTTTCGGAATCGGATTTGCGCGGACGCGCGTTTGTGAAAAATCTTTGTCGTCAAGCCGGACTGGCGTTGCGCGAAGATGCAGTCGGAAATATTTTTGCGCGCTGGCAGGGCGTGGATAAAAAACTTCCTGCCGTTGCCACCGGCTCGCACATTGACGCGATTCCGAACGCAGGAAAATACGATGGCGTCGTCGGTGTGCTCGGTGCGATTGAAGCGATGCGCGCACTGAAAAAATCTGGTTTCCAACCGCAGCGTTCCATTGAACTGATCATTTTCACGGCGGAAGAGCCGACGCGTTTTGGTCTCGGCTGTCTCGGCAGCCGTTTGCTTGGCGGCGTTTTGCCGCCGAAAAAAGCGGTGAGCCTGCGTGATCGCGACGGCGAGAATCTGGACTACTGGCGCAAGCGCGGTGGTGCCAAAGGCAAATTGGATTCAGTAAAATTACCTAAGAATTGTTACGCCGCGTTCGTCGAACTGCACATCGAGCAAGGCCCGATTTTGGAGCGCGAAAAAATTTCCATCGGCGTCGTCGAAAAGATTGCCGCGCCGAGCACGCTGCGTTTGCGACTCACGGGCGTCGGCGGGCACGCGGGTGCGACGCTCATGCCTGGTCGCCGCGATGCGCTGCTCGCCGGAGCGGAAATCGCGCTGGCCGTGGAAAACATCGTCACGACCAGCGGCAGCCGTGACACCGTCGGCACGACGGGTGTTTTCAAAATCGAACCCGGCGCGGTGAACAGTGTCCCGTGTCAGGCGTATCTGGAAATTGATTTGCGCGACACGAACCTGATCACGCGCGATGCGTCGCTTAAGCGGATTGAATTTGAAGCCAGAAGGATATGTCGCCGCCGGAGAATCAGTCTGGAGCTGGAACGTTTGAACCAGGATCCACCGGCGATTTGTGACGCGACGCTGGTGAAAACTATTGCCGAAGTCTGCCGCGCGCAAAAAATTTCCTGCCGGAAAATGGTGAGTCGCGCTTATCACGATTCGTTGTTCATGGCGCAAGTCTGCCCGACGACGATGATTTTCATTCCGTGCTACAAAGGCTACAGCCATCGCCCCGATGAATTTTCTTCGCCGGCACAAATTGAAAAGGGCGTCCGCGTGTTGGCGGAAACTTTGGCGAAACTTTCCGGAATTTGAACAGGAGGAAACAGAGGGAACGGAGAGGCGGTTTTCGCGCTGCGAAAACCAACGCCGCGGGCAGCGGCGCAACGTTTTTGAACAGTGGAAGAGTTCGTCCGTGCGTTCCGCCCGTAGTGCGCGGGCGGAGTTCTCGCAGCGCGAGAACTTCCACCACTCGTGGGTTATGGCAAGTTTCACCCCTTTGAGGCACGCGCTTTTGATTTCGCTTTGAAACGCCGCACAAAAATTCTAGATTTTATCGAGAAGGGGAAATTAAATGCGTAACATCCAACAGAAACTTTCCGTGGCGCGCGGCGAATTGCGCGCTGAACTGCTTTTCAAAAACGCCCGCGTGGTCAATGTTTTCAGCGGCGAAATCCACAAGACCAACGTCGCAGTGGAAGACGGACGCGTCATCGGCTTCGGGGATTATCGCGCCAAAAAATCCATTGACCTCAAAGGCGCGTATCTCGCGCCGAGCTTGATTGACGGGCATTTTCACGTCGAAAGCTCGATGCTCACCGCGCCGGAATTTGCGCGCGCCGTCGTTCCGCACGGCACGGGCGCGGTGGTGATTGATCCGCACGAATACGCCAATGTGCTCGGCCTCGACGGCATCCGTTACGTTTTGGAATCCACCAAAAATCTCGCCGTGGATTTTTTCATCATGCTGCCGAGCTGCGTGCCGGCGACGCATCTCGAAACCGCCGGGGCGAAACTCACGGCCGACGATTTGAAGTTGATGATTCATGATGACCGCATCGCTGGCGTCGCGGAGTTGATGAATTTCCCCGGCGTGTTTCTTGGTTTCAAAAGTGAGCTTGCAAAGATCGCGGCGGGCAAGGGCAAAGCCATTGACGGCCACGCGCCGGGATTGCGTGGAAAAAATCTTAATGCCTACGCACTGGCCGGAGTGCGCTCCGATCACGAATCGGTGATCGTGGAGGAGGCGCGCGAGAAACTGCGGCTCGGCATGCACATTCTGCTGCGCGAGGGCAGCACGGAACGGAACCTGAAACATTTGCTGCCGTTGATCAACGCGCACAATTCGCAGAACTGCTCGTTCGCCACCGACGACAAACTCGCGGGCGATCTCGTGAACGAAGGTCACATTGATCATGCGGTGCGCTTGGCGATTCAGGGCGGCGTGCCGCCGATTGCCGCGCTCCAGATGGCCACGATTAACACGGCGCGGCACTATCGCTTGCACAATCTCGGAGCCATCGCGCCGCGCTACTGGGCGGACTTCATCGTGTTCGACGATTTGAAAAATTTCCGCGTGCGGCAGACTTGGAAGAAGGGATTGCTGGTGGCGGAGAATGGAAAATTTCTTGGCAAGTCACCGGCAAAAATCACGCTGCCGCGCAGCACGATGAATCTGCGCTACTCGCCGAAAGATTTTTTCGTCAAGGCCAACGGTCCCAAAAAAATCCGCGTCATCGAACTCATTCCCGATCAGATTGTCACGAAGGAATTGATCGTGTTGCCGAAGATTTTGAATGGCGAAGTTGTTGCCGACGCTTCGCGCGACATTTTGAAAATGGTTGTTATTGAACGTCACCGCGCGACCGGCAATGTCGGCGTGGGTTTTGTGCGCGGGTTCAAATTGAAGCACGGTGCGATTGGTTCGACGGTCGCGCACGACGCGCACAACGTCATCGTCGCCGGCACGAATGACGCAGACATTTTGTTTGCGATTCAGCACTTGGAAAAAATGCAGGGCGGGCAGGTCGCCGTGGTAGATGGAAAGATGAAAGCCTTGTTACCATTGCCGATTGCGGGACTCGTCACGGATCAGCCGCTCGCCAAGGCGATGAAACTGATCGACGATTTGAACGCCGCCGCGCACGCGATGGGCTGCGATCTCGCCGCGCCGTTCATGGCGCTATCGTTTCTTGCGCTGTCGCCAATTCCATCTTTGAAGCTCACAGACCAAGGATTGATTGACGCGACGAAGTTGAAGAAAACTAGTTTATTTGTTTAGCGGGAAGCAGTGCATCGCGTTTCCCCTCACCCCGGCCCTCTCCCTCGGGGAGGGGGAGAAACGCTCCCAGCGTTTTGGTAAAAACACGACTGGTTTTTGCCCCTTGGCCGACGAATTTTAGCGACGTAATCAACGGCTGTTCTCTCTCCGCTGGGGAGGGGGTCAGGGTGAGGGGAAAGTGCGCGCCAACACGGCAGGATTCATACCCACTTCCGCCGCCTTAAAATTTGTGTGGTTTCAAAAATTTTCGCCTTTGCACGACGCGCCGTGGACTTTATTTTCCCTGCCCATGAACGAAACAATTTTGCAGCTCGACCTCCCCGGCATCAAACGCGTCCGCTCCGGCAAAGTCCGCGAAGTCTTTGACCTCGGCGACAGTTTTCTGCTCGTCGCCAGCGACCGCATCTCCGCCTTCGACGTCATCATGCCCAACGGCATTCCGCGTAAAGGCGAAGTGCTCACGCAGATCTCGCACTTCTGGTTCGAGAAATTTTCCGCGCTCGTGGAAAATCATTTGCTCGCCAATTCCGCCGACCCGTTGCCAAAAAATCTCCACCCGTTCGCCGCGCAACTCGCGCGCCGCTCGATGATCGTCAAGAAAGCCAAGCCGCTCGCCATCGAATGCATCGTGCGCGGCTACCTTTCCGGCAGCGGTTGGAAGGAATACAAGAAATCGCAGACCGTCTGCGGCATCCAACTGCCCGCTGGTTTGACCGAATCTGCTGAACTGCCCGAACCCATTTTCACGCCGTCAACAAAGGCCGAGGCTGGCCACGACGAAAATATTTCCTTCGAGGAAGCGTGCAAGATTGTCGGCACCGACCTCGCCACACAGGCGCGCGACTTGAGCCTGAAGATCTACAAGGCCGGACGCGATTACGCCAAGCAACGCGGCATCATCATCGCCGACACGAAATTCGAGTTCGGTTTGTTTGAGGGCAAATTGATTTTGATTGATGAAGTGTTGACGCCCGATTCCTCACGCTTCTGGCCGGCGGATCAATACGCGCCCGGACGCGGCCAGCCGAGCTTCGACAAACAATTTGTCCGCAACTATCTCGAAACGCTGACGTGGGACAAAACCCCGCCCGGCCCGAAACTCCCGGATGACGTCGTCGCCAAAACCAGCGCGACGTATGTGGAGGCGTATGAAAGGCTGACTGGGAAGAAACTTTAAGAATTGAAAATCATGAATGACGAATCAACCAAAGAACGACTCCGCGCTTTTTTGGAAGGACTTCGCTATCTTACTCAATTTCAAGATTGTAAAGTTATTAATGTCAACACGCGCGGTTCGACAGGCGACGCTCCACTAAAAGTTGCTGTTGTTCGTGAGGATTTAACGGCGGTAAAAGATTTACTCGATGCCGGAGCCGATCCAAACATTCAAGGTGAAGACGACTACACACCGCTTCATCACGCAGTATCGAATGACAACCTTGAAATCATCCGTCTTTTACTCGCTCACGGAGCTTCTACAAAAATTAAAGATTTCGAAGGAGTGACACCCACTGAAATCGCGCGCATCATGCACAATAATGCTGCGCTCACTTTATTGGATGCACCTGCCTCGCTTGGGTGAATCACTTCAAGCGCGGGCAACCGCCGACGTTTTAGTCGCCTCACAAAGCTCCAGAGGGTTGGAACACTCAAAGACGCTGCGCGCATTTCGTTTGCCCGCGTGCCGCGCGCCAGCGTCTTGAACTGCGTTGGTCTTCCGCCGCTTTTCCCGTCGGGGAATAAAAGCGCCTGCGCGTTTCGCCGCCTTTTATTTGATGTTGAGTCGCCCCTCCGTTTTCCCTGTGCTAAAATCATTCCGTGCAAGCGGAGAAATTAGCGCATCGCGGCGCGGCGGAAAATCCGCCGAACCGATTTGAGAAACTTCATCTCGAACCGGATACCGACTGGAATCCCGACGATGATCCGCTGCCGCGCACGCAGTTTTTCAAGGACCTCACCCAGACGGTCATCAGCCGCCACAACAGTCCGGACATCAGTTTTCAGGCGAGCCTGAATCCGTATCGCGGTTGCGAGCACGGCTGCATTTATTGCTACGCGCGGCCGACGCATGAGTATCTTGGGTTTTCCGCCGGGCTAGATTTTGAAAGCAAAATCATGGTTAAGGAAGACGCGCCGGAGTTGCTGCGCCGGGAATTGTCGTCGCCGAAATACCAGCCGCAGGTCATCTTCCTGAGCGGCGTGACGGATTGTTATCAGCCGGTGGAACGGAAACTGAAACTCACGCGCCGCTGTCTGGAAGTGCTCGCGGAATTTCGTAACCCGGTGTTTATCGTCACCAAAAATCAGCTCGTGACGCGCGATATTGATTTGCTGGGCGAATTGGCGAGGCATCAAGCGGTTGGTGTGTTGCTTTCGATCACCACGCTGGATTCTGATTTGCGGAAAGTGATGGAGCCGCGCACTTCGCCGCCAGTGGCACGGCTCGCCGCGATCCGCGAGCTGGCTAGCGCTGGAATTCCGGTGGGCGTAAATGTCGCGCCGATCATTCCTGGCCTCACCGATCACGAAGCGCCGGCGATTCTCAAAGCCGCCGCCGCTGCGGGCGCGACTTCGGCTGGCTACACCGTGGTGCGCTTACCGCATGCCGTCGCGCCGCTGTTTGAGGCGTGGCTGGAAACGCATTTTCGCAATCAGAAAGAAAAAGTTCTCAATCGCCTGCGCGCGATGCACGGCGGGAAACTCTATGATTCACAATGGGGAAAACGATTTGGCGGCGAAGGAATTTTCGCGGAGCAGATCGCGCAGATGTTTGACGTGGCGCGCCGCAAAGCCGGGTTGCGGCAGGAAGAGGTGGCGCTCTCGACCGCCGCATTTCGTCGTGCCGGCGGCGAGCAGTTGTCGTTACTCTGAACCTGCCAGCAGGACGGCGACCAATTGTTCTAATCCTTTTTTATCCTCCGCATCAAAGCGATTGAGTTTCGGGCTGTCGAGATCAAGCACGCCGAGCAAGTCGCCACTCTTGATGAGGGGCACCACGATTTCCGAACGCGATGCCGCGTCGCACGCGATGTGGCCGGGAAATTCGTGGACATTGGGAACAAGAACCGTTTTTCCCATGATGGCGGCGGTGCCGCAGACGCCTTTGCCGACTTGAATCCGCACGCACGCCGGCTTGCCCTGAAACGGGCCGAGGACGAGTTCGCTGTCGGCGAAACGATAGAAGCCAGCCCAGTTTATATCGGGCAGCGAATGCCAGAGGAGGGCGGCGGTGTTGGCGCAGTTGGCGATGAAGTCGCGTTCGCCGTGCAGCAGCGCCTGAAGCTGCGATTCGAGCGCCGCGTAAGCCACAGGCTTGTCGTTAAAGTCGCGCGACTTGAGTTCAAGCATGCGGCAATGTGCGACGGTGAATATTC
>JANYFN010000236.1 GCA_025362675.1 Limisphaerales bacterium | reverse complement strand
AGCGGCGCAAGTGTCGCGCCCCATCGGCTCGGCGACGACATTTTCCTTCGGCAGCTTCGGCAACTGCCTCCGCACTTCCGGCGCCTGGACTTCGTTGGTGATGATGAAAATATTTTTCGCCGGCACCAGCGGCAGCACGCGCTCAACGGCCTCCTGCAAAAAAGATTTTTTGCCGAGGATGGCGAGCAGTTGCTTGGGCGTCTTCTCGCGGCTCAACGGCCAGAAACGCTCGCCGCGTCCCCCGGCCATGATGATGACGAAACGGTCTTTGATGTCGGTTTTGATTTTAGCGCTCATAAATTTTCGCTTTCGGAAATTAAAAAGAACCTCTTATCAGTTGAGCCAATGCTGTAATGATGGCGATTACCAAAGCGAAGCAAGCACTGATGACAGCAATAGGACTCTTTTCAGCGCATCGCAACAAAACTGCGCTTATTAACTTGTGCAGAGGATTCCGACCTAAAACAAAAATTATCGAAGCAAACGCAGCGAGGGCAGCCAAAATTCCTGGCAGAAAAGTAATAACAATCACTATATTCAACGGAATGCAGTTGATCGACCAAACGCCTAACGACGCACCACAAATCAGCATAATAAATGTCAGAAACGAAGTTTCCGCAACCAGAGGAGCCAATGGCAGCAAGAGCCAAAAAAGAGGTATTGAGGCAATGAGCAATGCAATCAATGAAAAACTCGAAAGAAATAACACCAAAAAGAAATTTGATAGGCATAACGAAATAGAGGAGATGACACGCGCAGTTGAACAAATTTCTCGCAATACAATTCTGGAAAGAATTAAAGCAAAATAAGAGAGGAGTGCGTTGATAGCAATTAGACCAATAAAATATGCAATGGTATAAATTGTTGCATTCTTTGCGGTATCGTATTTTTCAACTCCTGCACGTAAAACCACAAGGTCCTTTGCCCATTGTTCCGCTTGAGTTAGATTTGTGTTTGTGTCTGAAACTTTCTTTCCGAAAAAGTATTGAACTGATAAACCGCCTTCGTTTCCGTTTCTGTTTGTTGAAATGAAAACGAATGTCGTTTGTGAACTAAGAAAGCTATTGGTAACGGTTATTAGTCCGGTATGATTTTTGTCGATTGGAGCGCTGTTGGTAATACCGCTGTTGCAAATAAAATCCGCCAACTCACTGACAAAGCCACAACTTTGATGATAATTCTCCCAAGGAGCTATTCCTATCAGCCTGTGGTTGATTACTCCCGTTAATCCCAAAGACCCAACTAACAATCCGGTTGAAATTATTGAACATCTTAAAAATGCTCTTTTGGAAAACAACTTTTCTCCAAAGAAAAAATCATTGAACCGGTTGTAAGCTCTGGTAAAAGCGAGCGCAAAGTGAAGTTTGTTTAAGTCTGAAACTGTTAGCCACCAAAGTTCAAATTTCTCTTGTAGGCGGCGCTTTTGCGGATCAAGTAACCAGTGTTCGAAAAATTTTGTAACAGCCAACGCGACTCCTAAGAGGCAAAAAACAAACAGCGCCAAGTTTAGTAATCCGTGGTTCATCTGTGGCTTAAATAGTTTTCACCGCATCGGCCAGTGACTTCACGAACGCGCCGACTTTGGCGACGAGTTCCGGCGATTTCCCGTGTTCGGCGATCTGGTTCACGATGGCGCTGCCGACCACACAGGCGTCGCCTTCTTTCGCGACGGCCTTGGCTTGTTCGGGATTGGAAATGCCAAAGCCGATGGCGATGGGCAGATGCGTATGCGCGCGAATCTTGGCAACTTGCGATGCAAGATTCGTCGCCACGCTCGTCTGCATGCCGGTGACGCCTTCGCGGGAAATGTAATAGATAAAACCCGCGCCGCGCTTGACGATGAGCGCCATGCGATCTTCCTGCGTCGTCGGCGCGACGAGATAAATATGGCAGAGACCGGCCTTTTTCATCAGCGCTTCGTAGTTATCCGATTCTTCCGGCGGCAGATCGAGGACGAGCAAGCCGTCCACGCCCGCTTGGGCGCAATCGGCAATGAATTTTTCCAAACCAACCTTGTGAATCAAATTGAAATAAATGTAGAGAACAAGCGGGATTTGCGACTGCTTGCGGATTTGCGCAATCGTCGCCAGCAATTTCGGCGGCGTGGTGCCGGATTCCAAACCGCGCTGCGCGGCGAGTTGGTTCACCAAACCGTCCGCGAGCGGATCGCTGAATGGCACGCCGAGTTCCAAAATGTCCACGCCCGCTTTGTCGAAGGCGAGCGCGAGATCGTGCGTGGCTTGCAAATGCGGATCGCCCGCGCCGATATAAACGACGAGACCTTTTTTACCAGCGGCTTTCAACTGCGTGAACTTCTCAACGATGCGATTCATTGGTGCCAGTTTCGGGTTTCACGTCTGAAGTTTCAAGTTTTGAAAACGACCGGGCGCGGCTGTGCGCGAAGCGTCAGCCGCAGCCGCGTTCACACTGCTGCGGCTGGTCTGCGACACAGCCGCGCTCCGTCACCAAACTCGCGTCACTTTGACGGCAGCGGCGAGTCGCCACCTCCCGCCGATGGCGGCAGCATCTGCAAAATCTCCTGCTGTTGCTGATACCATTCGCGCAGTGGACGCGAGAGCAGCGAGACTTTGAAGTCTTTGAAATGCGAAATGTTCATCGCTTCCTCCACCTGTTTTTTCAACTGACTGTTGAGTTCGCCCTTGGCATCGTCCGACCAGCCTTTGAACGAACCGGTTTTTTCATTAAGCGTTTTGGCGGCAGCGAGCCGGGTGGCGTGATCGTATTTGTATTCCGGGACGGAGACGACGCTCTTGTCAATTTTGCCGGTGATGCGGTTCGTTTCAGTTTTGGCCGTGATGACATTTTTGGCGATTTCAATGATGCGCTGCTCGAGCTTGGCCACGATGTCTTCCTCGCCGATGTTGCCATCAGCCTCGGAGCCGAGATCGCGCGGGGCGTTTTCCAGTTTCAGGCAGATTTGCTTGACGACTTCTTTCTCTAGTTCTTCAAAATATTTTTTACCGCGCTTGAGAATCAATTCGCGTTCCTCCTTGGTGAAACTATTTTTCTTGTCGTCCGGGCCAACAAACACGAGGTAATTAGTGGAGATGAGTAGTTTTTCAAGTTTGGCTGTGAGGTTGGTGGCGCTCAAACGTTGCGCGACGGGAATGCCCGCCGGTTCGTCTTTAAATTCCAGTTTGAATTCCGTTGGCAGTGCCGAAAATAGCGAGCGGTCCACGCCGCCGAGTTCTTCGATCTGATGTTTCAAGTATTTCCAATGGGCCGCCTGGCGATCTTTGAGATTCATTTCACCGATGAAATCAAACTCATTTTCCACGCGCAGCGAACGGGTGTCGGCGCGGAACCAGACGAGTCCGTTTGCAAACTGCGAGGCAATTTCATTCGCGGTCGCACTGTAATTTAAATTGACGAGTTCCAGTGGAATTTGGTCATGCGGATTCTGCGGTGCCCGAGCGTTGATGAATTTTTCAATCACCGTGTTCGGCAGCACATCAATCAATTGCGCGGTTTCGGTATAAGCGCTGACCACAGGTTCAGGCCCGTAATCAAAGGTCTTAACATCGCCATAGCGCGCGGCATCGTCATCGGTGGCGAAGAGCAACTTATTCGTTCGCGCCTCGGCGCTGTCGTTATAACCCCAAGCAATCGCTGCGTGATCGTGCGGAAGCGATTGCTTCAACGTGCGCATCTGCCAGCCGACAAAAACGCTCCCTTTGAAGACGGTGTATTCCATGATCGAAGTCGAGGCGAGTTTGTTCGTGTAAGCATCCAGCGGCTTGCCGAGGAGATAAGCTTTGAACCACTCATTGAGTTCCTTTGCGGTGAGCGTTGCGCCGAGGCTGCCGGCAAAATTATGACGCAAGCCCACGATGTGACCGACCTCGTGAGCCACGACTTCGCGGACATAATCCTGTGCCACGCGGATCACGGCTTCATCGGTCAATTCATCACTCGCGAGCAATTCTTGCAAACCATGCGCCATCTGCTGCGCAAACATTCGCGGATCCATTTCGCAGCACGCAGCGGAACCAAGAAAAGGCAGCGCCAGCTTCGCGCCTTTCTTGTCATCCTTCTTGGCTTCGGCGACTTCTTCCATCGCCCGCAACAACGCCCGCGCCCTGGCTTTCCCGAGAAAACTGAAGGCGCTGGTCATGTAGGCTTGACCGTGTTTCGACTCGCCGTTCAACGGATCGGCCAATACATCGGCGTAAGCAAAACCAGCTTTGTCCCACGGCACCCATTGCACAAGATTATGTTTAGCGTCCGGTGCCGTCACGCCCTCCGGCGCTTTTTTGGCCTGCACCACTTCTTTGCCGAACACGACATTCCAATAAAGAATTCCGCCCTTCACCGCCTCGATAAATTCCGGCGGCGTATTGGCCGAATAATAAAACACGATCGGTTCCTTGAAATTGAAACGGTCAATGCGCGATGACATGCGGCCCGTTCCCGGTTCCAACTGGGCTTCGGTTTCAAAAAATTTCGTGTAGCGCGAATCAACCACGCTCGGCTCCTTGCCCACAAAATTACCCGGCTGATACGGCGCGATGAAATAACGCACCTCGTAACGCGATTCCACATCCGCGCTCTGTTCGCGACTGCGCGTCTGCACGCTTTGACGGATGATGAGTTGCCCGGCATCCGTGCGCATTTCAAACACGCGACTTTCGGGAACTTCCAGCACGCTGTCGTGCGACGAAAAATCCAAGGTTCCGCCATCCGTCCACGATTGCGTGAACACGCGGCGCATCCCTTTGTTGAAATCAATCACCACGCGATCTGCATCTTGTTTCACGATGGGAAAATTGGCGAGCAACCGCCGCGCCGGCAGATCCGTTGTCACCTCCAGACCCTTCGTAGATTCATACATATCCACGCCATCGGGAAATAATTCGAACGACACAATTTTTCCTGCGAGGCCGTGGCTCGTCGGTGCCTGGCCCTGTGGAATCAGCGAAGCGCTGAACAAATAATTTTTGCCAAAACCGTTTTTGGGAACCGCCAGAAAAAACTGATCGGTCACCTGCAACTCCGGCGCGACCGACGCATCCGCGGCCGCAGCGTGGTAGGAAATACTGGTCGCAAAAAAAGCGACGGCGTAAATAAGCAGTCGCGGTTTTAGAAAAAGTCCTTGATTCATAAAAAATGTAAAGTGCCGACAGCCCCTTTTGCGGGCAAGTAAATTGTTGAGCTAACACCACCATAATTCAACCTCACCGGGAAAAACAGGAGCGCGATTTTTTGGTTAGGCCGTGTTCTGACAATGTGGAAAATAATACAACCTGACTCAGTGAGCTGGGCGTCTTGACCTGATTAGATCATTTAGACAGTTGAATCTGCCGCGTAATCTCAAACGCCAAATCCAACGCCCGTTTCGCAGATTCGCCGCTGACAACAGGAGTTTGCTTTTCGCGGACGCAGTTCACAAAACTTTGCAGCTCCAATTTTAGCGGTTCGTCTTTCGTAATCGGCACGGGTTCGCGCACGATTTTTTTACCGGCAAATTCGCTGACAATGGCGGAGTCTTTGCCGATGCCGAGCTTGGCGGCAAGTAGTTTTTTGATGAACGGCGTTTCCTCCTCGCCATCGCGGGCGACACGATAAATAAAT
>JANYFN010000228.1 GCA_025362675.1 Limisphaerales bacterium | reverse complement strand
TTTCCGCGCCGTTTTTTATTATCTGTCATTCAGCAAGTTGCAAGAAAAGTCTTGGAATCAGGTTTGACGTTCAGTTCAAAAATCGCTATGCTTAATTCACCGTTCGGGCATGAAGCACGGACGGTAAAATTTTTATGGCTGAAGGATATTGTGTCAAATGCAAGGCCAAGAAAGAGATTTCTGACGGCCTTGAAGAAACGATGAAAAACGGACGCAAGGCCATCAAGGGCAAGTGTCCCAGCTGTGGCACGGTCATGTTTAAAATTCTCGGCAAGGCCGCCACCCCGGCCATGAACCCCACCAACCCGCCGCCGCAAGTCTAATATATTTTTATGTCGCAGCTCGCATACGTCATCATCACCCCATATTCACTCTACAAATCCCGCACTGGCGGTATTCTCACCCGCCTGATCACTCGCACCGGACTGGACCTCGTGGGCTTGCGGATGTTTGCTCCCAGCACTGAGTTGGTGAAGGAATATGCCGAAACCATCCTCTCTGCCAACGATTCGCAGGACCGGAAAATCCAGGAGTTGCTCAAACAATACGTCCTCCAAAATCTCTCGCCCGATCCCAAAACCGGCTTGCGCCGTCGCGTGATGGTGCTGTTGTTCAAAGGTGATGATGCCGTGCGCAAAGTGCGTTCGGTCGTCGGCAATTTGAGTCCTGATCGTCGCGGCGGTGAAACCATCCGCGATACTTACAGCGATCTCATCATGGACGAAAACGGCAGCGTCCGCTATTTCGAACCGGCCGTGCTTGCCGCTCCCAACGCGGAGGAAGCGGAGAAGAAATTGAAACTGTGGGCCAAGTATTCCGACGCGGATGGCGGTATATTGGAAAACGTTATTTCCTATGGTTCAACCGACAAGAGCGAGCGCACGCTCGTCCTCATTAAGCCGGATAACTTTAAATTTCCCACTGGCCGGCCGGGCAATGTCATTGATTTCTTCTCCCGCACGGGACTCTTCATTGTCGGTGCAAAAGTGCTGCGCATGAGCACCGCGCAGGCGATGGAATTTTATGGACCCGTTCGAGAATTTCTCCGCGCCAAGCTCAAAGACGGCGTCAGCGCCAAAGCCAAGGATATTTTGGAAAAGGAATTTTCCTTCAAAATTTCTGAGACCGACCAAAAAGCACTCGGTGAAATTCTCGGCCCGATTCAGGGCGATTCACAGTTCGACAATATTGTGCGCTTTATGTCCGGCCATGCGCCTGGCGATATTCCAAAAGCTGAATGGACTAATCCCGGCACGGAAAAATGTATCGCGCTGGTTTACGAAGGTGTTGGTGCCGTGAATAAAATCCGCGACGTGCTCGGACCGACGGATCCCTCTAAGGCGCCGCCCGGATCCATCCGCCGCGAGTTCGGCTCTACCATCATGGTGAATGCGGCGCACGCCAGCGATTCCGCTGAAAACGCCCAGCGCGAATTCGGCATCGTCAAACCCGGTGAAAACAACTTCAAACAAGTTGTCGAACAGGCTTACGGAAAAATCTAAAAGACCAAAAAACAATTCCAAACCCGCGCCCATTCGGCGCGGGTTTTTTGTTTGGCGAGCGCCATCAGATTTACTGAAATTGAAAACTGGGAGTGGCCAAATTGCCGGTTGCAACCTTCTTGTAATAAGAGCGTTTCAATCACTGTGCTGCAAAGTCAAACCCTAGTTATTCACAATCCGTTGTGGCATAAGCAAGATTGCGCACAACATATTGTGCTTTCCGCTTTACAGGAATCCGCCGCTTTGGTGTTCTAGTCCCAGTAATTTTATGTATCTCAAGAACCTCACGGTTTTCGGTTTTAAGTCTTTTGCGGATAAGACGTCGCTGAACTTTCAGCCGGGCGTCACCGCGATTGTCGGGCCAAACGGTTGCGGCAAATCCAATGTCTCGGATGCCATCCGCTGGGTGCTCGGTGAGCAGTCGGCGAAGGCTCTGCGCGGTGGTGAAATGGCGGACGTGATCTTCAACGGCACGGACGGTCGCAAACCGATGGGTCTCTGCGAAGTCTCGCTCACGCTCGGCGGCGTGGATGGAGAAAATTTGAAGGCCGCGGGCGTCGAAGTTTCTTACGACGAAGTGACGCTGACCCGCCGGATTTATCGTGATGGCGGCAGTGAATATTTTTTGAATCGCACGCCGTGCCGTTTGAAAGACATCCAGCAATTATTCATGGGCACGGGCATCGGCCGCACGAGCTACAGCATTTTGGCGCAAGGCCACATCACGCAAATTCTGTCCAGCAAGCCGGAAGATCGCCGGATGATTTTCGAGGAAGCGGCTGGCATCACCAAATTCAAAGCGCAAAAAAAAGAATCGCTGCGGAAGTTGGAATACACTGAGCAAAATCTGTTGCGCATCGCGGACACGATCAAAGAGGTGAAGCGGCAGATCGGTTCATTGCAGCGACAAGCTGGCAAGGCGCGACGCTACAAACAAATTTCGCAGGAACTGCAGCATCTGGAAACCCAACTCGCGCGGCATCAATTCGACGTGCTGCAAGGAGAAATCTCAGGACGCCAAGCGGCCGTGGAAAACTTGCGGAATGAAATCGAGAACGGCACGAACGATGTGCTGCGGTTTGAAAATGAAATTTCCAAACTCCGCGAACTGCTTTCCGACTTGGAACATCAAGTCGCCGCGCAGCAGCAGCGTGGGCTGGAATTGAAGGCGAACATTGATCGCAACGAAAGCCGCATTCATTTCAACGAAGAACGTCTTCGCGAAATCGAGTCGCAGAACATGCGGGCGCTGGAAGAAATCGCGCAGGCCGAAGAACGTTGTCACACGGCGTCCAGTGAGCTGGTGTCCGTGCAGGAGCGCCTGGCGATCGCCGAGGCGGCGTTGGAACAGCACAAGCAAAGTTTGCAGACGAAGCGTGAGGGCTTGCAGCAGATAGAAAATGCGCAGCGGGAAAATCAGGAACGTTTTCGGCAGGCGCAGGCGGTGGCATTTTCTGCCGCGCAAGATCTGTCGCGACTCCGCAATGAAATCACCGCGCTCGAATTGCAGAAGCAGGGCAACCTCGTCCGCCTCGAAAAACTATCGGCGGAAAAAATCCAACTCGAAACTGAGCGCACCGGATTGGATACGCGGTTGCAGGAATTCACGGTGAGCGTCGAAGTTGAAAAATTAAATGTCGCCACGACGCGCGGTTCCGTCGAGCAACGCCAGAATCGTTTGCGCGAATTGCAGACGGAATTGCAGAACGCCTCGACGGAGCAGGATAAATTTTTGCACCAACAATCCGACAAGCGTTCGCGCCTCACCGTTTTGGAGCAGTTGGAAGGCTCGCACGAAGGGTTCGATGCCGGCGCAGTTGCGGCGTTGCGTCAATCGCGCTCGGTGATCGGCTCGCTCGCGGATCGCATTCGCGTGCCGGATCAGTTTGTCACCGCAGTGGAAAGTGCGCTCGGTCACAATTTGCAAATCATCCTGACGGAGCAGCCCTCATCGGCGCAGGAAATTTTGGCCGAGCTCAACGCCAACAAGTCTGGCCGCGCGAGCGTGGCGGCCCTCGCCATTCAGCAGTATCAGGACGATAAGCAGCTCGCGTTCGTCGGCGAAATGTCGCCGAGCGAGAAAAGTGATGCCCAGAAAATTTTGCCGCCGGGCAAGATTGTTCACGCGATGAGCGTGATTCACGCGGAGCCAAACGTGGAGCCGTTGTTGAAATCGCTGCTCGGTCGCACGTTCATCGCCGCTGATCTCAACACCGCGACGGTGCAAATCCAGAACGGTCACGCCGGCTGCGATTTTGTGACGATGGGCGGAGAGCTGTTGAACCGTCACGGCATTTACACCGGCGGATATCTGAACAAAGGCAACAACGGCAAAGCGCCGTCGTCCATTCTTGGTCGCAAAAATCAGATCACAGAATTACAGGCGGAGCTGGCGGAATTGCAACAGCTCGTCGAGAACGCGAGCCGGAAGCGTGGTGAATTATTGAGCGAGCAAACAGAATTGCAGGCCAGTTTGCAACAGGCGCAGACGGAATTGCGCGTGCAGGAAGTAGCCATTGCCACGCGTGAAGGCGAGTTCAAGGCGTTGCAAAATTCTAATCGCCTGCTCCATCAGAAAATTGAGACGGTGGTGTTTGAAGTGCAAAGTCTCGCCGCGCAGGAGGCTGAAGGTTTGCAGAAACGCGACGCACTTACGGGCAAATTAAACGAACTTGCAGCGCGCGAAAAATCCTCACAGGAAAACCTCGCGTCGCTGACGCAAGAATTGGAAAACCTTCGTCAAGAGCGCGACGCCGCCAACATGGCGTTGACCGAGAGCAAGGTTGCGCTCGCCTCGGACGAGCAACTTGCCTCGTCGTTCAAGCAACAACTCACGGCGCTGGAACAGCGCATCCGCGAACTCACGCAGGTTGTTGAGCAGCGCAAAAACGAGTGTGCTTCCTTCATCGTTCGCCAGGAACAGGCGCAGGTGGAGATTCAGGATTCGCGCGGCCAAATCGAACGTTTGCAGCATGAGCGCGAACAGGTGAACCTCCAAACCGCGGAGCTGGTCGGCCACAAAAATACGCAGGACCAAGAAATTTCCACGCGCGAAGAAAGTTTGCGCGGTCAACGTAATCGGTTGACGCAAATCCAGAACCAGCGCGGCGTGTTGGAAGTGGAACTAGCGCAGAAAAACATGTCCGTCCAAAATCTGCGCGAGAAGGTGCAGTCGAAATACCATCTGAACCTCGACGACATCCGCAGCGAGTGCATCACCATCACGCACGCCGCCGAAGGTCCGGCGAAAGTGGAAACGCTCACGCCGGAGGAGATGGCCGCCGCGGGCGTGGGCACGGATTGGAACGCGGTGAACGCGCAAGTGGTCGAACTGCAAACCAAGCTCGATGAAATGGGCCCGGTGAATCTCGTGGCTATCGAGGAATACGAAGAGACCGAACAGCGTCATCAATTTCTCGCCACGCAATACGATGACCTCGTAAACGCCAAGACCCAGTTGCTTGAAGTGATCAACCGCATCAACACGCAAACGCGGCAGATGTTCTTGGAAACGTTTGAAAAGATCCGCGACAATTTCCGCGCGATGTTCGTGGACGTCTTCGGCGGCGGCAAAGCGGACCTGATTCTCTCCGACGAAAACGATGTGCTCGAAAGCGGCATTGAAATCATCGCCCGTCCGCCAGGCAAACAGTTGCAAAGCATCTCGCTGCTCTCCGGCGGTGAACAGACCATGGTCGCCGTCTCGCTGCTCTTCTCGATTTATCAAGTGAAGCCGAGTCCATTCTGCGTGCTGGACGAGTTGGACGCGCCGCTCGACGAATCCAACGTCATCCGCTTCGTGAAAATTTTGCAACGGTTCATTGCGCATTCGCAGTTCGTCATCATCACGCACAACAAGCGCACCATCGGCATGGCGGATGTGCTTTACGGCGTGACCATGCAGGAACACGGCATCAGCAAAATCGTCAGTGTCAAATTCCACAAGACGGAAGAGCAACCGCTCTTGCCAGTCAATGCTGAACCGGTCCCCGCGTAAAAAAAATCCCCGCTCGTAATTGAGCGGGGGTGTTGTTTTTGGCGCGGGAAAATCCGCGGAAGGCACCTGGTCAAACCGCGCGCAATGCCCCGGCTCCATCCATCGCCGCGACCAGATTGAAAGCATCCCGCTGCGCGCAGAAGGCCACGTCGTCGCGCAATTCAGGAATCGCCAGCAACCGACGGCCATTCCGCGAGCTGCCCAGTGCCGTCGCCAAATCCGTTTTCATTTCCGTAAATGTTTTCAGTGCGATCAGCGAAGAATCGGAGAGCTGAAACAAACTGGATTTGCAAACCGAACTTTCCTTACCAACGTGCGCGTGCAATTTTTCTCCCTCGCCCCTCGGAGGGGAGGGGGCCGGGGTGAGGGGCTTCGCCTCAACCAACATTTCCACCAACGCCCCCGCCGCCAGCACATCCTCCAACGCCACGCCTTCACCCGTGCCCGCACAGACGAGCAGCACCGTTGCAAAATTATTCGAGCGCAGAAATTCCGCCGTGGCCGCCAGATTCAAAAATGATCCTGCCAGCACCGCCTCCGCCCCGACGCACGCGCGCAATGCCCGCGTGCCGTTCGTGGTTGTGCTCACGATGGTTTGACCGCACACGCGTTCCGGCGTGAACTCGCGCGGCGAATTACCGAAATCAAAATCCGTCCCGCCCGACTGCGCCGCATGGATGCGCACGCCCTCGCGCTCGCCCGCGAGCCGCACGGCCGGCTGCTGTTGTTGCAACGCCACCGCCGCCGCGATGTCGCTCACGGGAATGATGCGCTCCGCGCCGCGATGCAGCGCGGTAACGAAGGTGCTGGTGGCGCGCAGGATGTCGAACACCACGCACGCCGTCCCGCGCCAATCGCGATGCGCGAGTGCGGGCAACTCCGCCGGGGTCAGGATGGTTTCAAGGTGCATGGAGGTAGAAACGGATAAAATCTTTTGAGAACCTATGAAACCTTCCTATTAGTCTTCAAATTTTCACTCGGATAAAAAGTCACTGCTAATGTGGCTCCCAGTTTTGCCACTCGTTGCAAAGTGTCTTGCCGAAGCACAAACTTTGAAAATCGTGCGTCAGGTAGAAATTCAAAGCCGATGTCGAACTCTTTTTTACCCTTGGCCAAAATTCCGCGTAATTTCAGAGGCAACTTTTCAAATATGTTGCAGAAACCATGGATTGTCCCGTCTGGATTCGTGCTTCTACCGGGCAACTCAAAGGCGCACACATGTTTTCCTCCGCCTAAACTTCTTTGATCAATCACCATCACACGGGAGCCAAGTCCGGCAACTATAGAACCTACATTCGACTTGGATTTCAAAATTAATTCGAAATCAACGTTCAAAAAATAAGGTGTCATTTTATCTTCCAAATTGTGAAGGCTTACTCGTTGAATTGCGCCAACAGAAATCATCGGACTTTTTTTTGCACCCCGCGAGCCTATGCCCGTGACGGCGGGTTGTCCAGCGGGGTTTGCAGGCGTTTCGTTGCCGCGCTGAAAATAGCCCAGCCTTTCAAGGCTGGGTTTCGCGTCAAGTCTGAGATAAGTCCGGGCAAGGGACGATAGAATTTTTCTTTCGTCCCTGACGGGACTAGTTTTGTGGCGGCATCATCCACCCCGCAATGAATGGCTGGGCTATTTTCAAAGCACCACCGTTTCACTGCCTTCACAAATGCGGATTTCACTGCGCCTCGTCACGGATTCAACCGCGCCTTAAAATATTTATTCATTGCCGCCAGAATCTCCGGGTCTAGCGTGACTTTGTGACCGCGCGGTTCGCCATCCAGATGGAATTCCGCATCGCTGTGGAGTTCGGCGAGGCGCGAGCGCAGCACGGTCATCTGATGCAACGCGTCGGGTGCTTCGGAACAATTGATGGTCAGGAACAGCGGTTGCGTAGCGTGCGTGAGATAATCCAGCGCACCATGCTGCCGCCAGGTTTCGAGGTGATTCGTGCGTGCGCCCCAAACTTTTTCGTAGCGGGGAATCATATGGTCGTCCGCCAACAGGTCGAGATAGGTGAAGCGGCCGGACATGACGACGACACCTTGCACGTCGCTGCTGGTGCCGAGATGCGCACCGTGATTTTCAAATTCGGGTTTGCCCTGCGTCGTGACGAGCATGAGCGCCATGCCGCTGCCGCGCGAAAACCCAACGGGAATAATTTTGCCATTTAACCCGAGCGTGGCTCCTTCCGCGCGCAGCGTGCGGACAGCGGCCTTGATGCGGAACGCGCAATCGGGCATAGCATCAAGTCCTTTGTAAGGTGGCGCGACGGGATGACCGGCCATGGCCACGGCAAATCCTTCGGCGGCGGCGGCATCGAGCAGCGTGTCGCTGCAAATGGAAAGCGAGGTGTTACCAAAACGATTCTGGTTGTCGCAGGAAAACTCCAGCAGCGCGCCGACGGGCTGCTTGGGCTGCGACGGATAAATGATATCGAGCGACAGCGGGCGATTGGTGTCGGCGTAGTAGAGCACATCGCGTTTCAACCGGCAGCCTTCGGGAATAATGTAGATGTGCGCGTCGTCGCACTTGAATTGGACGAGGATTTTTTTGGCGCGGAAATCATCGCGGAGTTTGCCGAGGTCGCGATTGATAAAGGGCGCACAAGCATTGGTGGCGTGCGCGTAATCGAGCGTGGCGACGAGATAATTCGCGGCACGAAAATCTTTCAGGATCGTCTCGTCGCTCTCCATGCCGGTGCGCGTCGCAGCCAAATTTTTCAGATAGACGATGATCGGAAAAACACCGCCGCCGTGGTTCGTTGGCGGCTCGCTGATGGTCAGTTCCAACTCGCGACCCGTGACGACGCTGGACCATGTTTCCGTCGCGGCATTCGCCGTGAGCGTGGTGACGATGAGCGCGAGCAGGAAGCTGGAAAAAATTTTCATCGCGCAAAAAAATTATTCTACCGGATGCAACTGACCGTCGAATGAATATTCCTTGCCCGCTTCAGTTTTTATTTCAACCGAGTGGCCACCGTTGCGAACAACACAAGGCTGACCCAGCTTTGAGCGCAGCGTGGCCTTGGTCAGCGCACCATTCGTCCAAGCGAGATCAACTTCAAAACCGCCCCGCGCACAAAGACCTTTCACCGAACCAGTCGGCCAAACTTTCGGCAACGCAGGTAACAAATCTAAACTTCTAACTTCTAACTTCTGGCTCCTAACTTCGGTCTGCTGGCTTTGCAGCAACATCTCCACAATGCCGGCGGTCGCGCCGAAATTGCCATCAATCTGAAATGGCCCGCAGAGGTCGAAGAGATTCGGCAGCGTGCGTTTTTGCAGCAGGCCGTTGAGTTGACGAAACGCGAAATCGCCATCGCCCACGCGCGCCCAGAGCGGAATGCGCCACGCGTAACTCCAGCCCGTGCTGCCATCGCCGCGCCATTGCAGCATAAGTTTGGCGGCGGCGAAGAGATTGGTTTGCGCCGGCGTGATTTCCGCGCCGGGATACAACGCAAACAGCGGCGACATGTGGCGATGATTATTATTCGGGCGATCAATGTCCTTGAGCCATTCCTGAAGCTGGCCATGTTTCCCAATTTGATCAGGCGCGATTTGGCGGCGAACGGCGGTGAGCTGCGCGGCAAAAGTTTTATCCGTGTCCAAAATTTTTGCCGACGCGAGCGTGGCATCCATCAGCGCGCGAATAATTTGATGATCCATCGTCGGGCCGATGCACATCGTTCCCTGCTCCGGCGAAAACGACGGCGACGTGACGAACCAACCGGTATTCGTATCGCGCACCATCGAGTCCATGAAAAATTCCGAGGCGGATTTCATGACCGGATACGCGTGCGCAAGAAATTTTTTGTCGCCGGTGAATAGATAATGTTCCCACAGGTGATAGCACAACCACGCACCGCCGGTCGGCCAGATGCCGTCAATGTTGTTGATGGGCGCAGTGCCGCGCCACAGATCGGTGTTGTGATGCGCCACCCAACCGCGCGCGCCATATTGCTTCTGCGCCGTGCGCGCACCGCTGACCGCGAGGTCATCCAGCAGGTCGAAGAGCGGCCCGGTGCATTCGCTCAAGTTCGCTAGTTCAGCGGGCCAATAATTCATCTGAAGATTGATGTTGATGGTCCACTTACTTTCCCACGGCGGATTCATTTCTTCGTTCCACACGCCTTGAAGATTTGCCGGCTGACTGCCGAGCCGGCTGCTGGCGATGAGG
>JANYFN010000226.1 GCA_025362675.1 Limisphaerales bacterium | reverse complement strand
TTTTGTTTCTTGGCGCGACCTGTCCGCACCGCTAAATTGCAGCCATGATCAATCACGGTCTCCTCAATCCGCAACTCCTCGCCCTGCTGGCGCGCGTGCGGCACACGAACGCTCTCGTCATCGCCGACCGCGGTTTTCCATTCTGGCCGATGATCGAAACCGTTGATCTCAGTATCGTGGACGACTTGCCGACCGTGCTGCAGCTCATCAAAGCCGTGCGCGCCAATCATCATTTTACGCAAGCTTACATGGCGAAAGAATTCTTGAGCTTGAATAATAATTTCAAGACCAAACATCAGCAGTTTCGCGTCGCCTTGCGCGGCGTGCCCGTAAAATATGAGGCGCACGTCGAATTTAAAAAACGCATCCCGCACGCCATCGGCCTCATCCGCACCGGTGATACGACGCAATACGCCAACACGATTTTGATTTCCGGCTGATTAAAATTAAATGAAACGACAACTTCGCATCGGGCTTTTCGGTATCGGCCTCGACACTTACTGGCCACAATTCAAAGGACTCAAGCCGCGCCTCGAAAGCTATGTGCGCGTCGTGGAAAAAAAACTGTCGCGCCCCGGCGTCGAGGTCGTGAATCTCGGTTTGATCGACAATCCCAAGCAGGCGCTCGAGGCCGGTCACCAATTTCGCGAGGCAGATGTTGACGTGATTTTTCTTCACGTCACCACCTACGCGCTTTCCTCAACGGTGCTGCCCGTGGTGCAGCGCGCGAAAGTTCCCGTCATCATTTTGAATCTCGCGCCCGCCGCCGCGATTGATTACGAAAAATTTAACCGCCTGACTGATCGCACGGCGATGACCGGTGATTGGCTCGCGTTTTGCGCCGCGTGTCCGGTGCCGGAAATCGCGAATGTCTTCAGCCGCGCGCGCATTGATTTTCATCAAGTCACCGGGATGTTGCACGACGATCCCATTTGCTGGAACGAAGTGGACGCGTGGATCGAAGCCGCGCGCGTGGCGCACACGATGTTTCACAATCGCCTTGGTTTAATGGGGCATTATTACGGCGGAATGCTCGACATCGCCTCCGACACGACGCTGCAATGTGCCACGTTCGGTGGCCACATCGAGATCGTGGAAGTGGACGAACTGGCCGCGCTGCGTCGCGAGGTTTCGACGAAACAAATCCAGGAACGCGCGGCGAAATTTAAAAAAGTTTTCGCCGTGCAAGCAGATTGTTCCCCAGCGGAATTAGCGCGCGCCGCGAAAACTTCGGTAGCGCTCGATCGCTTGGTGCAGGAACACGAACTTGGTTCGCTCGCCTATTTTTACAGCGGCACGGGCAATGCAGAAAATGAAGACGCCATCAGCTCCATCATTCTGGGAAATTCCTTGCTCACTGCGCGCGGCATTCCGGTCGCCGGCGAATACGAAGTGAAAAACGCGCAGGCGATGAAGATCATGGATACGTTCGGCGTCGGCGGCTCGTTCACGGAATATTATGCGATGGATTTTGCGGATGACGTGGTGCTGATGGGACACGATGGTCCCGGTCACCTTGCCATTGCCGAAGGTAAAACCAAGGTGCGTCCGCTGAAAGTGTATCACGGCAAAGTGGGCCGGGGACTCTCGGTAGAAATGTCGGTGAAACACGGCCCGGTGACCTTGCTCTCCGTGGTAGAAACGGCGGCTGGAACATTGAAACTGCTCGTGGCCGAGGGTGAATCGGTGGCTGGTCCGATTTTGGAAATCGGCAATACGAACAGCCGTTACCGTTTTTCGATTGGTGCTAGAAAATTTGTGAATGACTGGAACGCGCACGGCCCGGCGCATCATTGCGCGGTCGGCGTGGGCCACATCGCGCATAAAATTGACAAGCTGGGTAAGCTGTTGGGAATCGCAGTTTCCCGTGTCTGTTGACGGAGCGAAACGTAATTAATTCAAGATGCCCGCCACCGCTTTTCCCGAAGTCGCGCCCGAAGTAATGCCGAAGCCGGCGGCCGCCACCGAGCACGAGCATGGCTATCTCGTTATCTGTTGGGATGACCCGGTGAATCTGATGGAATATGTGACGCATGTGTTCCAAACCGTCTTTGGTTGGGAACGCAAAAAGGCACGGAAACACATGCTGGAAGTGCACAATAACGGGCAGAGCGTGCTGGCGCGCGAAAGTTTGGAGAAGGCGGAATTCTATGTTCACCAGCTTCAGAAATATACTTTGAATGCCACGTTGGAGCGCGACGGCAAATGAAATTTCTACGAGCCAGCGGAGGGACGTTTGAACTACAGTTCGCGCCCGAGGAGAAAGCGTTGTTGTTTCATCTGCTCAATCTTTATCCGCTGGTGCCGGAAACGTATCATCGCCTGACGAAAGATAAAAAACTGGCTCGCCGCCGGGAGGATCAGCAACTGCTCAACGAGGCGCTCAAGTCGCAGCGCGAGCAGAATAGAAAAGAAATTCTTGCGCTCGTCAGCAATGCGACCCGCTTCGCCCAGACTAATGGCCTGAGCGCAGTTGTCTTCGCGCGCGGCGAATTGGAATGGATGTTGCAAGTTTTCAACGATGTGCGCATTGGATCTTGGATCGCGCTAGGTTCGCCCGACCACGAGGCCAAGCAGAAAACCCGTCCGGATCGCGACTCGCTGCGCCATACGATGATGATGGAACTCGCCGGCGCCTTTGAGATGTTTTTTCTCGGCATCATCAATGGTGATGTGCCGCCCGAGAGTGGTGGGTAAGCGAACCGCTCAACGTCTCGCGTCACAACGAATGGGGGTAGAGATTTTTCGCAATTGAATCCATGGTGTGTTTGTTCATTTTCTATAATGAAATCAGTTGAAGGGTGCGGATGCTCAGCGTGTTGTTTGTGCCGTGGAGTGCCCACTTCTTGAAGCTCAGATTTTAGGCGTTCCAGAAATGTTGTGATTTTTAGTTGAAGCAAGCCATTGCCATCCAAAAAATCTTGATTGATTAGGCGAGTCTCACTAACCTTTATTTATCAGTTTTATCCGATGGCCAAAACGTCGGTGAAAAATCGTTTGCGTGCTTAGCTCAGTGGTAGAGCATTACCTTCACACGGTAGGGGTCGCAGGTTCGAAACCTGCAGCGCGCACCATTTCTCCAGCTTAAGATAATTCGACGGGTGCCAACCACGGTTTTACGCAAGAACCAGGGGCTTTTTTTGCTGTCGAAGGCAAGCTTCGAGCTAATCGGCTCGGTTTGCCAAAAGTTCCCCACTTCGTTCAACCAGAGATCTGGCAACTGATTGACCACACAGGTGAAAAGTTGCTGACCAGCTTAACCATGAGTCGGCGCGGTTTTAGGAGCAATTTCACTTAATCAATTCCTTCGCCGGGTGGCACGAATGTCGCTAGATAAATTTGTTCGTGCCGCGCGGCGGCAATTCAAACACATGAAAATAGATACATAAACTATGAGCAATATACCCAGCGTCTCCGCCTCCAATAATTCCTACTCGGCGAATCAGAACAATCTTGGCCAGTCTATGAAGGACTTCAATGCCATCGGCAGCGCATTGCAATCTGGTGACTTGGATACGGCTGCTAGTGCGCTGTCCACGTTTCAGCAAGACTGGTCGGGCGGCTCCAGCAGTTCCGCCAGCAAACCGTTTGGCACGAACACGCAGGCGAACAAGGATTATCAAAGTCTCGCCAGCGCAATCAAATCTGGAGACGCGGATGCTGCGCAAAAGGCGTTTGCCAATTTGAAGACTGATCTTAAAGCCGCCCAGAAGAAACATCATCATCACCACCACAATGATTCTGGATCGGCGAGTGCGTCGGCGGCGACCACTGCTTCATCATCAACCAATAACGGCAGGGGCGTTAACGCTGTGGCCTGACTTGAACCAAACTCGACGCCGCGTCGCGGGCGGCGGCTTTGAGTTTTATTTTTTGAGACATGTTTAGTTGTGCCGTCAACGAACGCACCGAGATGCGTTTGATTGGTCACCCTCATGCCGAAGAATTTTTTCGCGTGCTCCATGCCAACCGGGCCTATTTGCGGCGATGGCACGGGTGGGTGGATTTGCTGAATTCTCAGACGGATTGTGAGCGCGCCATCACCGTGTGGCAGACCCAACACGCGCACAACCGGGGCTTTCACGCAGGCATCTGGTTCGATGGAACATTTTGCGGCGCGATTAATCATCTCAACGTGGACTGGCCGAACCGTTGGACGGCCTTGAGTTACTGGCTCGATGAAGGTCAGCAAGGCAAGGGCATCATGACGTCGTGTTGCCACGCGCTGTTGATTCATGGTTTCAATACTTGGAAGCTGAACCGCATCACGATTCAGTGTGCGGTGGAAAATTACCGGAGCCGCGCCATTCCCGAACGGCTCGGCTTCCAGCTCGACGGCATCATTCGCGGCATCGAATGGCTGCACGATCATTACGCCGACCACGCCATTTATGGATTGTTGCAATCGGAGTTTGCGAATGGAGTGATGAAATCCAAATTCCAAAATTCAAAGCTCGCAGGTAAATCAGTGGTGCCAGACGCGAACGGTCACGCACGCGCGTCGCGCGGGGAGTAATTGGTTTGACTGGGCAAACGCAACGCGTTCGAGACTTCCGCCCGGAACTGAATGGGAAACTTATTTATCGGCGACGTGACAACTCATTGACCACCCGCAACCTGCTGTCATAGAAATCACTTTGAAAACATTGGGGAATTGCCCTATGCATCCATTGGCACGCGAGTAGCTAACACCGCTTTATCTGCTCGGTAAATGTGATTAAAAAAACTTTTTTGAAAACAAGTTTTGCAAGGCGAGTGGCTGGCTTTTCCACCCAGCTGCTCACTGGCTGCGTTAATCCCGGCGGACAGAACGCGCCCGTTTGCGCGGCGGCGGGCACTTTGGAAAATGATTGCGAAAACTCAAGTTGAAGTCTGGAAATATTCCTGGTGAATAACCTGAACCACGACTGCGATTCGTTCGGAAAATAAATACAGGTCAAAACCATTGGCGTCAGAAGCAGTTGGTTAAGGCATGAAAAGATACTTTTTTTTGGTTAAAAAAATTTGCGGCGCGGCGTTGGTCATAATGCAATTGGGCCTTGTCCCCACTAGTGCCCAGCCAACGCCGCCGCTGCATCTTGCGCCGTTCGGGCTCTCGCTCGCTGAGGTAAAGCGGATAGCTTTTGAGCGCAATTGGGATTTGCTGGCGGCGAACAGCGGGGTGTCCGCCGCCGAGGCGCAACGCCTCATCGCAAAGGAATTTCCCAACCCCACTTTTTCCCTGGCCACGTCCAAAATCGGTTCGCATGACAGCGGCACGGCTTTGGGTAACGGGCTTTGGAGTCGCAGTTATGACACGATTTTTGCCGTCAACCAACTCATCGAAATCGGCGGTAAGCGGCATGATCGCAACCTTTCCGCCGACGCGGGCGTGGCGGGTGCGCGGGCAAGATTTATTGATGCGCGGCGGTTGCTGGAACAGGGCGTGACGAAGGCTTACATCGCGGCCCTGCTTGCCGGGGAAAATGCCCGCATCCTGAACGAATCTTCCCGGATGCTGCGGCATGAAAGAGAAATCGCGCAGGTGCGCTTGCAGGCCGGAGACATTTCCGATTCCGACGAAAAACAGATTGAAAACAACGCGGATGTTTTTGAGTTGCAGGCGACGTCCGCCGAAGCGATCGCCGCGCAATCGCGGATCGCGCTCGAAATTTTGTTGGGCGTGGAAAAGCCCGGGGGAAATTGGACGCCGACGGATTCGCTCGCGCAAATGAGTTTTTCCGCACCACCGATCATCGAAGCCAAGACCAATTCCATGCGGGCGGACGTGCTCGCAGCGGAGGCTGATTTGAAACAGTCTAAATCTGATTTGCAATTGCAGCAGGCGATGCGGATTCCCGACCCGACGTTTTCTATTCTCGCCGAGCACAACCCGCCGGGCGGCGGCCCGCCGGAAGACACCGTGGGCGTGGGCATTTCCTTTCCGCTCCCACTGTGGAATTGGAATCGCGGCGAGATTAAATCCGCGCGGGCGGCCGTGGAAAAAAGTTCTCTGGCGCTTGCCAAAGTTAGGGCCCAGTGGGCGGCGGACATCGCGAATGCGCAATCCGAATTTCACGAAGCCAACGGACGGCTGGCGCGCTATCAAAATCAGATTTTGCCGAAGTCTCAGCAAGTGCGCGAGTCGGTGGCGTTCGCTTATGAAAAGGGCGGCGCGTCGCTGGTGGATTTGCTGCAAGCCGAGCGCGCCGACAATGACGCCCGGCTCGCCACCGCGCAGGCACTGGCCGATGCCGCCAGCGCGGCTGCTGATTTCAAGGCCGCCACCGATCAAGCATCCATTAACAACTGAACCCATGAGCCGGAAATCTCCCAATACATTTGTCCGCCCTAAACAATCGTTGCTCGACTGGATCCGCGCGGTGGAATTGCACAAAGCCGATGCCGCATGCTTGTGGGCGGCCAATGAACCCGCGCCGGTGCCGAGTGCCAGTCCGCTATCGCCGAAAGTTCCGGTCCAGATTGAAAAACCAAAAAACCGTCGGGCGAAATTTTTAAAATCTTCTCCGATCGCGGCGCAATGAATGGCTGCCTGTCCTTATGAAAATCATCCGAATTCTAAACTGCTTCATGTTCGCGTTGCTGGTGTCGGGTTGCCGACATGAAACCCCGCCGGAGGCTGCGGGCGACCCCAAAGTGAGCGGCGAAAAAATTTCTTTCCCGCCCGATTCGCCACAACTGTCCTCGGTTGCCGTCACAGCGGTTGAAGCGCGCGCGTCGGCCAGCACCCAGCTTTCAGGCCGGCTGATTTGGAATGACGATGTGACCGTGCGCGTCTTCACACCGTTCGCCGGGCGCGTCCGCAAAATCACGGCGGACCTCGGCGCGACGGTGGCAAAAAATGCGTCGCTGGCGGAAGTGGAATCGCCGGATTTTGGACAGGCGCAGGCCGACGCGCGCAAAGCGGAGGGTGATTTGAAATTAGCGGAGCGCAACCTGACGCGGCTTCAGGAATTGTTCGCTCACGGCGCGGCGGCGAAAAAAGATTTGGACGCGGCGGAAGATGCCCACGCGCAGGCCGAGGCGGAACGGGCGCGCGCCGTTTCAAAAATCGCGGCTTATGGTGCCAACGCGGATTCGCTGGATGAAATATTTTCGCTGCGCAGTCCGTTGGCCGGAACGGTCGTGGACAAGAGTGTTAGTCCGGGCCTAGAAATCCGTCCCGATCAGATGCTGGCGAATATGCCGGAAGTCACCGCACCGTTGTTCGTCGTGAGTGATCCGGCGCATTTGTGGATTCAGATTGATGCGACGGAAGTTGATTTGCCGCGCTTGCAACCGGGCAGTGAATTCACGTTCACCAGCCGCGCCTTTCCCGAACAGACCTTCACCGGACGCGTGGAAAAAGTTTCAGAATTTCTCGATCCGAACACGCGCACGATCAAGGTGCGTGGCGCGGTGGACAACGCGCAACGGCTGCTCAAAGCGGAGATGTTTGTGAATGTGAATCTGCCGGATGCGGGTGCCCCGGGCATCAGCGTGCCGGCGACGGCGGTTTTTTTGAAGGGCGAAAAACATTTCGCTTTCGTGCAGGAAAAGCCGGGGGAATTCACGCGGCGAGAAGTTTCCCTTGGTGCGGAGCAGAATGGCCGCGCGCTGGTTCTGAACGGACTGCGGGCCGGTCAGCAAGTTGTGACGGAAGGCTGCGTGCTATTGCAACAACTCTTGGAATAAGTTCGCGCGGAAATTTTTCCATGGAATTTTCTGAGCTTTTTTTTGCCGCTGGCGCTGTTGGCAAGGTGGAGTTTTTCGCGCTGCGAAAAACCCGTCGCCGAGCGCAGCGTCCGGTGACGGAATCATTCGTGTGCCTAAAAGTAGCCGCACCACAAAGCGACCGTGCGCGGTCGGTGTCGAGTCGCAGCGCGAATTGCCCACCCATTCAATAAATTTTTCTCATGATTAAACGCGTTGTCAGTTTTGCGCTGCACCAGCCATTTTTCATCGTATTGATGGCGGTGCTGTTTATCGGTGGTGGCGTGGCAGCCTACATTCATCTGCCCATCGAGGCGTTTCCCGATGTCTCGGATATTCAGGTCAATGTCATCTCGCTGTTTCCCGGACGCGCGCCGGAGGAAGTCGAGAAACAGGTCACGATTCCCATCGAGTCGGCGCTGAATGGAATGCCACACGCGGTGCGCATGTTTTCGCACACGCAGTTCGGGTTGTCCTACATCGTGCTGACGTTCGACGACAACACCACGGATATGCAGGCGCGTCAGCAAACGCTCGAACGTCTCACGACGATTGACGTGCCGCCCGGCGTGCAGCCGCAACTTCAGCCGCTCTCGACGCCCATCGGCGAAATTTTCCGCTACCGTTTGCAGGGCGATGGCTATTCGACGCGCGATCTGCGTTCGCTCGAAGATTGGGTCGTCGAACGCAACCTGCGTGCCGTGCCGGGTGTGGCGGACGTCGTCACTTTCGGTGGCTTGGTCAAAAGTTACGAGGTGAATCCTGACCTCGCGAAGATGCGTTATTACGGCATTGCCTTGTCGCAACTTTACACCGCGCTCGGTCGCGGCAACGCCAATGTTGGCGGCAGCAAAGTCACGCAAGGCGCGCAGCAGTATTTGATTCGCGGCGTCGGGATGCTGAAGTCCGCCGATGAAATAAAAGACATCGTTATCACCGCGCACAAAGGCACGCCGGTGTTGGTGAAAGATATTGCGGAAGTCACGCTCGGCAATTTGCCGGTCGAGGGCATCGCCGGCCAAGACAAAGACGACGACATTGTTTTCGGCGTCGTGGATATGCACAAGGGCGACAATCCCTCCGAAGTCTTGAAGGCGCTCAAGGCCAAGATTGAAACGCTCAACACTTCTATATTGCCGAAGGGTGTAAAAATTGTTCCTTACTACGACCGCACCTGGCTGATCGGCACGACGCTCCACACGGTATTTGAAAACCTCGCCACGGGCGCAATTCTGGTGACGCTCGTGCTGCTGCTGTTTCTCGGCAATGTCCGGGCGGCGATGATTGTTGCGTTCATGATTCCGCTGTCGCTGCTCGCGACGTTCGTTGGGCTGACGTGGCGCGGCATTCCCGCGAACTTGCTTTCATTGGGCGCGATGGACTTTGGCATCATCGTGGACGGCGCGGTGATCGTGGTGGAAAATGTTTTCCGGCGGCTCGGCGAATTGAAGCCCGGCAGCGACCGCAAAACATTCCGCACCACCATCGAACACGCGACCGTGGAAGTCGGCCGGCCGACTTTTTTCTCGATGCTCATCATCATCGCCGCGCACATTCCCATCTTCACGCTGCAACGTCACGAAGGCCGCATCTTCGCGCCGATGGCGTGGACGGTGACGAGCGCGCTGGTTGGCTCACTGATTTTTTCGCTGACGCTCGTGCCGCTGCTGTGCTTTTTTCTGTTGCGAAAAAAAGTTCCGCACGAGGACAATGCCGTCGTGCGCTTCGTCAAAAAACCTTACCTCGCCACGTTGCGCTGGGCACTGGCGCGTCCAAAATGGATCATCACCTCGGCCTTGATTTGCCTCGCCGTCAGCCTGCTGCTGGCCGGTCGGCTTGGCTCGGAATTTTTGCCGGAATTGAATGAAGGCACCATCTGGGTGAACGTCAATTTCCCCGCGAGCGTTTCCGTCGAGCAGGCGCGCAGCTACTGTCGCACGATGCGCGAGCGGCTGCACAAAACGCCGGAGGTGCGCACGGTCATTTCCAAATCCGGTCGGCCCGAAGACGGCACGGACCCGAAGCCGATCAACATGTCGGAAACGTTTGTGGACTTGAAACCGCCCAGCGAATGGCGACTCGGCATGACGAAGGAAAAACTGATTGCTGAAATGAACCGGAATCTCAACACGTTGCCCGGCCTCGATTTCAGTTTCGACCAGCCGATCATGGACAACGTGCTCGAAAGTATTTCGCAGATTGACGGCCAGGTGGTCATCAAAGTTTTTGGTGATGACTCGACGGCCTTGCGCCAAAAGGCCGCAGAAATGTGCAAAGTCATCGCCAGCGTGCGGGGAGTCAGCGCCGCCGCCGTGGACCGCGCGGGTGAAGTGCCGCAGGCGAACATCGAGATTGATCGCAAGGCGGCGGCGCGCTACGGACTGAACATCGGCGATATCGAGGACGTGATTGAAACTGGACTTGCGGGCAAGGCCGCCACGGAATTCTGGGAGGGCGAACAGCATTTCAGTGTCATCGTTCGCCTGCCGGAAGCCCAACGCAGCCTCGCCAATCTGAAAAAAATTCTCGTGGATACGCCGGACGGATTGCACATCCCGCTCGAACAAGTTGCCACGTTCAAGGAGACGAGCGGCAGCATGAACATCAGCCGTGAAGACAGCACGCGTCTCTCCGCCATCAGCGTCTTCATCCAAGGCCGCGACATGGGCAGCGTGGTGGCGGATATGCAGGCGCGGCTCGCAAAATTTCCCCTGCCGCACGGCTGGTTCGTGACGTGGAGTGGCGAATTTGAAAACCAGCAGCGCGCCATGAAACGACTGTCAATCATCGTGCCCATCAGCATTTTCATGATTTTCATTTTGCTCTTCAACGCGTTCAAGTCCGTGAAAAGTGCGCTGTTGATTCTGGTCAACGTGCCCTTGGGACTCATCGGCGGAATTGTCGCGTTGCTGCTCACGGGAATTCCCTTGAGTGTCTCCGGCTCCATCGGTTTCATTGCGCTGTTCGGCCAGGCCGTGCTCAACGGGGTGGTGATGGTTAGTTGTTTCAACCAGCTGCAAGACGAGGGCTTGACGACTTATGACGCCGTTTTGAAAGGCGCGGGGGACCGCTTGCGCACCGTCATGATGACCGCGTTATTGGCGATTCTCGGACTGTTGCCGATGGCGCTATCGCACGGCATCGGCTCGGAAACACAACGCCCCCTTGCCGTCGTCATCATCGGTGGACTGGTCTCGGCCACGCTGCTGACGCTGGTCTTGCTGCCGACAATTTACTTGCTGGTGGAGCGGAAAACGAATGCGGCAACTGTCTCCGCGCCGCGCCAGCAAATCCACTGAAACCATTTCGCGCAGCTCACCACCGCGAGTCTCGAACTAAAAGTTATCCCGGGTATGAATCCGCATGAGCCGGTGGCGCTCGAAGCAAGCCCGGGGCGCGGGCGGCGTCCAAGCGTCATGAAAATTGTTCTGGCATTTATCGAGCGGAGCGGTGTCTGGTTGAAAATTCTCAGGTGGGATGGCAGCACGATTAGGCGTCGGCTTAGCGCGCCGAAAAAAGATGCGGAACAACTTTGGGATAGCGCACAGCAATTTTGATAAAATCCTTTGCAAGGTTGCGGCTTCGTAAAACCAAAAAACCGCCATCAAAAAAATCACCGTGCTGCTGCGGACGAAAATTAACACCGCCCGCCCGGCAATCTGGGTTGGCAGCGGCGAACACGCCGGTGGCAAGTTTGATGGATCAAGTGGTTCGGAATCCATGGGTGTTAGTGAGCCGGATCGCGGCTGGCGCACTGGTAATGAAAATCGGTTTCCTGTCCCGTCAGGCGTGCCAGCCGGTTGCGGGCGGGTTCGTTCAGCAGTTTTTTGATAGTTTGCAAGAGCGTCGGAATTTCCATTGGTTTCTCCAGCAACGCACCCGCACCCGCTCCAACCGCAGTGAAAAGCTGGTTTGGTTTCGCCGTGACGATGACGACGGGGATGAGCGGATGTTCGAAGGTAAGTTGTTGAAACGTTTCCCAGCCATTCATGACCGGCATGTTCAAGTCGAGCAACGCCAGATCAATCGGCAGCCGGGCGGCGAGATGCAAAGCCTCCTCGCCGTTCGCGGCCGGAATGACGGCATATCCTTCGCCAATCAGCACCTCTTTCAAAGAGTCACGCACGGTCGGGTCGTCATCCACCAACAAAATCCGCTTGGCGGAGCGCGAACGGTTGTTGAGCTGGTGGCTGACAGCGTGATCCGGCGCTGTCGTCCGACCAGACTGATGCGTTGGATAGTGCTGCGTGGTTGCAGTTTTTGGAGCGGTGTTTTTTTTCATCGTTATGGGAGGTGATTTTTTAAACGGAGCAAACTCCAGTTTTGTAACTCCAAGGTTTCTTCCGTCACGAAACCGTGCTGCCAAGCAACTGGGTGATAAACGTGTGTTTGGTGATGCGATTGTCGTGGCGATGCTCATCCTCAGTGGTCAGCCGTTTCACTGCGTTGACCAAAACCGAGATGTTCAACGGTTTTTCCATGAAGGCATCCACCCCCACGCGCACGGCCTCCAAGTATTGATTGGGCCGGGCGGTGATGATAATGACTGGCAGGAGCGGTTTGACCTGTTCCAATTGACTAAAAGCCGTCCAGCCATCGGCGTGCGGCATATTGAGATCGAGCAAGACTAAGTCCGGTTTGTGGCGGATGGCGCGGGTGACAGCTTCGATACCGTTGCTCGCTTCCTCCACCTCGTAGCCCTCGGATTGCAACACGGCAGCCAGACTGCCACGCACTACCGCGTCATCGTCGGCAATCAAAACATGATTGTGCAGCGGGGCAGATGTTCTTGCGTATGAGGTCGGCGGCGTAGTCGAGTCGGCATAAACTTCTTCGGGAACAGTCGCCTCGGTCACAAAAATCCCAAGGGTCAGGCGCACGGTGTCGAGAAATTCCCAGATGTTAAATGGTTTTACCACGACCGCTGCGATTTTTAGTTGCGGGCAATCCTGAATGATCTCAGCGGAAACCGAGCCGGAAGCCAGGATAACCGGCAGACTCAGGCCCGCGTGGCGCGTTCGCTCGATGAGATTCAGTCCGGCGAGTCGCGGCATTTCGTTATCGGTGACCAGCAGATCATAGGGTTGGTGCTGCAATTCATCCCACGCCTCCTCGCCATCCTTAACCATGGTCACTTCGAAGCCCTCGCTGGCCAAGGCCCGAAACATGAGGTTGCGGATGGTTTGATTGTCTTCCGCGACCAGGATTCTTGGTGCAATAGACAGGGTGTGAATATTTAGTTTCATAATGTTTGTTGGTTTCTTAATGCACTTGTTTTCTACGATCTTAGAGAGATTCATGCACGCGCCATGCCAGCGGTCACAAAGGTTGATTCATAGGGGTTTGAGAATCGATCGCGGGTGCCGGAGCTGGTGCATGGGAAAATGACTTACCATGCCGGGGATAAATGGATGACCCATTTTATCCGGCGAGGAAATGCCGGGCGGTCAGCGCAGCGCGCATATTCAACGTGCGGTAATGGTCTAACGGTGTCACACTTCACGGCACGGCACTTGCATCGTCGGCCATCGAAGCGTTGGTCCAACCCAAACACAGCGCGCTGAAATAATTATGAAATCTCCGTTTGGTTTCCGTCTCTGGATTTTGATTGCCGCGTTGATCGTGGTGGCGAGCGGAATGATCTACGCGCTCTCCTCTGCGTGGCAACACGTGCGGCAGCTTGAGACCCGGCTGACCAGTTCCCAGCTCGAAAGTTTCCAACTCGCGCGCGAAGTCAGCCGTGGCTTACAGAGTCTGAATGATTCCATGCTGCACTACACTTTGGTGCGAGACGCGCCGCAATGGGCGCAGTTCGAGAAGGCCAGCGACGACCTCAATCATTGGATTGATGACCATGATGTCAGCTTGAATCCGCATACGATTCTCACCACGGAAACTGAGCGTCAGATATTCAAGAAAATCAACGTCGCCTATGATGATTATTTAAGTGCTGCCCACGCTGTGCATTCCAATACCCAACCCGCTTTGGTGAGTTCAGGGCAACTCGCGCAACTCGACGACTTCAATGTCCAAGCGCAACGGATGCGCGAACTCGTGCGGGGCTTGTCCGACGCACACCGCGCAGCGCAGTCTGGGTTTCTGGCCGATGCCACCGCGTCGCTCGACAGCCTTCGGAAAATTCTCATGCTGAGTATCGTGTTTTTGCTGGCGCTGGTCGCGGCGTTGGGTTGGGTGATCTACCGGGACATGATTGCGCCGCTGCGAACCAAGCTGGTTCACAGTCAGGACTTGCTCGAAAGACAGGAAAAACTGGCCACGCTCGGCACGCTCGCCGCCGGCATCGCCCACGAAATCCGCAACCCGCTCACGTCGCTCAAAGCGCGCCTCTACACTTTGGAAAAACATCTCCAGTCCGTGCCGGCCGCGCGCAAAGACACGGACATCATAAGTTCGGAGATTTCCCGCCTCGAACGCATCGTGCAAGACGTGCTGAGTTTTGCGCGGCCCGCCGACCCCAAGATGGAACCCCTCGCGGTCGATACATTGCTCCGCGAAATTCAAGGATTGATGTCGCCCAACTTGGAGAGTCGCGCCGTGAAATTGGGCATTGAATCCAGCACGGATTTATTCATCCGCGCCGATAGCGGCCATTTGAAACAGGTGCTGATCAATCTCATTCGCAACGGTGCAGATGCGATTGACGGCGAAGGTAAAATAACGCTCTGCGCCCGCGCCACACGCACCCCGCTTAACGGGCGCGAGACCGACGCCGTGATTCTGGAAGTGATTGATACGGGCAAGGGCATTTCACCGGAAGCAGAGAAGCGTCTGTTCGATCCGTTCTTCAGCACGAAGGAAACCGGCACCGGTCTCGGTCTGCCGATCGCCGCGCGCATTGTCGAAAAGCATGGCGGCGCGCTCCAGTATCAAACGCAGACCGGCCACGGCACCACCTTCGGCGTTGTCTTGCCGCGTGAAATTGGCGACATTGCAGGCAGTGCTAAAACCAGTGCGATCCATTAGGCCGACGGCAGTTAGTCCGCCCGTTGTTTTTGTGCAAGCGAGCCGAACGGTTCGCAGGATTTTACTCGAATTTATTTCGCCGCGTTAACCAACCTCATGCCCAAAGCCGCCCACATTCTGCTCATCGAAGATGATACCAGCCTCGCCACAAACTTGTGCGACGTGCTCAAGGACGACGGTTTCAAAGTCACGGTTTGCCATCGCGGCGATGAGGGACTGCGCCGCGCCAACAAAGACGAATGTGACGTGGTGTTGACGGATCTGCGTCTGCCCGGGCTCGGCGGTTTGGAGCTCGTGAAACAACTTCACGCCCTTCAGCCGCGCCTGCCCGTCGTGCTGATGACGGCGCACGGCACGATTGAAACGGCCATCGAAGCGACCAAGCTCGGCGCCTACGATTATCTGCAAAAGCCCTTCGAGATGCCGGAACTTCTCCGCGTGCTGCAACGGGCCGTGGACGCCAGCCGCCTCATGCGTGAACCCGTCACTTTGGCCGACGCGCCAGTGGAGAGCCGCACCGCCCTCGTCGGCACCAGTCGCGCGTTGCAGGACGTGTGCAAAGAAATCGGACGCGTCGCTGCCAAGCCGGTGACCGTGCTGATTCGCGGCGAAACCGGCACGGGAAAAGAATTGATTGCCCGCGCGATTTACCAGCACAGCCCGCGCGCCAAAGCACCTTTCATCGCGATCAATTGCGCGGCCATTCCCGAAAATCTTTTGGAGAGCGAACTGTTTGGTCATGAACGCGGGGCGTTCACCGGCGCGGATCAGCGGCGCATCGGACGTTTTGAACAAGCGAACAAAGGCACGCTGTTCTTGGACGAAATCGGCGATCTGCCGCTCAACACGCAGGTGAAACTGTTGCGCGTGCTCCAGCAACAAACTTTCCAACGCGTCGGTGGGGCAGAGTCGATTTCCGTGGACGTGCGTGTCCTCGCCGCCACGCATCGCAATCTCGAAGCGATGATTCGCGACGGGAAATTCCGCGAGGACTTGTTCCATCGTCTCAACGTGGTGGGCCTCCAACTCCCGCCACTGCGCGAGCGGCGAGAAGACATTCCCGTGTTGGTGCAACATTTTCTACGTAAATATGCCAGCGACTTCGGCGTGGAAAATCCAACAATTACCACGGATGCTTTGGCCGGGTTGCAAGCCGATGCTTGGCCGGGCAACGTCCGTGAATTAGAGAACATTACCCGGCGTCTCTTGCTCGGTGCGCGCGGACTCTCCATCAACGCCGACGCCGTTCGCCAAACCCTGGCCGCCCGCAACGCGGAGACGGCACCGGCTGGAAATTCCTTCACCGCCTTTGCCAGTGATTTGCTGGCGCGGGCGCAGCAGGGCGGACTGGCCGACGCCCATACTCAGATGCTGGCCGAAGCCGAACGCGAAATTTTGACGCAAGCCATCACGCTGGCCGAAGGTAATCAAGCCAAAGCCGCCCGCTGGCTGGGCTTGTCCCGCTTTACCTTGCGCGAAAAACTCAAACAGCTTGGGTTGCATCCTGATTCCGCCGATGCCATTTCGGAAACGTAAGCATTTTAATACTCGTCCAAAGGGATTCTTCATTGAAAACCTCGGACATGACTCGGCTTGGTTGACGTGAACTCGATGATGCTTTTCCACTCATTCATGAGCAGGTCACCAAGGCTAAATACTCCGCCGTGAAACGATTGCCTGGCAGCGAATCACAAATCCATTTGACACAAATGGCTACCAGACTTCGCTGAAATTTCCTGCTTCATCGCCGATCGGAATTCCACCGGGAAAATAGGGCGGCGCGATGATCCTGCCCGTCGTCAAACAGAGGCTCAGGCCAGCCGGTAAAATAAGCCGGCCGAGATGGTGGTCGCCGCCTCAACCAATGGCCGCTTGCGATCTTGCGGCAGGCATTCAAGGCAACTTGCCGCGCTTCGGCGAAATCAGAGCGAGCCTCGCGTTTTCTTTTGCCGAGCAAAATGTAATCTACAACAAACAAGGAATAATCTTTGCCGTTTTTGGCTTGTGAGAGCTTGCGGATACGGGCAGAAACGCCGTCTTCTTTGACGACGTGGGGAAAGGTGGGCATCTTCATGGTTTCTTTCTCTAGCGGGAACGCTTAACGCGCCGACGGCTAGAAACTGGCTAGAAACCCTTGAACTCCCAGAAACCCGAGGAAAAATGGTCGGGGCGGTGAGATTCGAACTCACGACCTCTTGTACCCGAAACAAGCGCGCTAGCCAGACTACGCTACGCCCCGAACCAAAGTTTGATTGAGCGGATTTGCGTTTTTTTAATTTCGCAAATTGTGTTTTGATTACGCTATTGTTTATTTTGGCATGAGGGTTATTTCAAGCCGAAACTACACTTTAACGATCGAAAAAACTCCGATAGCAAATTCGGTTTGCCACGCCCAATCGCAAACAAATTATGCCTGCAACTACGAGTGTGGCAAGCTCATTTGGTGCTTTCTTGAAACCTCGAAAAGAATTTAGCCCCGATCGAATAAGTAAATTTTTTAAGGTTGTAGCGTATCGCATGGGAATTCTGGCAGCTCATTAGCGCCATAACTAAGGAGCGATTCGGGCCGCTCACTTCCAGGCGCTAAACCACTCGAGTCCCTGCGAAGATGTTGTCAGGTTTGCCCGCATCCGTCGGCACATGCTCGAGGATGGCATTGTTGGGTGCGCGGCGAAACGTTTTAACTCCAACCGCTGCTGATTTGGGATCGTTAGCCGGAGTGCCTCGCCTGCTCGCTTGACGGTGAGGTCACGCTGAACTATGGTTATTTCGCTGTATGACGAAACAAGCAAATAAATATGCGTGAGTTCATGAGTATCACAAAATCGCTGGCGGATGCGACCCGCGTGCGGATTTTGATGGCCTTGCGCGGCGGGGAACTATGCGTCTGTCAGATCACCGAACTGTTCGGCATGGCTCCCTCCACGGTCTCTAAACACCTATCTATTCTTTTTCAAGCCGGGCTGGTGCAATCTCGAAAGACTGACCGATGGGTGTATTACCGCCTACCTGGGCGAGAAGCAGGCAGCGCGGTGCGGGCTACTCTCGTCTGGGTGACCAAAGCGAATGAGAACGAACCGCAGATTTTCGCCGACACCAAACAAATCAAAAAAATTCAGAGAACCAATTTGTCTGAGATATGCAAACGCCAAGGCAAAAAGTGAACCCGACCGTCCTCATTCTCTGCACGGGCAATTCCTGTCGCAGCCATCTGGCTGAGGGAATTCTGCAGGCGGCCGCGGGCGATATTCTCAACGTGCAAAGTGCTGGTTCAAGTCCGGCAGGCTATGTGCATCCGCTCGCCATACGAGTCATGAAGGAAATCGGTATTGATATTTCTGACCATCATTCCAAGCACATGAATGATTTCCTGAACCAGCCCGTCGAGACGGTCATTACGGTCTGCGGCAACGCGGATCAAGCCTGCCCGATTTTTCCCGGCCAATTGAATCGTCATCATTGGGGCTTTTATGATCCGGCACACGCCATCGGCACAGACAATGAAAAGTTGGCAGTGTTCCGGCAAGCGCGCGACCAGATCAAGATGGTGTTTGAAGCTTACGCGGCGGGGCGACGCGACCAAACGAAACCAAAGAAATAGCGGCCATGACTGATCAAACTATCTCTACAACTACCGTGCCCGCCGTTCAGCCGAAACGTCTCGCTCTCTTTGAGCGCTATCTCACGGTCTGAGTTCTGGTTTGTATGGTCGTGGGTGTCGCCTTCGGCAAATTGTTACCCGCACTTACGTCCACGTTGAGCAAACTGGAATTTGGGCGAGGCTCACAGGTGAACGTGCCGATTGGCATTTTGCTGTGGCTGATGATTTATCCGATGATGCTCAAGGTGGATTTCAACTCGATCGGCGGTATTGCGAAACGGCCAAAGGGCTTGATGGTGACGCTGTTTGTGAATTGGCTGGTGAAGCCGTTCAGCATGGCTTTCCTTGGGTGGATTTTCATGCAGCACTTATTTTCGCAGTGGATTGATGCGGAGGCGGCAAAAAATTATACCGCCGGTCTGATCATTCTGGCCGCTGCGCCCTGCACGGCGATGGTGTTTGTCTGGTCTTACCTGACCGACGGCGATCCCGTTTATACGTTGGTGCAAGTGGCGGTAAACGATCTCATCATGCTCGTGCTATTCGCGCCCATCGTGATGTTTCTCTGCGGCGTAGCCAACGTTGTCGTTCCGCCGAAAGTTTTGATCACGAGCGTCGTGGTGTTCATCGTCGTGCCGCTGACGGCTGGCTGGCTGACGCGGACATTGCTGCTTAGGTCGCGTGGAAAAGCATGGTTCGAAAAGAACTTCCTGCCGAAATTCCAGTCTATGATGATGTGGGCGCTACTACTCACGCTGGCGCTGATCTTCGCGTTCCAAGCCGACAACCTGACGAGCAAATGGTTTACCGTCATCCTATTAGCAGTGCCGATTTTGATTCAGGTCTATTTCAATTCCAGCCTCACTTATCTGATGATGCGAAAATTAAAAGTGCCGCATAATGTGGCGGCACCGGGTGCTCTGATCGGTGCCAGCAATTTTTTTGAACTGGCGGTGGCGGTAGCCATCACGCTGTTCGGTCCCAGCTCGGGCGCGGCGCTCGCGTGCGTCGTGGGCGTGCTGGTGGAAGTTCCGGTGATGCTCTCTGTGTGTAAGGTCTGCAACCAGTCGCGCGAGTGGTATAGCCGTTGATGGTTCTAACAAATTAGCAGTAAGCAACCTTAGCCATATATCACAGGTCGATCCGCCACTGTTGATACGAGGGTTCAATTTTATTTTCTTGGCAAACTATTACTTCACACCGGTAAGGAATCTGCACGACAGCGGAATTATTATCGGATCCAATAAAAATTTCCAGCGGACCTTGCCGAGCGACTAGCGGCCAATTTCTTCCAGCTGCCGCTACCAATAGACAGCCGATCTATGTTTGGAGAATCATTTCAACGGCGGACCTGGTAATAAATCGGTTTGATTCATTCGACGACCACCTTCGCGTCATCAAGGATGACAGCGTATTTGTAATTCGCTCCGAAGTCTTTGTTCAGCGACACGCTGCCGGTCACGAGCACAGTGTCGCCCAATTTAGCGGGGGTGCTGGTGGTGACCGTTAGGTCATTGTCGCGATTTTCCACAGTGCCCGAACCGTCCTGGATATGCAGCCAGTTTTTACCGAGGATCATGGCGTTATATTTCACAACTTTGCCACGCACGCTGACGGGTTTACCCACCAGCTTGGAATGATCGGCGAAAATTTCCTGAACGGTCTTACCACCATCGGCCTTCTTGATACCGGTGAGCTCTACTTTTTTAGGAACTACTTCACCCGTGATTGACGGATGTCCCGGCGGAAGCGTGGAAGCTGTCTTACCGGGTAGTGCTGGATGTCCCGGTGGCAACTTAGGCAGAGCCGGGGAGCCTGATTCAGTGCCGACAGCAATACCGCCCGTGAAATAGACCTGATCAAAATCGCGGTTCAATGATTTGCTATGATAATTTTCCATAGGATCGGTCGCCACAAACGAAACGGAATCGCCCACTTTTATGGGAAACTCAACCGCCGCCGCCCAGACTTTTTTGCTGCCGGTATCCACCAAGACATAAGTATAGCCTGCCGTGCTCATGGTTTCGGCGACTTTACCACTTATGGTTTCGGCTTGGGTTGCTTGAGCGGGCACAGTATTGGCCGCCGGGTTGGCGTCATCGGCACAAGCCCAATGAGTCGGCATAGTCAGGCAACCGATGATAAGGAGGTGTTTGGTGTTCATATAATTAGTAGGGATTAGTTAATGGTTAGACTTATCAGCTTAAAATATTTTTAGTAACTCAGGGCATTGTGCGTTTTGTTTTGTCCGGTGCCGTCGTGGCAGGTCAGCGTGCAAGTCCCATGGTTGATGCCGGTGGAAGTATAGTTCAAAACGCCGGTCATGGGTTTAACATATTCCGTGTTAAAATTGATCAAATGCGGTTGATTCGCGGCGTGGGAATCATGGCAGGTGGTGCAAGCAGCGCGGTAATCTTCAATGTGTTTCCGGTGAAACGCCCAACTATTGGCGAGATTACTATCCACCACCGCGCTACTATGACATTTGTAACACAATGCAAAGTTTGCGGGATTATAAGCAGTGCCGTCGGTAAGCAGCAACGGGCGTTCGATCAATGGTTCAAAGGCGGAGCCGTGCGGGCCCTTGGTGCCGGTGCCGCCATTAGCCGGGCCTTGATCGTTGTTATGGCAATCGGTGCATCCAATCGTGCTCGCCGTGGTCAATGGCAACAGCAAGCTGGCGTTGCTGGAGTTCTTGCCGGTGGTTTCCACGGGATGGAAAGAAACATTGCCGGGATTGAACTCGCGGCGCGTGTTGGTTTCCACAAATTGACGCGGCACGCGCGCCGGTCCGCGCTGATTGCTGTCGCCGTGGCAGCGATAACAAAGCTCATATTCGTGAGTGATGTTGCGCATTTTACTACCGCCGGAACTGACACCGGTGACGCCATTCAATGCACTGGCAATTTTGCCCTGACTCCCGGGGGTGCTGCTGGAAGCGTGGGGGTTGTGACAGTCAGCGCACGTCACATGACGCGTCGGGGGATTGATCGGGTCCTCAGTCGCCGTGTGTGACTCGGAATCAAGCGAGATCGGGTGCGCACTCATCTTGCTGAACTCGGCGCTGACGTTCTGCCCTGGTCCTTCGGCGTCGTGACAGGAGCGGCAATTTTTCTCCAGAGTAGAGAAGCGCATCAATTCCTTTTTAGTCCCTGCCGAATGGGAGACGTGACAACTCTCGCAACCCGCTGCGGCGACCGAAACCGTTTTCGCAGTAGCTTTATCTTTGGTCGAACCGCTCTGCGCAGTCATTAAACTTTTCAAAAAAGTAGGCAAAGCTTTCGTTGAAATCTGATGCGCCGAGCCGCTCCAATCGGGCATAATATGGCACTTCAAACACAGGGCGGAATCGGTATTATCCAAAACCAGAAAATTTCCGAACTTATTGTTATGCGGATCATGACAGGCAGTGCATTGCATCTGGCCCGCGCGGTCCATATGAATCTCCTGCGGCAACATACTCAGATCGCGGAGAAATCCTGCCTCCGCTTTATATTCGAATGAAACTGGGTGATCGGCGGACAAATCAGTGCCTAGGTTGCTAGGTCCGGCCGGCATGGTGGTCGAATTCATGGCAATGCCACTGCTTCTACTGGCAACCATGCCGAGCGCCACCGTGCCATCGTGACAGCTTAGACAAAGTCTAGAAGAGCCAGTAGGTTGTCCGACCGTAGCTTTGAGAGTTGGGCTAGTATAAGGAGTATAAGTCTCGGAAGACATCTTATGATTCCAGAGCGGTCCGTCATTCGAGGCCTGATGTGGCGTGTGGCAAAAAATACAAATGTCTGATTCCGTTGTCGAATGAACCGTGCCAGGACTGCTCAGGGAAAGGTTATGTTTTGAAAAAACAATACTGTCCGGATTTTGTCCGAAAGCAGTCTGAGCCTCCCAAAAAACAGCTAGGGTAATAAATGTAATCAGTCGGGTTACGACATTTTTCAAAACACGATCTCTGGCCGAGAAATACCATTGCCCTGGCTTACCGGCCGTCGCTGGCTGGCTGAATCGCGGCTCATCATGTCGAAAAGTTTTCATTCTCTGCCGGTGTAGCGAAACTCCTGGATACGATGATTGTAAGCGTCCGCTACGAAAATTTCATTTTTGGAATTGATGGCGATAGCGTTGGGCAGACAGAGTTTGCCCGCTTCCGAACCAGGTTCGCTAAAGTCGAGCAACAGTCGTCCGTGGTCATCGAAAATCTGCACGTTGTTGAACACCGCATCGACGACATAAACGTGGCCCGAACGATCCACCGCGACGCCTTTTGGACGGCTGAAATGGCCGGGACCATCACCGACGCTGCCGAAACTGCGGAGATATTTTCCATCGCCAGCGAAGACCTGGATGCGATGATTCAAGGAATCCGTGACATAGATTTGGCTGTGGGTATCAACGGAAACGTGGGTCGGAAAATTAAATTCGCCCTCGCCTTTGCCGCGTTGGCCGAACTTGGAGATGAATTGTCCAGTTAGGTCGTAGAGAATGACTTGGTGGAGTTGAGAGTCAGCTATCAGCAGCTTACCACCTAGTATCGCCAGCCCTGAAGGGCGCGCTAATTCATTAGTGATGACGAACTGCTCTTTTCCTTTCTCGTCAAAGGCGATAACTTTACCCGCTGCCGAGTCAGCCACAAAAAAAGTTTTTCCATGGTGCACGGCGGCCACGGGCGATAAGAATGCTTTGCCACCGGAAGAAGTGAAGTGTCGCCATTTTTTTCCGGCCAAGTCGAGATAATCAACGGAGTTTGCACTCGTATCGGTGATGACCAGGTTATCGGCATCGTCCAGCGTGAGACCAAACGGACGCTCCATTTTCTTGGCGTCCTTTCCAACCCCGGTGAGCGTATTGCCGAGTCGGGTAAAGAACGAGGCGCGCACACCGATGTCTTTTGGAGCGGAGATAGTGCGGACATAAACGACATAGGGATTTGCCGGTGGCGGTGGCCACGCCAACGTATTAGTCTCGCTGGCCAACATATTTAACGGTGCTCGCCACCAAAGCAAACCGACAAACATCAATACCCGGAGCCACGGGTGCGCGCCCTTCGCTCGGGGCGGGTTCACTGGAATCGGCAGTTGTAATTTCGGGACCATGATTAAAACGTCCTTTTCATATAACCGAAAAAACGGTGCTTTTCACGTTCTTCCGTCCACAAACCGGATGAAGAGGTTTGCGCGTTGTATTCGTAACCGGCGCGCACGGTCAGCTTGCCGCGCCGCCAATTAAAGCCGGTGCGGGCGGAACCCTGTAGTTGATCCGTTCCCAAAACCTCCTGAATCATTAGGCCACCTTCGATATACCAACTAAATGTTGCCCATAACTGTGAGCTATAACGGGTGAGAAATTGATACTGATTCTGATCGCGACCATCGGGGTAATTGTAAAACGTTTCATTGAAGTTGAAATTCAAAGTTGATTTTGAATCGATTCGAAAATCAAAATTCTGGTAAAAGCGGTAAGCTGTATACTGGGTGAAATTAGAATCATAATTTTCATACTCCGCTCCGGCCCGCATCCAATGCCAGCTATAATCAACCCCGCCGACGAGATCGGTCAGCGTTTGCACCAGAATTTCAGCGGGCGCATTATTTTCCATCCAATTCGCGCGGCTATAGATGCCAACTCCGCCAGGCAGATCCAAACGGACTTGCGCCGTGCCGTTCAGCGATTCAAACGAGGCATTGTTCAACGAAGCGCTTTGATAAGTCACTAACACGATCAAGTTATCACTACTTAGTAAGAGCGATTGCAGATGGCTGCTGACGGGAACGATGAGGCGAATTTCCGTCAACTCGCCCGACGTGACTGTTTGATAATCGGTTGATTCAATGAGCACATCACCGGCTACGTTGACTTGAATCGTTCCGGGAACCACGCGCGGACGATTCAAATAAACCGGGCGATAGCTCGGACTGGTTGGCACATAGAGCACATGTGATTCATCAATGCTCGTGAAAATGGTGCCGGTAGAATTATCTTCCTCATGGTCCGCCACGATTCCCATGCCGGCGGTCAGCCTGCCCCAAGAACGGAGCCGCTTGGTATAACTTTCATATAGTCCCAGACCATAGCGATCGCTCGTGGAGGAACTAAGCACGCTGGTGTTTTCCTGATGGCTGCCATGGGCGTCTAAGTTGGAGGTTAGGCTGTCAAATAGTTGATGGCGCAAGCCATAGGTGCCCTGCAAGCGGGATTGGGTTTCGGGATGCAGATGGTTGTGGGCAAAATCCAGCATCAGGTAACTATCTAGATGCGGACGATGGCGGATTGATACATTTTCATTGGCGTTGATGGTATCGGATGCCTGCCCGCTGTATTCTGAGTGGCCGAAACTTATTCCCGTGGCTGAGGTGATTTGATTGCGACGGCCGAAGGTCTCGGAATCGGAAAGCCCGATTGACTCATTCATGGTGCCCGTCTTGCTGCCAGAATTAAAAATATTATCGAACTGATCGAACCGAAAGGTTGCGGCGGTCTGACCGTTTTTTCGGCGGTTCAATCCGACAAAGTTGAAATACGTTTCGGCGATTTCCGACGAGTCGTTGAGGCCGGTGGATTTTTCATCGCGATAACCAAAGTCGGTGTTCAAACTTAAATTTTCCTTGTTCCAATTGATGCGGCCACCATAGCGCTCGCTGTCCACGGTGAATGTGTCAAACGTTCCGTAGTCGCGGAAGGTATGATCCTGCGAAGCAAAAAACGAAGCGTTGTAAGGCTTGGCTTGCAGCAAATTGATCTGCGCAAAGTAGCGGTTCAACTGGTCGCTTTCGTTCCGGGTTTGCGTCGCACCCGTATTTTTAGAAGTCATCGAATCCCAACCCCAGCCGAGTTCGCCGTTGAGGTCAAACGTCAATAGGTTCGGATGATAAATCGAGCCAGAAGTTTGTAGGCCAACCAGCGGGGTGATGAACATATGTTCATAACTGGATTCGCTGCCGCCTATGCGAGTGGTCTCCGTCGAGCTTTCTACTTCCATGCCCACGCTCGCCTCTGGAATTCCGTTCAATCGGAACCAACGCGGCTCCTCGGCGCGGGCGGATGGTGCCATACGTTGTGCGATACCGGCCAACAGCAGACTCGTAAAAATCGGGTGACGATGGAGCTTGGTAAACTTCATTTTCCGACCGCTCCTTCCTTGCCAATCAGTTGGGTGGCGGCAGAACCTTTTAGGAGAAATTTATCTTTGCCCACGTGCGGATCGTGACAGACCACGCAGGACTTGGCTTCATTACCGGCGTGAGCTTTCACAGCTTTCAAATCTTTGTCGTCGTGGCAATCGCCGCACAACTTCAAAATATTTTTCGCCAACAAACTTGTCTCCGCCGATTGATGTGCCTTATGGCAACCCATGCAATCATCCACGACATCGTGTTTGAACTTCGCCTTCTCCAAAAAATTATCGTGGCAATCCCAGCATAACGCTGGCGCAGTTTTTTTAATGAGCGCCTTGTTCGCCGTGGCATGCGGATCGTGGCATGCGAGACAGTCGCCATCGCCCACGGGCTGATGAATTGATTTGGCATTCTTCGCCGGGATTTCGTCGTGACATTCCGCACACGTTTCTTTCACCGGTTTTTTGAGGAGCTTGTTGAATTTACCCGCGTGCGGTGTGTGGCATTCCATACAATCGCCGTCTCCCACCGGCTGATGCACAAATTTTTTCTTCGCCACCAGATCAACGTGACACTCGGCGCACGTTTCTTTGAGGGATTTTTTCAAAAGCCCTTTGAAATTCGTGGCGTGCGGTGCGTGACAATCCAGACATGAACCGGCTTCGACTGCCTGATGCTTGATCTTGCCCGCTGCGAGCGGATTATCATGGCAGGTGAGGCAAAGGGAATTCCCCACCATGTTGAGTAATTTCGCATTCGGTGAGCGATGCGGATTGTGGCAGCTTTTACAGTCGCCGTCCTGAACCGGCGGATGTTTCACCTTGCTCGCCTCCAAATTTTTTTTCAGTTCAAGGTGGCAGTTGAAACAAACTTCGCCCGGCTTGCCTTGCATCTTTTGCGAGAACTGAGATTCATGGCACGCGGTGCAATCCCGCTTCGCATAAGGCGAATGAATATTCATCGCGCTCAGGGATGGTTGCAGCACGCGCGCCTCGCTGACCAAGTTGGTGATCAGCACATTTGATTTCGCCGCGCCCAGAACATTCGTCGCGTTCGGATCCGGCACGCCATCGAAGAACACATTCAGCCACTTCTGCTTGGTCTCCGTGCGACAGCCCGCCAAGATGAAAAGGCCGCACAAAAGCCCGATGAATACGCCAAAGATCCGTCCCCGTTGGCGGGGCGAATTGGTTTTGGCAAAAGGCAGGTTCATCAGAACGGGCGATTAAGCAGCCAGCACTTATTGTTGTTTCAAAAAACCATACACACTGACTTTCTGACCGCCGAACTGACAGGTGACTAGGATGAGGTATTCGATTTGATGGCCGGGTGCGACGAATTTTTGGAAATAACCAACGTGGTCATAATCCACTTTCACCGCCGCCGGCAGCAGAACTTCCCCGCGCGTGCTGGCACCAGCTTGACCGAAGAATAAGAGTAATCGGCCCTCCGTATCGAAGAGTTGCACTACTTGCGTTGCCGCATCCACGACATAAGCGAGCCCCTGACGATCCACCGCCACGCCTTTCGGACGGGCAAACAATCCAGGGGCCACACCCGCGCGACCAATGGTCCGTAAATATTTTCCATCAAGATCATAGACTTGCACGACGTTGCCGCCGGTATCGGAAACCAGCAAACGTCCGCCGTTTTTATCGATGGTCAGGTTGGTGGGAGAGAGCAGGCGAGCTTGACTGTTTTGACCATCAGCTGGAATCGTGAACAGCAACTTGTGATCAGCCTTGCTGAAAACTTTTACACAATGATTTTTCAAATCAGCGATGTAGAGACGGTCAGTCGTGATACCCACATCCACGGGCTTCATTTCATCCTTCTTGCCGAGCGCCTCAATAAAAGTTCCGTCACCGCGATAGATCATGACCTGCTGACGCCCGGTGTCAGCAACGTAACGCGTTCCATCCGTATCAATGCTAATGTTAATGGGCAAACGCAACTTTCCTTCACCCTGCGGCGAAAAGTAGCTTGCGTGATTTTTTTTCAAGTCAAACACCTCGACCATGCCGGACACCGTGTCGCAAACGAAAATATTTCCTTCGTGCAGCGCAATGCCATACGGCTTCACCAAAGGGTCGGCTGACTTTTGTTCGCCCGTGATAAAATCGGCGAATCCGGTGCTTTTGCCCATATCGGCGTCCGACGCAAAAGCGGTCAGGTATTGAATGCGCGGTTGATCCGGAGCGGAGGGAAAAAAAGTATAGGGCTGGGTTGACTTGCTGGTGGTCGTGGTGCTGCAGCCATTAAATAGCGTCAACAACAGGCAAAAGCCGCCGACCTTTATAAACCGTGGTTTGATATTTATTTTCATAGTCATAATTTGTTGATGTCTTCCCATTAAATAATTCAAAACTAGGCGGGAGACTCACCGTAAATTGTCACAAGCTAACCGTCGGTTAATTGTGGATTCCGAGGAGCGCTCAGGCGCAGCCAGGCAAGCCCGGCATACTTTTTAAAAAAGGACAGGCTTTGGTCGGATCTTCGACCAAAGCCTGTGTGACATCAAACTTGTCTGGTTAGTTTCAGTTGATAGTGATCGTATTAGTGATGCTGGCACTGCCACCGGGATTGCTGGCTTGCAGCAACACTTTATAAGTCCCGGCATTAGTGTAGTTATAAGAAGCAGTCATGCCTGAGACACCTAACAACCGATTGGATGTGGCCATGAAGCCGCTGCTATCATAGAGCGACCATTTGCCATATTCAGCATTGATACTGGTGTTCGTGAAGTTGACCGTGACGGGATGTGTGAGCCCGCCCGCAGTGAACGTGAAGCTCGGCACTACCAGATCAAACACGCTTACATAGTTATTACGCGTCAAGGTTTCGGTCCCGTTGACATCGGTCGCTGTCAGTGTCACGGAGAAGAGTCCAACCGCGGTGTATTTGTGGGTCAACGTCCGGGCGGTGGTGTTGGTAATCACGCCGTCACCGAAGTCCCAGGTGCTATCAGAAACCCCGGAATTCATGTTCGTGAAGGTAACGACGCCATTCAACGCAATATCAGGCGAATTCGCCGTGAATTTGGCAACGGTGAACTGGCTGAGCACCTTGAATTCGGCATCCCTCAAGAGCAACGGGATGAAGGTCGGATTATGCACGCCCAGGCTGCCGTCATTGCGAACCATGTAGGTGTTGAAGCGCGCTTGACGGATCACATCGGGCAACTTCAACTGATCCGCCGCCGACGGACCGGCATTGGTAATGCTCGCAAGCACGCCCGGGGCCGTGAATTCCCAACTGTTCTGTCTATATTTATTGTAATTTGTCGTCAGGATAGCCGGGGCATTGTTAGTGGCCCAGCGATTGAGTAAGTCAACTACGCGGGCGATGTTGTTCGTCGTCTTGGCTTGAGTCCCAAGATAGTCTGGGAAACCAGACGTATGGCAGCCTCCCAGAGCACAACCCATTGTATCCAGATCAAATGTGTGGCCAAGCACTGTGGTGGTGGGATTCACTGCATAATTGGGCACGTGGCAGGTCGCGCATTGGTTTGTATTGAAGATTGATCTAGGGGCGATCCCGCTATGCGTCGCGTAGATTCCGACTCCGTTGGTCAACACGCCGTTTGTATAGACCGACTTGCCGTTGGTGGAATTCAGGTAGTCCGTTTGTAGAATGCCGATAAGGATGTTGTATTGGACTGAATTATGGGGCGCACGACTATAGCCAGTCACATTAGCCGTCAGTCCAGCCGAGACGACTAGGTTGGTCGGTGTGGTGACAGAATTAGTTGCGATGCGTCCGACAATATAGCTGTAATTATAGGTGTTAGTCAGATACGGGATGCCTGAGCTGTTCGTGAACACTTGGGTGATGGTAGTGTTTGTGTAAACATCTACGTAAACAACATTAGTCACTGGTCCACTAGCCACCGTATTGGTGATTAAGCCGTAGGCCCGCCCGTCCCAGCGCGCGCCGCGCGTGTTATGGCACTGACCACAGATATTGATGTTCGGGTTATACAGAGTTGCGAATGCCGTGTTCATGAACACAACACTGGTCGAAACTGCGCCCATAAAATTTGTGGACAGAATATTACGCTTATCGGTCGTGGTGGGCATCGTGAAGAAGTTTGATGACCACGTTGGATTGCGCAGTTGGGCGACATTATATTTTGCATGCGGATCATGGCATACGGCGCAGGTTGGACCCCACGCGCCGGCATCTTTACCGGTGGCCATGACGAGCGCATTAGTATGTCCACTAAGGCGGTCTGCGTAGTCACTCAGCATGGCCATGCGCGTGGCGCCTGAATGGCAAACACCGCAAGCCGCCGCCCGATCTTGGCCCAAGTCATAAGTAAATTGCAAGTTCGGCAAAGTTTGCAGTCCATTGAAGCTATGAACAATACCTGTCGTAGCATTTGTTTTGAGGGTTCCATTGGCGTTGGTCGTCACGTAATAGCCATATAGATTAGTCCCGCCAAGCGTGATTGTATTTGTGTAATAGACACCGCTGTTGAAACCATATTTGACGTCATCATTCACCTGTGAATGCAAGGATTCCGAGTATTCCTCGAAGGTTGGGTGATGGCTGTCTTGATGGCAACTGCCACAAATAGCAGGGTCGATACTTACCGCTGGTCTAATCAGCGCGTGGTCGCTGTTCTTATGCCAGCCTGCTGCTCCGTGACAATTTTCGCAGCCTACATTTGCTAGGTGCGGAGTAAGCGCCGAGTTAGTGTAGCCGGTTGGCTGGCCGAACCCAACGGTGTGGCAGGGCAGGCAACTGGAGTTATTGTCCATTCCAATCGAACTCAGCACGCTCAAAGCGTTCCCGTGCTCAGTGTGAGTCCAGGTAATATATTTATCGCCGTGGCAACTGCTGCACTCGGCTGATCCCGCGTAATAGTTCGTCTGGGCCAACTTGAAAAAGTAGGACCCGTCAGGTTTGCCAGCCTTCACGGACCAATCATATTCGGTTGCCATCGTGGAAGCGAAGGGGAACCAATCCGTGAGATTTGTAGAAGCCAAGACTGTGCTCCAACCGCGCATACCATACCAGGAGAACGTCGTGTTTGTGGGCGAATCAATCATGTTGATGGTTGTCACTGCTGGAATCCCGCCTTCATGGAGTTCCTGCATGCGATACATATCCGCGGCGCGGGAATTAGTCCCGCCAATGCCACCGAGGGCCAAGCCAGTGGTTAGTATGGCGAAGGCACGGCGCAAAGTGAAGTGATCAATAGTTTTCATTTAAATAGTTAGTTAGTTGTTTTCCCTACACCGACATGCTCTCTTATATACCTGTTGCCCCTACTCGGCTGGCTTTAATCAGGTGCGGGCGAATCAGTCATGATCTCCCGGCACATCGGTTTAAGGGAGTTACTTGTTATGGCAACTGCGACAGAGCAAACTACCCTTGCCGTTGGCGTCAACGCCGACAATTTTGACCAGTTTAGGATTGTTCACGACATCGAATGGCGTTCCTTCTTGGTTATGCACGTCATGGCACGAGGTGCATTCCAAGCGGTTCCGCCCGTTCAGTAGAAAACCGTTGATAGTCATATCATTTCCCGGGATGAACGTGCCGCTGACCGGGGTCAAAACCGGCGTCGTGTTCGGGTCAAACAACCATTTATCTTGATTGACTCCCGGCCCGACAATCGCCGGACTATAGGTCAAAGAAATAGGATGTGAATGCGTTAAATCGGTGCCTAAGTTAGCACTGTTAGTCACGGTGGTCCCAACGCCGTGGGTGGTGCCGCCGTAAGTATTGATGGCTACTGTGCCGTCATGGCAACTCAAGCAAGCTTTCGAAGGGCCGGCTGGTTGCGAATCAATCGCTGCTTGCAACGAAGTGGCATTATCGCCGAGGCCGGTTACATTGGCGTTGTTATACATCGTGAACGACGATGAGGTGGTGGCATGCGCCCAAAGTGGGATGACGCTGCTATCGGCATGGTGAGGAATATGGCAGGCGCTACAGACTGTGGCAGGATCTGACGGTTGCACATTCCATGATTGCGAAGAAAAATCATGTGGACTGCCCGCGTTATTGATGCCTAGAATTCCGGCCGTGGCCGACACTGTCAGCAACGAGCCGGTGACGAGGGTTAGAGTTAGTAAGTAGGTGGTTTTCATATTAGTTAATAGTTAGTTACGCGCGTATTTTATGTGGTTATTGGGGCTTGGTTCTGCACGCGGCCGAATATCAACGCCGCGTATTGGTTAAACATGGCTAGGTTAGCCGTGGTTCCAACAGCAGACCCGCTCATCGGCAGAAGTGCCGCGCGGTGCCCACTGTTAAAATTCTTTGAAAAATCCATATATTTTTTGTTTTATACCGGCACTCCACCAAACACCCATCCCGTGGCCGTTCCAACCGTCGCGGGGGTGTGGTTTACATAAGCCGACTCTAGTTTAGGCATCAGTTCCGCCGTATATTTGGCCATGATCTGCTCGCAAACCGTCATTTCCTGGACGCGGTTTTTGGTGTTCTCGCGAACGACGGCTTCTAGGTCATCGATGTCATAGAGAAAAACGTTGGGCAGCTCGGCGACCGCCGGATCTATGTCGCGGGGAACGGCGATGTCCACGAGAATCAGCGGCCGGTTCCGGCGCGCTGGCAAAATCTTGGCGATATCTTCTCGCCATAAAACAATATCTGGGCTGCCGGTTGACGTAACTAATATGTCGGCCTCGGTCATGGCGGCAGCTGCGTGTTCGATCCGCACTGCGCGGCCCCCAAACTCGGCTGCGAGTTTTTCCGCCCTTTCTGCCGAACGATTGGCGACGAGCACGGTTTTCGCCCCGCGTTTGGCGAGATGTTTCACGCAGGCTTCCCCCATTTTGCCCGCGCCCAAAATCATCACGGTTTTTTCCGCGAGGGTTTTGTCAAAAATTTTCTCCGCCAGTTCCACCGCTACGCTGCCCACCGAGGTTGCGCCCCGGCCGATCGCCGTTTTGGTGCGGATGGCTTTCACCACTGAGAATGCCGTTTGAAATAGACGATTCATCTGTTTACCGACCAGCCCGGCATCTTTGGCGGCTTGATATGCATTTTTGACCTGGCCGGTGATTTCCGTTTCGCCCACCACCATCGAGTCCAAGCCGCTGGCCACGGAAAACAGATGTTGGGCAGCCGCCGCGCCTTCCTTGACATAGAGATGGGGGGTGAAATCAAAATCGCTGTTAGTCAGTTCCTGAAACAGCCGGTGAACGCGGCCGTGGATCCAAGGCGATACGCCATAGATCTCCACGCGATTGCAGGTCGAAAGCAGCACGACTTCGGAAAGATTCCCGTGGAGTTTTAAACGGCAGCCGCAGCATTGCAATCGGGTGCGTGATACTGCCAATTTTTCCCGGGCCGCCACCGGTGCGGTCTTGTAGCTCAAGCCAGCTACGAAAATTTTTGCCGAACGCGCCTCGTTGATGTCTTCTCTTTTCACAAAGCTAATTTAGAATTTGCCCGGAATAGAGCTCACCATTTTTTGTCCGTTATTGAACAAAAAACCGGTCGATTTCTTTGACGCTAATATCAAAGCTGGAATAAAATTAGAAAAAGTAATCGTCATAAAACTGTTTTTCTGGCTGTAAACATTGGATTCAAAACCTTTCTGGTTTTTCTCTCTTCGAAAAAAATGAGCGAGGCCGCTTAATGTTCCGACTCGAAAGTTGAGAGACCTTTCACATATTGCGCGCGCTCAAACGCGGCCGGCTCGGCGCAATTTTTTTGGCTCATGCTCCCCTTGAGTTGTTCGATGGATTCGTATTCGTGCTCTTCCAGCCAGCGGATTAAGTCGGATTCAATGTGCGCGATCTGCGGAAAGCCATGGCGCAAAACGGTCGAGCAAAGCATCGTCACATCGGCCCCTACCATGAGCATTTTGAGAACATCGCTTGCGCGGTGGATGCCGCTGGTGGCCGCCAGGCTCGCATTGAGCCGACCGTGCAAAATGGCGATCCAACGCAGCGGAAGTCGCATCGCCATCGGCGTGCTCAACAAAATATTCGGCTTCACTTGCAAATCTTCGAGGTCAATGTCCGGCTGATAAAACCGGTTGAACAACACCAGTCCATTCGCCCCGCACTCGTCAAATCGTTTGGCCATGTTCGCGAAGTTGCTAAAGAACGGACTTAATTTGACCGCGATCGGGATTTTCACCTCGGAGCGGACCGCGCGGAGGATGTTCAAATACCCATCCTCGATCACCTCGCCCGGCATATCGAGATCCGTGGGAATGTTATAAATATTCAGTTCCAACGCGTCCGCGCCGGCTTGCTGAATTTGCTTCGCGTATTCCGTCCACCCGCCGACCGACGACGCATTCAAACTGGCGATGACCGGAATCTTTACTGACTGTTTGGCCAGCCAGATGTGGCGGAGATATTCCTCTGGGCCGAGACGATATTCGCTGGCTTCGGGAAAATAAGTGAGGGCCTCGGCATTGCTCTCGGTTCCGTGCTCCAGATGACGGTGAAGTTCCAGACGATCCTTGCGCAACTGTTCCTCGAACAGCGAATGGAGAACCACCGCGCTCGCACCCGCACCTTCCATGCGCTTGAGGTTATCCAGATTTTCCGACAATGGCGAGGCGCCCACGACCAGCGGCGAACGCAATTTCAAGCCAAGATAAGTGGTGGACAGGTTCATAGTAGTTTGGGTCAATGTTTAGGCGGGCAGTAACGGTTTTGAGTGCATGTCGCGTTCGGCCAGAAATTGATAAAACTTCCAGCGTCGGTCGGCATCGGTCTGCGATTGTTCAAAAAATTTCTTCGCGTCATCCGGTTTGCTTTTGGTGAGCATCTTGAACCGATTTTCCGTGAGCATGAAATCTTTGACTTTGTGTTTCGCGGCGCTGGAATCCAGTTGCAGCGGATTCTCGCCGCGCTCCGCCCGGCGCGGGTCGTAGCGATACAGCAGCCATTGACCGGACTCGACCGCGAGCTTCTGCTGGCGCGCGCCGATGCCCGTATCCAGTGCGATGCCGTGCGCAATGCAATGGCTGTAAGCGATGATGAGCGACGGTCCCGGAAACGATTCCGCCTCGACGAACGCTTTGAGCGTGTGTTCGTCTTTCGCACCCATCGCGACGCTCGCGACATAAATATTTCCGTAGCTCATCGCGATCAAACCGAGATCTTTTTTGCCGGCCGGCTTTCCGCCAGCGGCAAATTTGGCGATCGCTCCGCGCGGCGTGGCCTTACTCATCTGGCCACCGGTGTTGGAATAAACTTCCGTATCCATGACGAGCACGTTGACCTTGCGACCGCTGGCGAGAACGTGATCCAAGCCACCGTAGCCGATGTCGTAAGCCCAGCCATCGCCGCCGAGAATCCACACGCTTTTTTTGACGAGCTGATCCACCAGCGGAATCAGCAGCTTCGCGGCATCGCAATTGAGGTGCTTCAATTGTTCCTTGAGCGCCGCCACGCGTTCCCGTTGTTCATAAATTTCCGCCTCGTCATTTTGCGCGGAATTAATAATTTGCGTGGCCAAATCCTCGCCGACTTGACCCGCAATTTTTTTCAACAACTCTTCCGCATACTCTTTTTGTTTGTCGATCGACACGCGGAAGCCGAGGCCAAATTCGGCGTTGTCCTCGAACAATGAATTGCACCACGTCGGGCCACGTCCACACTTATCAGTCGCGTAAGGCGTGGTCGGCAAATTGCCGCCGTAAATCGAGGAGCACCCGGTAGCATTGGCGATTACCGCGCGATCACCAAAAAGTTGCGACAACATTTTGATGTAAGGCGTTTCGCCGCAACCGGCACAGGCGCCGCTAAATTCAAACAGCGGTTGAAGAATTTGCTGCTGGCGGAGCGTCGCGGTTTTGAGCTTGCGCCGATCAAATTCCGGCAGCGTGAGAAAATAATTCCAGTTGTCCCGCTCCGCATCGCGCAACGGCGCTTGCAGTTGCATATTGATGGCCTTGAGCCGGGCCTCGGATTTATTTTTTACCGGACAAACTTCCACGCAGATGCCGCAGCCGGTGCAATCTTCTGCCGCGACTTGCAGCGAAAATTTCATACCTTTGAATTCCGGCACGCGCGCGTCGGTGGCTTTGAATGAAACCGGCGCATTCATCAAATCCGAGGCGTCATAAACTTTTGCGCGGATCGTGGCGTGCGGACAAATCGCCACGCACTTCAAGCATTGGATACACGTTTTTTCGTCCCACACTGGAATATCCAAAGCCAGATTACGCTTTTCATATTGCGCCGTCGCCGTGGGAAAAGTGCCATCGTTCGGAAACGCACTCACCGGAAGTTCATCACCAAAACCAGCGGCCAGCTTGCCTAAAACCGTGGTCACGAACGCGGGCGCGCTCGGCGAAATCGGTGGCAACAACGGCCCGGTGCCGTTCACTGCGTTATCCGTCACGACGACTTCATGCAAATGGGCCAGGGTATTGTCCACGGCTAGCAAATTCATTTTCACGACCTCATCGCCTTTTTTGCCGTAAGTTTTCTTGATCGAATTTTTAATGGCCTCAATCGCCTCGTCTTTTGGCAGCACGCCGGAAAGTGCGAAGAAGCAAACTTGCATAATGGTGTTGATGCGTCCGCCCATGCCGCTTTCTTTCGCGACGCGGGTGGCGTTGATGACAAACAGCCGCGCCTTTTTTGCGAGCAACGTTGTTTGCACTGGCGTGGGCAAACGGCTCCAAACGGCTCCCGGCGCATACGGCGTGTTCAGCAGAAACGTTCCGCCCGGCACCAGGCTGCGCAACATTTCATAGCGCTCCAGAAAGCCCGGTTGATGGCACGCAACGAAATTCGCCTGCGTCACCAGATAGGAGGAACGAATCGGCTTCGGCCCGAAGCGTAAATGCGACGTCGTGATGGAGCCGGATTTTTTCGAGTCGTAAACAAAATATCCTTGCGCGTAATTCTCCGTTTCCTCGCCGATGATTTTAATCGAATTTTTATTTGCACCCACGGTTCCATCCGCGCCGAGACCGTAGAACAAAGCGCGAACGACATTCGCCGGCTCGGTGGAGAAATTCGGATCGTAAGGAATGCTGGTGTGCGAAACATCGTCATCAATGCCAACGGTGAAATGATTTTTGGCATCCGCCGCGTCGAGATTGTCGAACACGGCTTTCACCATTGCGGGCGTGAATTCCTTTGAGGATAAACCGTAACGCCCGGTCAAAATTTTCGGCATCACTTTCAAGTGAGCGCGGCCGCTGGAAATTTCTTCCACCAACGCTGTGATGCAATCTTGATACAGCGGTTCACCGGTCGCGCCGGGTTCTTTGGTGCGATCCAGCACAGCGATTTTGCGCACGGAATTTGGCAGGGCTTCGACGAATCGTTTGCCATCAAACGGGCGATACAAGCGCACTTTGAGCACACCGACTTTTTCGCCGCTGGCAAGTAAATGCTCGATAGTTTCATGCGCCGCTTCGCAGCCGGAACCCATGAGCACGATCACTTTTTCCGCATCGGGTGCGCCGAAATATTCGAACAATTTGTATTGGCGTCCAGTTTGCGCGGCAAATTCGTCCATGACTTTTTGCACGACCTCGGGGCAGGCGGCGTAGATCAAATTCGTCGCTTCGCGGCCTTGGAAAAAGGCGTCGGGGTTTTGCGCCGTGCCGCGCAAAACCGGTTTGTCGGGCGTCATGGCGCGGGAACGAAATTCAGCGATCAACGTGTCATCCATCAATGCCCGCAATACGGCATCATCTAACATTTCGATTTTGGAAACTTCGTGCGACGTGCGGAAGCCGTCGAAGAAATGGACGAACGGAATCCGCGAACGTAACGTGGCGGCGTGCGCGATGAGCGCGAAGTCCATCGTCTCTTGCACTGACGCTGCGCCAAGCATGGCCCAACCCGCCGAGCGCACGGCCATGATGTCGCTGTGATCGCCAAAAATGGAAAGCGCGTGCGTGGCCACGGTTCTCGCGGTGACGTGGAAAACTGTCGGCAACAATTCACCCGCGAACTTGAACATGTTCGGGATCATCAATAGCAAGCCTTGTGATGCAGTGAACGTCGTGGCCAGCGAACCGGTCTGCAACATTCCATGCACGGCACCGACGGCACCGCCTTCGCTCTGCATTTCGACGATGGCGGGCGTGGTGCCCCAGAGATTTTTTTTGCCTTCGGACGCCCACTGATCGCACCACTCGGCGATGGGCGAGGAGGGTGTGATGGGATAAATCGCCATCGCCTCGTTGAGCATGAAAGCGACTTTGGCCGCCGCTTCGCAGCCATCAATGGTTTTGAATACGCGCGGGTTTTTCATAATGCAGTGTTCAGTATGTGAAGACGGCGGCGCAGGTGCGTTGCTCGGCATCGGCCACGACCTTGAACCCAAGTTTTTTGCAGAGGTGCCGCATGGCATGGTTTTCCGCCAGAATTTCGCCCACGATGCGGTCCATTTTTTCGGCGCGACCAACTTCGACGAGCTGTTTAAGCAGTTCTAAACCGAGGCCGAGATTCTGTGAATGGTCGCTGATGAGGATGGCAAATTCCGCCTCGTTGGTGCCGTGGATGCGGCTCAAACGTCCGACACCGAGAATTTTTCCGCCGCTCTCTTCCTTGGGAGTTTTGATTTCGGCGACCAGTGCGATTTCGCGATCATAGTCATTAAAACAAATGCGCGTGAGCCGTTCGTGCGTGATGCGTTGAGAAAGATTTAGGGCGCTGAAATAACGGTGATAGACACTTTCTTCCGAAAGGGTTTCGTGAAATTTCACCATCAACGGTTCATCCTCGGGGCGGATTGGGCGGATGGTCACGGGGGCTTTATTCTTCATCAACCACGGCGTGACATATTGGGTCGGATAAGGCCGGATGGCCGGATGCGGCAATTTATATTCGGGCGTTTTCAGGTCGTGCAAAACGACACGCGCGTCGAGGGCGAAAATTCTTTCCGAAGAGACGAGCAGGGGATTGATGTCGATTTCAGAAATCCACGGTTGCTCGACGACGAGCTGGCTGAAGCGCACGAGCAATTGTTCCAGCGCGCCGATGTCCGAAGCCTTGCGGCCCCGCACGCCTTTGAGCGCGGTGAAAATTTTGGTGCGCTCCATCATGCGTCGCGCGAGCGTGGCGTTGAGCGGCGGCAAACCGAGCGCGCGGTCTTTGTAAACTTCTACTAATTGTCCACCGGTTCCGAATAACAATACCGGGCCGAATTGCGGATCGACGCTGCTGCCGAGGATCACTTCGTAACCTTCGAGCTTGATCATCGGTTGCACCGTCACGCCTTGAAAATGTTCAGCGCCGGCTTTTTTGGTGCAGGAAGATTCAATTGCTTTCCACGCCTGACGCACCGCCGAAGCCGTGCGCAAATTAAGTTGCACGCCGCCGACATCCGTTTTGTGCGTGATGGTTTTGGAATGTAATTTCAACACGACCGGGAAACCCAGCCGCGCCGCTTCTTTGACGGCATCGCTCTCGGTGAGCGCGATGTGAGTTTCCACAATCGGGATGCTGTAGGTGGCCAACAACGCTTTGGATTCAAACTCGGTGAGGATCGTGCGTCCGTCATTGCGCACGGCGTTGATAATTTTCGCAGCGGCGGGGCGGTCAATGTAGCCATTCGCACTCTGCAACGGCAGCTGCGGCGTTTCGTAGAGTGAGCGCAAGTTTTCCGTATAACTCCACATGTAATAAAACGCTTTGGCCGCCCGGTCGGGATATTTGAACGTGGGAATTTTTGCGGCATTAAGAATTTCCTCACCTTTTTCCACTTGGCCCACGCCCATCCAACTCGCGATGATCGGCTTGCCTTCGATGTGCGCGAAGGCGACCAATTCTTCGGCGGTGGCCGTTGAGTCCGTCATGGATTGCGGCGTGAGAATCACGAGCAAGCCATCGGTGTTCGGATCTTTTGCCACAAGGTCCACGGCCTTCGCGTAGAGATCCGGGCCGGCGTCGCCGATGATATCCACCGGATTATTATGACTCCACGTCGGTGGTAAAATTTGGTTCAACCCCAACATTGTTTCCGCTGTGAGATCGGCTAGTTGCCCGCCACTGCCGATGAGCATATCCGTCGCGAGCACACCCGGACCGCCGGCGTTGGTGACGATGGTGAGACGCGGACCTTTGGGGCGCGGTTGTTTGGCCAACACTTCGGCCATGTCAAATAATTCAGAAATCGTATCCACCCGCAAAACGCCGACGCGTTGGAACGCGGCTTGCAAAACTTCGTCGCTACCCGTCAGCGAACCGGTGTGCGACGCGGCGGCTTTCGCGGCTGCAGCGGTGCGTCCAGGCTTGATGATGATGATCGGTTTGGTCAACGCCACTTCGCGCGCGGCGGATAAGAAAGCGCGCGCATCGCCAATTGATTCCATGTAGATGACAATGCTCTTGGTGTTCGGATCATCTCCGAGATGATAAATTAAATCGCCCCAGCTCACGTCGAGCATCGAGCCGAGCGAGACGAAGGCGCTGAAGCCGACATTCTCTTTCAAGCTCCAGTCAAGAATAGCCGTGCAGAGTGCGCCGCTCTGGCTAATGAAGCCGACGTTGCCCGGTTTCGCCATGTCCGCCGCAAACGTCGCATTAAATTTATGTCCCGGCACCATCACGCCGAGGCAGTTCGGGCCGACGATCCGGATATTACCACGCCGCGCTTCCGCTAAAATTTCACGTTCCAGTTCTGCGCCCGCCTCGCCCGTTTCTTTGAATCCGGCGGAGATGATGATCACGCCATGAATCCCCGCCGCTGCACATTCGCGAATAATTCCCGGCACCGTTTTCGGCGGCGTGATGATGATGGCGAGATCGGGTTTTTCCGGCAGCGCGGCGACATTGGCAAACGCGTGCAGGCCGAGAATCGTTTCTTGAATCGGATTGACCGGATAAATTTTTCCCGGAAAACCGCCCGCCACCAGATTGCTCAAAACCGTTCGCCCCACGCTGCGTTTACGTTCCGTGGCCCCGATCACGGCGATCGAGCGCGGTGACAAAATCGGATCGAGCGCGCGGCGGCGGGATTGGTGCAGGATATCGTGAGCGGCTTCAATGCCGGAAGGAGGATCAGAAATGGTCGTCATATTAGTGTGAGCTAGTTTCTATCAACACCTTTAAAATCGCAGGGACGCGACGGCGCGACTGCCCCGAAATTGCTCAATACTTGCCATGGGTTGTTTGTGGCCAACCAATCTACTGCCTTAACTTTTCTGTGGCCAAATCGTTTTCTCGACAATACGCGCCGGAAAATTAAAATTCTCGCGCATGACAAAACCGACTTTACTCGTTCTCGCCGCTGGCATGGGCAGCCGTTATGGCGGACTTAAACAAATTGATCCCGTTGGCCCGAACGGCGAGACCATTATTGACTACTCCATCTTCGACGCGATGCGCGCCGGTTTTGGCAAACTCGTGTTCGTCATCCGCAAAGACATCGAACAACAATTTCGCGAAATTGTCGGCACGCGTTTTGAAAAACGCATCGCCGTGGAATACGCCTATCAGGAACTGGATAAATTGCCCGCGCCGCACACGTTGCCCGCTGGCCGCACGAAACCGTGGGGCACCACGCACGCGATTCTCATGGCCGAAGGCGTGGTGAAGGAAAATTTCGCCGCCATCAACGCCGATGATTTTTACGGACAGCACGCCTACAAACTGCTCGCGCAACATCTCATCAGCGGCACGCCGGATTACGCGATGGTCGGATTTATTTTGAAGAACACTCTTTCCGATTTTGGCACCGTGGCACGCGGCGTTTCGCGGGTGGACGGAAATAATTATCTCACAAACATCGTCGAGATGATGAAGATTGACCGTGACGGCAGCGGCGCGAAAGACACCGGCCCCGACGGCAAAATCACGAAGCTCACCGGCGACGAAGCCGTCTCGATGAATTTCTGGGGCTTCACGCCCGCCCTGTTCCCGCAGCTCCGCGTGGAGTTTGAAAAATTTCTCCAGCGCGCCGGTGGCGCGCAGAAATCCGAGTGCTACATCCCCGCCACCGTGGGCGACCTCGTCACTTCTGGCCGCGCGAAATGCAAAGTGCTGCGCTCGTCCGACTCGTGGTTCGGTGTGACGTATCGCGAAGACCGCCCGCAAGTCGTCGAGAGCATCCGTAAGCTGATCGTGAAGGGCGATTATCCGGAAAAATTGTGGACGTGAGACAAACCCAATTGGGAATAATCACGAGGCGAGACAAGGTGCAAAATCCTACCGTGGAATTAATGGTTAGGTGTCCTCTATGCATGCCGAAGTAAAAGCAATTTTAGAGCGAGTGAAGCAGACCGCGGATTTCGGTTACGTTGACTTCGCTGACATCAACGCGACGAATGCGCTCGGCGATAATGCGCTACACTGTGTAATTGTTTGGGGCGACTACGAGGCTGCGAAGATTCTTGTGGCTCACAGTATCAACGTGAATCAGAAAGGGGAGGAAGGGTTCACTCCGCTTCACAAAGCATGCTCGTTCGGTCACAAGGAGATTGCAAGGCTTTTGCTTCAGAGCGGTGCTGATCCATTTGCTCGCACGGCAGGCGATTTGCCGTTTACGACGGCGCGGTTGAGCGGCCATGATGAGATATGTGAGTTGATTGGAGCTTACACCAATAAGGGCAGCGACACGCATTTGGAAATGCACTCCAAGCACCTGCGGGCGTTGGCTGGTTCAATCGAGAAGTTGGAGAAACAGATTGATACGCATTGCAAGACCGACACCTAGCCAACAGATAGACTGAAAGATTTTCCGTTAGCATTCAGTGCAACCAGATGAATCCACGCGCGCCGTTTTTCACCGTCATTTCGCTCGCGGCATTTTTGCTCGCGCCAAATGGTTTTGCCCACGCGCCGTTTGATGCCAGCAGTCGGGTTATCGTTCACGCGGATGCCGCCGAGGTCAGTGTCACCGTCGGCTCGGCGCTGGCGGAAAAATTTCTCGCGGTCGGACAACTCACGCCGGGGCAGTTGCCGAATGGCCATCCTTTCGCGCTGAACCCGGAGCTGGTCACGAATTTTTTTGCGACGAGCACCGATGGGAAAATCCTCCAACCACGCGCAGCCGATGTCATCACGGACGGAATTGAATTTGAATTTCATTTTGATTACGCGCTCGCACCGACAAAAAACTTGCGGCTGGAATCAAAATTTCTCCCCGCGCTGAACGGCTCCCGCACCGTGTCGCTCGTGCTGACAGATGAGAACGGGAACATCCTCGGCAGCGCGATCCTCGCGCCGGGCAAGGAGGTCGCGGAATTTGTGCTTCCCTCGCCCCCAGCGGGAGAGAGGGTGGCCGAAGGCAGGGTGAGGGGGCCGGCTACCAATCCAACATCCGAAATAATTTCCACCGCCACCCCGGAGAAAAATACCACGCCATCGTTTACGGAATTTCTAAAGCTCGGCATCGGTCACATTCTGAATGTCGAGGCGTTTGATCATCTGCTGTTTCTCGTCGCGTTGCTGCTCGGCTGCCGCCGATTGAAACCGATGCTGCTTGTCATCACTGGTTTCACCGTGGCGCATTCGCTCACGTTAGCGCTGGCGGCGTTGAACGTGGTGCAAATTTCTCCGCGCATCGTTGAGCCGATGATTGCGGCCTCCATCATTTTTGTGGCACTGGAAAATTTTCGTAGCGCTGAAAAGTCATGGCCCCGGTATGCGTTGACCTGCGGCTTCGGTTTGATCCACGGCTTTGGTTTTGCGAGCGCGCTGCGCGAAAGTGGTTTGGCGGGAACTGGCGCCGAAATCATCAAACCACTCCTCGCCTTTAATGTCGGCGTGGAAATCGGGCAACTGAGCGTCGCCGCCTTGGTGTTGCCGTTATTGCTGCTGTTGAATCAGTGGCCGTGGTTTGCGCGCCACGGTGCGCGCGTGATCTCTGGGGCGGTCATTTTGGTGGCGTCGGTCTGGCTCTGGCAGCGGCTGGTAGCGTAGCGGCGGTGCTCGATCGGAAACCGCTGTGCCGTCACCAGTTTCGGCGATATGGTTTCATGGGAAATAGGTTAGATTATTTCGATTCAAATGAACCCGTTTTTTAACGCCGCTACACTTCGTCGTCTCCTCGTGGTGGTGATCTTTTTGTCAGTCGTGCATCCGCTCTTAGCGCAACGGCAGATGGAACGGCTTGGGCGCGGGGTCGTGACGCTGCATTCCGCCACATCGCAGGCTTACATCGGCTGGCGTTTGCTCGCAACGGATCCGACGGATGTGGGCTTCAATCTTTACCGTTCGGTGAATGGTGCGTTGGCTGTGAAGTTAAATTCTCTTCCGCTAACCAACACCACGGACTATCTCGATACCACCGCGAATTTCACACTTTCGAATGCGTGGTATGTCGTGGCCGTCACCAATGGCGCGGAAGCCACCCCGAGCGCGGCGAGTGGGCTCGCGGCCAATTCCGCCGTGCGCCAATATCTCTCGTGGCCGCTGCGCGCCATCACCGGTCCCGGTGCGCCGTTCGATGTGAAATTCTGCTGGGTCGGCGATCTCGATGGCGATGGCGAATATGATTACGTGGTGGACCGCATTTCCACAACGATCGCTACGAATGAATTTCTCCAAGCCTACAAACGCGACGGCACGTTTCTCTGGCAACTGGACTGCGGTTACAACAGCACGAATCAATACAACATTGAGCCGGGAGCCTCGGCCATCAGCATCGGTCACGGCGATTGCGTGACGGTTTATGATTTGGACGGCGACGGCAAAGCGGAGGTTTGCATCCGCACCGCGCGCGGCGTGGTGTTGCCCGATGGCACGACCATCACCGGACCGGATGACACGACGCAATATCTTTCCATCCTCGACGGCATGACCGGACACGAACTCGCGCGCACGACGCTGACCAATATGTGGCCCGGCGATGGCCCGATGAACTCCCATTTCGGGATCATGTATGCCGACGGCATTCGTCCCAGCCTTTTGATCCGCAGCGAAAACCGGAATGCCGCGCAAGCATTTCAGCGTGAGTCCATGACCTACGATTATCGCAACGGCCAGTTGACGCGCCGCTGGTTTCACACGCCGGCGACTGGCGCAAACGAATCTTGGGGCCACCAGATCCGCATCATGGATGTGAACCACGACGGCATTGATGATGCGATTGATGTCGGCTCAGTTTTGAACGGCGTGAATGGCCAGCCGCTCTTTGATACGGAGCTTGTTCACGGCGATCGCTTTCATCTCACGGACATTGATCCCGACCGTCCGGGGCTGGAAATGTTTTCGATCCAACAGTTGAATCCGACGTTACTCGCCACCGCTTTCATTGACATGAACAACGGTTCGATCATCAAGAAATGGTATTCGTCCGTGATCACCGACGTGGGTCGCGGCACGACGCTGGACTTGGACCCGGCACATCGCGGGCTGGAATTTTATTCCACGCAGCCGGGAATTTTCGATTGCAAGGGCAACCAGATTTTTGCGAACAACATCTGGCCGCCGGAAGCGCTCTGGTGGGACGCCGACCTTGGCCGTGAATTGTATGACGGCGCTGGCTCCGGTGCCATCAATCCCATCATCACCAAATACAATCCGAGCAACGGCAACGTGGATCGCCTCTTCACCATGTATAACGACGGCAGCACGAACGGTGCTTATACCATCCACAATGCCTACGGCGGACGCGCCGCGTTCTGGGGCGACATTCTCGGCGATTGGCGTGAAGAGCTCGTGATCACCGCCAACGATTATTCCGAGCTGCGCGTCTATACCACGAAAATACAAGCGACGAACCGCCTCTATTGCCTGATGCAAAATCCCGCCTATCGCGATCAATGCACTTGCAAAGGTTATTATCAGGCGAGCTATGTGGATTATTTTCTCGGCAACGAAATGCCGCCGCCGCCCACACCACCGGTCTCCTCTGCCAAACTCGTCTGGCACGGCGATGGCGTGAATGTCTGGGACACCGCAGCCACTGCGAATTGGCGCACGAACTGGTTTTACGTCGGTAATGCCAACACGAATCCCGCGCCGTTTAATGTCGGCGACACCGTGCTCTTCGATCTCACTGGCTCGAACAATGCCGCCATCGCGCTCGTCGGTTCGCTCACGCCCGGCGACGTGCGGATTCACGCGCCGAAAAATTTCACGTTCGACAGCAGTAACGGTTCGCTGGATGGCGCAATGAAATTAACCAAGGCTGGCGCGGGCAAAGTCACGTTCAACGGCACCAATAATTTCACCGGCAAGACGCTTATCAGCGAAGGTTCATTCATCATCAATGGTGCGCTACCGAATTCGCCCGTCACTGTGCGCGGCGGCGTGTGGCTCGATGGCCGACTCGGCGGCAACGGCGTGGTCGGTTCGGCGGTTTCAATTTTTGAAGGCGCGGGCGTTTCGCCAGGGCAGGGGACTAATTCTCCCGGCACGCTCACCATCGCGAACAATGTCGCGCTGAACGGCCGCACGTTGAATGATTTTGATTTATCCGACGACGCGAGCGGTGCCACGAAAACGAATGATCTGCTCGTGATCAACGGCAACCTCACCGTCACCGGCACGAACACGATTGTCATTCGCAAGCTCGATGCGTCCTTGCCGCCCGGGAGTGTTTATCCGCTCGTGAATTATACCGGCACGTTCAGCGGCACCCTGAATAATTTTATCGTGTCCGGTCTCACCGGAATTCCCATCGCGCTCACAAATCCACCGGGACAAATCGCACTTGTCATAAAAAGTTTTCGCGCGCCGACCACGCTCACCTGGAGCGGGGGCAATGGCGGCAACGCCTGGGACTTGCTCACATCGTCCAACTGGCTGAACGCGGCGGCGCTGAATCAGTTCGCGCCGAACGACGCCGTGCGTTTCGACAGCACCGGCGCCGCTAACTCGACGGTGACGCTCGCGGGTTCTTTGGTCTGCTCCAATCTCGTCGTGGACGCGGCGAACAATTACACCCTCACCGGCAGCGGCAGCATTATTGGTCCGGCAGGCTTGACGAAAACGAATTCCGGCACGCTCACGATTTCCGCGCTGAATAATTCCTTCACCGGCAAAACCGTTTTAGCCGGCGGCACCCTCGTCGTCAGCGAACTCGACGCCGTTGGTTTCCCGAGTCCGCTTGGCAATCCGCCCGGCGGCTCGACAAATTTAATTATGTCCGGCAATGCCACGTTGCGCATCGCCGGCGAGTCTTACACGGATCGCGGCCTCACCATTAATTCCGGCACGAATACGATTGACGTGACGAATGGCACGGATCAATTGACCATCGCCGGCGTCATCACCGGCAGCGGCGCGTTACAAAAAGCCGGCGCCGGCACGCTCGCCCTGAGCGTCAACAACACGTATACCGGCCCAACTTTTATTTACGGCGGGAACGTTTCGCTCGGCGGCGGCACGGCCAATCAATACGGCATGGGCCCCGGCCCCGGTGGCAACGGCAACACCACCGTCACGATTTCCAACGCCACGCTCACGATGTTCAGCGACAGCGGCAGCTATGATACTTGCTACTGGAATGTCATGGTGCCGACGAATTCCACCGCGACGATTTTTGGCGATGACCGTTGCAATCTCTACGGCACGCTCACCGGCGGCGGCACTTTGAATTTTAATATTTACTACGTGCGCACCGAACTGGATGGCAACTGGTCCGCCTACACCGGACAATTAAATCTCGGCACCGGCAGCACCGGTGGTGATTTCCGTATCGGCAACGGCAATGGTTACGGCAATGCCAGCGTAAACCTCGCCGATCGCATCTCGGCGTATCACATTACGGCCGGAGCGGCGGTGTCGCTCGGTGCTTTGACGGGCGGCACACTCGCGGCGATGAGCGGAACTGCTTGGACTGTGGGCGCGAAAAATTTGGATTCCACTTACGGCGGTGCCATCTACGGTAACTCGCTCACCAAAGTCGGCACGGGAACACTGACGCTGACCGGCAACACGAATACTTACGCGAGCGGCACGACGATCAGCGCTGGCACACTGCAAATCGGCAATGGTGGCGCGGCGGGAACGATCGGTTCTGGCAATATCACGGACAACGCCACGCTCGCTCTCAATCGTAGCGATGCGATTGATGATTCCGGATTTGGAATCGTAAGCGGCACAGGAAATCTCACGAAACGCGGTGCCGGTCGGCTCGCGCTCACCAAGGCGCACACGTTTAGCGGAACGGTCACCATCGAGACCGGAGTCTTGGCGCTGACCAATGCCGGCGCGTTCGCCAATGCGAATATCGTCATCTCCAACGCGGCGCTTTTTGATGTGAGCGGCACCACGGCAAATTCCATGACGCTGGCGGGCGGAAAGAAAATTTCTGGCTTCGGTTCAGTGAAAGGTAATTTCACGGTCAGCAGTGGGGCGACGCTTGCACCCGGTGGGTCCATCGGCACGCTGACCTTCAGTAACGCGCTCACGCTCGCATCCGGTTGCACAAATATTTTTGAGATCGCCAAATTGCCGCTCAATAATGACGTCGCGAAAATTCTTGGCGCGCTCACCAACGGCGGCACTTTGATCGTGACCAACCTCGGGGCGTCACCGCTGGCGAGCGGTGATACTTTCAAACTTTTCAACGCTGCCAGTTACACCGGAAGTTTTGCCAAATTAATTTTGCCCTCGCTGCCGGCTGGACTTGGTTGGAGCACGAACTCAATCAACACCAACGGCACGCTCGCGGTCGTCGTGACTGCCAAGCCGTTGATTGGCGGAATGGGCATGACTGATGGTGGCTTCGCGTTGAGTGGCACGGGCGGCGTCGCCAACGCGACGTATTATTTGATCGGCACGAACAATCTCATTGCGCCTGTGGCGAACTGGCCGCGTCTATTGACCAACCTATTCGACAATAACGGTAATTTCAATCTGACGAATCAGCCGAACGCCGATTGGTCGCAGGGCTATTACCGGTTGCTCATTCCTGGAAATTAATTGCCGCGCCGCACCACGCTGTCACGCTGCGCCCACTCGGGATTGAGATCCGGAAAATCCAGATTGTAATTTAGCCCGCGACTTTCCGGGCGCATCAGTGCGCAACGCACAATCAGTTCCGCCACCGTCGCGATATTGCGAAGTTCCAGCAAGTCCGCCGTCACGTTGAAATCCCAATAGTATTCCTGGATCTCCTGTTGCAGATTCGCGAGCCGCGATTGCGCCCGCAGCAACCGTTTATTTGTCCGCACAATGCCCACATAGTCCCACATCAAACGGCGGATCTCATCCCAGTTATGCGCCACCACCACCAGTTCATCCGCATTCGTCGCGTGACCGGATTGCCACAGCGGGATGCTCAGCTCCAGCTTCGGCGGCGGGGTGCTCAATATTTTTACCGAGGCGCGATGCGCACAAACCATCGCCTCCAAAAGTGAATTGCTCGCCAGCCGGTTCGCGCCGTGCAAACCCGTGCAAGCCACTTCGCCCACCGCGTATAGGCCCGCGATATCGGTCTCGCCATCGACGTTGGTCGCCACGCCGCCGCATTGATAATGCGCCGCCGGCACCACCGGGATCGCTTCCTTCGTGATGTCGATGCCGTAGTTAAGGCACGTCTGATAAATGTTCGGAAACCGTTCGATGATATATTTCGCCGGCTTGTGCGTGATATCTAGCAGCACGCAATCCGCGCCCGTTTTTTTCATCTCACTATCAATCGCCCGCGCCACGATATCGCGCGGCGCCAGCGATTTCATTGCGTGATAACTATCCATGAACTCCCGGCCATCCAGCGTCTTCAGCACGCCGCCTTCGCCGCGCACGGCTTCGCTGATAAGAAAAGATTTTGCTTTCGGATGATACAGACACGTCGGATGAAACTGCACGAACTCCATATCCGCGATCGCCGCTCCGGCGCGATACGCCATCGCCACGCCATCGCCCGTCGCGATATCCGGATTCGTCGTGTAGAGATAAACCTTCCCGCAGCCGCCCGTCGCGAGCAGCGTGACCGGTGCGGAAAAGGTTTTGACGCGATTACTTTTTTTATCAAAAACATACGCGCCCACACAACGGTTCTCGCCGACGTAGCCCAGCTTCTGGCTGGTGATCAGATCAATCCCTAGATGATTTTCAAAAATCTCAATATTTGGCTGCTTGGAAACGGCGTTCAGCAACGCCCGTTCCACCTCGCGGCCCGTCACATCTTTCGCGTGCAAAATGCGCCGCTCCGAATGACCGCCCTCGCGCCCGAGATCCAACTGCTTGCCGCCGTCCTCGCTCGGGGCATTGCTCTCCGAAAATTTCATCCCCATTGCGATCAACTCCGCGATCCGCGCCGGACCTTCCTCCACAATCGTTCGCACCACCCTTTCATTGCACAACCCCGCACCCGCCGTCAGCGTATCACTGACATGCGACTTAAAAGAATCTTCCTTGCTCGTCACCGACGCGATGCCGCCTTGCGCGTAGTTCGTGTTCGACTCCGCGCGATCTTTCTTCGTGACGATGGCCACGCGACCATGCGGTGCAACTTTGAGCGCAAATGTCAGCCCCGCGATACCGCTGCCGAGAATGAGAAAATCGAATTGTTTCACGCGGGAAAATTAGCGCAAACATACAAAAGTGCGAATAATTAAATAGGCGCGTCCGCTCACGAGCGTTTAACTGGCGAGACGCGCAAAAATAGCTTCCGCCCGTAGCCGCGCGGCGCTAGCCTTCACAGCAAAATTATTCGAACCGATTGAATTCAACTGCCCCCAACTCCTTGCTCTACGAGCTGCCGACGATTCTTGAACGGATTGAACTGGCGCAGCTTTTCCCGCAGCCCCAACCCCTCGAAGTTGAGCTCGGCTGCGGTGACGCGTCATTCCTGATCGAATACGCGCGGCGCCATCCGAACACCAATTTCATCGGCGTCGAACGCTTACTCGGTCGTGTCCAAAAACTTGATAAAAAAGGACGTCGCCACGGACTCACCAACACGCGCGGCGTGCGCATCGAATCCTCGTATTTTCTGGAATACCTCCTCCCGCCACATGCCGCCGCTGCCCTGCATATTTATTTTCCCGATCCGTGGCCCAAGAAGAAACATCGCCGTCACCGCCTCATCAATGAAAATTTTCCCGCCCTGGCTCGCACCGCATTGATGCCTGGCGGCACCGTTTTTTTGCGCACGGATGACACCGATTATTTCTCGCAGATGACTGAAGTGTTTGCCGCAGCGAAAGAATTTGTGGCCACCGAAACGCCCGCGTCACTCGTTGAAATCACTACTGATTTTGAGCGGGAATTTAATGCCCAAGGAATACCAACGTTGCGCGCGGCCTACCAAGTTCTTAATTGTTAGTTTTGAATTTTAAGTTGTGGCAAAACCGCACGGGTATCACCTGAAATTAAAAAAATAAAACTGCTTCAAACGTCAATCACCGAACCGCCGCCGCCGCCTGAATTTTTTGGCGGGCCCGGCGGACGCCGCCGGTTCACCGATACGCGGGAATTACCTGTCAGCAGATTGAGCGCGATGGAAATGATGCTGATGATCAGCGCGCCGAGGAAAGCGTAGCCAAAACTGTTCACCTGAAAATGCGGTTGCATCAGCGCGCCCACGAGATACAACAACAAGGCATTGATCACCATTTGAAATAAGCCTAGTGTGAAAATCAGCAAGGGCAGGGCGATCAGCATCAAGATCGGCCGCACGAAGGCATTGAGAATACCCAGCAACAGCGAAGCCACCAGCAAGTTTTCTAACTTGTTTTCGTAACTGATACCGCCCCGCAAAATCATCACCGCCACCATCACCGCCACCGTATTGATGACCCAGCTTTGCAAAAAACGCAGTGCTTTGGATGTGTTTGGACTCATTTAAAATTCTAACGCAAGATGCTTTACCACCGCCCGAAAAACAAGAAACGATTTACGCTCATCCCCGATACCAAGCAGGGTAGGGCGCACCTAAAATCCGCTGTGCCCGCGTCCGGTTGGTTTTAGTCTGATAAGTTGTTTAAGCACGATGGGTTTGCCGCCGTCCGTGGTTTCATGATGGCAAAAATTTCACGCCCATGACCGCGAAATCAATGCGCGCAAGCACGGCCACGGTTTGATAACTTTTACGCAATCCGTGAACGGACAGGCTGAGTTTCTCGTTGCGATGTTATCGGTTTTCATGGTTGAAATCTTATTTCGAATTTGTCGGACAGAAGGTGGATTATTTCGCCACATGTTGCCACAAGCGATCCTTCTTTTTGCCCGCGCAAGTGGAAAGGTGCTAAGTTCGATGGCTAATAGTGCTTTATAAAGTTGCCCATAAGTAGCACTGAAAGTTTGGGTTGCTACGGATGGATGCCAGGATATGCCAGTTGGAAATATTTTGTCGCCAACAGTGTCGTCTTAGGCTCGCGGTATTCGTAGTAACCGCTGTTTTGAAAATAGGGGCCGGTGATGTCGTTCCACGAAATATTCTGGCTCAGGTTTGCAGTCGCCTGAAGATGGAAGCCCTGATAATTGGTGCTCCAATAAACGACGATGTTAGTCTGATCCATGCGGATAAATAGGGCGGGTTTCGCTATGACCGGCGCGGGTGCGGCAATGATGGACCCGGCAAAATCAATCGGGTCGCCTGAACTTGTGGGCAATAATTTCGCCGGGCAATCGCATTGCTGCGCGTCAGCGGTCAATGGGATTAGCCAAAGTCCATTCACGCCGTAAATAGAACCCGCGCCGACCAAACCTTTTCCCGTTGGCGTCCAGATGGTGCCAAATAAAAATCCGTCGTTGACGTTGGTAAACGCGGATATTTGCGCGAGCGCGGAACCGTCGGCATTGACGGTGTAGATATCCGCCAGACCGTTGTTGGCGTAAAAATTATTGAGGTAACAGAATGCAAGGCGCGTGCCGTCGGGCGACCACGCCGGCCAGCGAGAATTTACCATGGTCGAGGTGAGATGCGTGGAAAGTCCGCCGGTGGCCGAACTCGTGCGGATACCACCACCGGTGCTGGAATCAAAAAAGGCGACGCTACCATCGATTGGATTGACCGAGGGTGCGGCAAAATAGCAACTGCCAGTCAGCGGAAAAATAGCCGCCGCATTAGACAGCGGGGCTTGCCAGAAATTGCAGCCCGAATCCAAAATCAAATTCGGGGGCGAGGCGGAATCCCAATCGTAGCCAACGATTTGCCCAGTGTTTGTAAAAAATTTTCGTTCAATGCCCGTGGATAAATCACGCAGCCAGATGTCGCCACCGCTGCCGCCGAACACATTTGTGCCGCGCATGAGGGCAAGATAACGTCCGTCGTGCGAGACGCGAGGCCGCGCGCCGGTCGTGAGGTAAGTGTCGCCACTGCCATCAAGATTGATCGCCCATATAGCACCGCCGGATAAATTTTTGCGTCCATAAAAAATGGTTCCACCGGATGAGAGCACCACATTGTCACCACCGCTAGGCGCGGTCGGACTGTTCGTCGATGGCACGCCGTTGGTGAGGTTCAGCGTGGTGGTCGGCGTGATGGAATTGGCAAAGAAATAACCAGCGGTGAGCAGCCGTGAATGCGCGCCAGAAAAACCTACGCCGTAATATTCCACTGCGGTGTTGTTAGTGAGGCCAAACGGCGTGGCGTATAGTTGCCAACTGTCGGTCGCGGCGGTGCGATAATAGATCAAACCGCCCGGCGCGAGCGCACTCAACGAAATCTGAATGGCGCTGCTGTAGAATCCCGGTGGCGGAGCAATGGTGATGGTCACCGGCTCCGCTGCGCGCGGTGGCGCGTAACTGAACACGGAGATGCCATCGGCGACTTGATTCGGCAAACCGAAGTTCGCGCCCGGCGGCGAGCTTCCAAGATTGTTGGTGACGAAATTTCCGAGTCCGGTTCCGCTGCCGCTATCGGATTCTTTCAGGACGGAAAAAGATCCCGGCAGCCCGGTGATGAAATCGCTCCAGTCGGGCGAGGCGAGCGATGAGATAAAACCCGCGTCACGATTGACGAATGGCTCGGTTTGAAACAGCCAGACGTTCGCGCGCGTGGTGCGCGAAGAAATCGCAGGCAACGCAGACGAACTGATCTGTGAAAAATTGGTGCCATCGAACTTCATGACTTGCGCGTGCGTGGATGCCGTCGCGCCCGCCGCCGCGTCGAGCAAAACAAATTGTCCATTCGCGAGCGGAATTATGCCGGTAAAAACGTTGTTCGTTCCCGCGAATCCACCGCCGTATATATTTCCAGCCACAGGCGTGTTGCCGGAAAATTGCAGGGCTTGAACGCCATCGGAAAATTCGACGAGAAACGTTCCCGGGGTGGACGGAAGATAAAAAATATTTTTCACGGCTTCCGCCAGCGCGAACGAAACATTGGTGCCAAACATCAGGCCGTTGGTTCCGGCGAGCAGCGAGGCAAAAATCACGTTGGAAGTTCCCGGCTGGTAAAACGCGAAACGCGGTAAGGTTTCGCCATTGAAATTGCCGAACGCATAATCGCCGCCGGCGGGAAGATTCGTGAGCGAAACCAAAATGCCGCCGGGCGCGTTGGTGAATTGCAGAATGTCGAAGCGATCAGCGTTTGCGCCGCGCGCGAGGCCGGCGGCGAAGCTTGGCGAGTTGGACGGATTCAACGCGAGCGAGTTGCCACGTTCAAACAAATTGGTTTCGTTGAACTGCGCGGGCGAAAACGGCGTGATGCTGAAACCGTTGAACACTTGCATCCGTTCGAGCGTTTCAATGTTGCCCGCGTTGTGCGACGTGGCGACGAGCAAGTTCGTGGGCAAAGAAATCGCCGCGCCAAACGGATTGTCCAGCGTGATGAGCGAGTTTGGCCCGATGCCAAACACTGGCCCGATGACCGCGTTGGTGGCGCTATTCGTGTTCGCCAAGCTGACGAGATTGATGCGGTTAAAATCCGGCGCGGTCACGGCGACGGCGTTCAGGCCGTTAGTTAAAAAATTTCCGATGGCGAGGCTCGTGGCGTTTTCCACGCCGCTGACGAGCGGAGCGGACCACGACAAATTTCCAGCGGCGTCGAGCAATCCGGCGCGGAGGTTGCCGGTCGCTTTGTCGAGCACCAACACATCGGCGATGGCGTCGTTGTTGAAATCAGCCGAGGTCAGCAGCTCTGTGCCGGTGTCATACACGAACGCGGTAGCCGCGCGCAGATTGTTTTCCAAAACCAAACTGCCGAAAAAAAACAGCGCGAGCAGCGGGCGGAAAAGTTTGCAAAAAATTTTCATGGCGCAAATTCAGTTCGGCGGAATGGTGACGGTGCCGGCATCAATGGTTTCGGCGACTTCGTGTTTCGTGTTAAAGCGAACGACGTAATAATGATAACTCGCGCCGATCATCACGGGCTGCTGGTCGCGGAGGTAAAGATAATTGACGTTTGCAAAAGTGCCGCCTTGAGAAATCAGTTCGGTGCCGCCGGCGATAAGGAGGTCAAAGATGGCGGTTCCACTGGGGACTTGGACCGTGCCAGTGAAGTTGGAAAAATACCGCCAGGCAAGTTTTTCCAGCATGGGTGTCACTTGAACCAGGCTGCCGGAAACTTTTGCAAACAGGGCGTTGGTCACTTGCTGACGATAGACCACGATGGGCAACAAGGATTGTCCGGCTTGATCAGGCTTGGAGGAATTGCGGGTGAACAGAAAATGCGTCGGATCCAAATCGGTGAATACTGGACTGGAGTAAGAGAAAAAATTTGTCGTGCCGACATTGAAGTGGAGCGCGCCATTTCCGGCATAGTTGAAACTAGCGAGACTGCCGATGCGGATACCCACGGGATAGCGAGTGTCCGGAAAAGTTTGTGCGTTGAAATTGTTGGTGCGCATCAGCACGGCGGCCACGCGATAATTTGTCCCGCCGTTATCATCATCGAAATGCGTGACGGAAGGCAACGGGCGCGCGGGCCACGGGACGTTTTGAATGTTCGTATTGACGAATTTCCAAGTGAACGTTTGCGGCTCGGAAGTGGCGTAAGAATTATCGTGGTCGTTCAAAACACCAACGCTGACGGTGTAAGTGCCGCCGGCGACCACGTCGGCAGTCAGCGAAAATTGCGGGCCGGGGCCAAAATCTGCACTGATGGGCGGAGTGATCTGGGCTTCTTCAAAAATGAGATAGCGTTTATTTTGGACGGACAATCCGGCGTAGGATTTTTGAGAATTATAGGCAGCCCGCTTGGATAAATTTAATCCCTTCAAACCGGTGGGCTGGCCGCCGCCGTTCTGGTCGTCGCGATGAATCAGGATTTGAAAGCGGTGGACGCCGGCGACCGGACAAAACCAGTTGAGCTGCACTTGCGGATGATTCGTGTCGCCGATGGGTTTCGGCTCGGCGAGCACGGGGCGCGGCATGACGGAGGGCGTGGCGTATTTGCAGCCGAGCAACGCGAGCGGACTGCCGTTGCCGTGTTCGTCAAGCAGTTGGACATAATAGCAGAGGTGCGCGGCGCTCGGCGGCATGGCGTCGTCAGGAATGACGATAGCGCGGCTGGGATTTGCCGAATCAAAAGTGGTTTGGCCTTGCGCCAAGAGGATGGCTGGGCCGTCATCAGCGCGACGGTAGAGACGATATTCGCGCGAGCGAAAGGTGGGCCGGAAACGCACGATGATCGGGGCCACCGTGTTGCCTGCGCTGGTGACGTGCTGGTCGCAATCGCCAGTGCCGGGAACATTCGCGATACAACCGCGAAACGTCGGTAGCGGCCCGATCAAACACGCGGGATAGGAAACCCAATAAACATGATTGGTGTCTGGCCACGCGATGGCGACATCGGCCCAATTGTTACTTTGGTTCTTAAAAACCTGGATCATGCGCGGGACATTCAGGTTGCCGTCACCGACCATTCTCATGCTCACCGTGCCGTCGGGATACGGCGTGACGGCAATCGTTTCAGAGCAAATGGAATATCCACCGTTGAGTGCGAACAGCAGCGGGTCCGAAGAATTCAGCGCGGTGAGCAAAATTTCGCCCGCGAAAAAAACCGCCTCTTGTTGCGAACCCGTCGCGGTGACTGACGTGATAAAATAATTTGTTACGGGCGCGGAATTATTATCCTCGAAATCCCCGACGGTGCAGACGATTTGATTGGTTGCAAATGCGGACGTGAGAAAGTTCGGCACGGTAACATCCACGGAAACCGTATCGCCCTCCGGCGGAAATTGCACGGGGCCGATGACGTTTGTTCCTGCCGTGGAGTTCAACGTGAACAACACCCACGCGATCGCGGCATCGCGCCGCTGGCACGTCAGGCGATAACTTAAATTTTGTCCATTCGTGTTGGCGGGATTTGTGAGCGTGTTGAAATTTTGGAACATCACCACGGGCGTGCCGCAACTGCCAAGCACTTCGCCGGTCGCGGCATCCGGGCCTTGGCGTTCGCGCAATACGCCCCACGCGGGGGCACTCTGCGGCGAGAGTAACGGCCCGCACCGGGCCTGACTCACGGCGCGCACGGTGAACCAATAATTGCTCGCGCTCGGAACCGTTGGCAGATTCGTGCCGCCGTCTACAAACTGATTGAGCAGGTTTGTCGAAAGTTGCGAGACAGTGCCAACTCGGTTTATTAGTGAGTCCGCACTATTGGTCAGCGCCATCGTCGGGTTGTCCCAGCGGTAAATCCAATACTCAGTCACGTTGTCATTCGTGTCGGTGTTTTGTGTCCAGCTCAATTGCAAACGCGGCTGGTTTGTCGCGACACCGCCGACGGAAACGGCCTGCAAAATATTTTTCACTTTCAAGCCAGTCGGCGCGGCGGGCGTGAGTTGGCGGCACGCAGTCGCGAGCGTGCCGGGAGAAACCGAGCCGTCGCGGCCAAGAATGTCGCGGGCGGTGATAAAATAGTAATACTGCGCGCCGTCAATGAACATGGGCATTCCGAACTTGCGGCCATTGTCATCCACGAAGAAAAACGTGGTGGTGTCGGTGGTGTCCCCCGGATTATTCGCTGCAAAATCCTTCGTGGCCATGACCGGCGCGTCGTTCGCGAGCGTGGCGTTGGTGTAAAGTTGCGCGAGCGATGACGGCGGGGTGACGTTGAAATTATTTTGTTCTGCCGTCGCTTTGTCCATGCGCCAGACGTTGAAGCCGAAGTTGAGCAGCGCGAGGCGGCGCAGCTCGGGCGGCGTGCCCCAGCGCAGATAAATTTTGATGCGCTCGGCGTTGTTATTCGTGTTGTCACGAAACGACGATCCCGCCGTCGCGAGTTGAAACGGAAATCCGGGCGCGGGCAAAATCACCGGGCTGCCAGGGACGACGGTGACACGGCCGATCACATCGCCGGCGTTGCCGCTCGTCGGATTGAGTTCGCGGATTTCGTAAGTGGTAACGCCGCTGATCGCTTCGCTGAACGCCTGTCCATCGCAAAGCAAAATCCCCGGATGGTTTCGCCCCAGAAAATCTAGTGTGCCGCGCAGCTCCGGATCGGTGATGGCAAGCTGGAGCGCGGTGGATAATTTTTGATCGAGTGGCTGGCTGACTGCGCCGGGAATTTTCCGCAGCACCACATTCAACGTATTGCTCAACGAAGTCAGGTCGTCGCGCAACGCCACGGATTGATTGAGCAGCGAGCTGATGGCCGCCGTTGAAGTCTGCAAAAACATTTTTCCTCGCAACGTGAACGTGCCCGCGTTGGTCGCAAAACCATTTTTTCCGTAAACCGCGAACTGCTTTCCGGCCAATAACGACGAGGCTTGTGAACCGATCTCCAGATACGACAGGTTTTGCCCGTTCGGATTTTGAATGGTCGTGCCGACGGCGAAGACGAGATTGCTCAACGCCGTTTGCGCGGACGCAGCGGCGCTGCCTGCGAGCCACGCGGCGGCGAGAACGGAAAATATTTTTTTACGTTTCATCAGTAATCGAGTTGGTAGTCAACGCCACTTTCCTTGAGGATGCCTTTGATGGTGATGGTCTCACATTTTTTTACGGAGAACGGGTCAATGCCCACCTCGGCGCAGGCATCGCCGGAACCAGTCAATTCCAAATGGTAGCCGGACGCATCCTGAGTCACCTGTCCGCTGAGCGATTGGCTGAAGCTGCCGCTAACCAAGCAGAGCAGCGAGAAGTCAATGTCGCGTCGCTCCCAATGACCGAAGTTCGCGGCCGACGGTCCGCCGAGATAATAATTTACAAAAGCCACCCGCGCGTCGGCATTGAGAAAGCAACTGGAATGTCCGAACAACAAATCGGATAACGAAATGCCGCCGCCGAACTTGGTGTAAAATCCGCTGAACCCGGAAATATTTCCGATGATCGCCGGCGCGTTCGTGTCCACGAATAAAATCGGATCAAGCGAGCAGGACTGACCGCCGAAAATTCCCGCGTTCAGATTGAGCGGAATCGGGCCGATGAAAATGACCACGGAGGCCGCGCCAGCATAGTAATTGTCATTGTTGCCGACCGCGAACGTCGCCCCCAATTTGCGCAGCGAGAAACCTTCAAAGTCCGCTTTGCCTTCCAGTTCCATCAAACCGCCCACGCCGGTGACCGTGCCGTGATCCATCGTCCACCGCGCGTTGGCCGTCAAAGTGATGCCGGTTTTTTTCACACCCGGCCAGTCGAGCGGAACTTTGTTGGCCCCCAGAATAATTTCCACCGCCGAATCCCCGCCCTGTGAACAGGCGAGTGCGCCGGATTGCGAATCCATGCTTTTGATTTCGATGAAGGCGTTATAGCGCATCGCGTCGGGCATTTTGATTTCAAAAGCCGCATCAAGATGAATCATTTCCAGCGTGTCACCGTTGAACGTCGGTTGGCCGCGCAGCTTCGCCGTGGCGAGCGTTTTCTGCAACTGCCCGATACCTTTCATCGTTTTGTAAATGCTATCGCCCGTGCCAGCGATGTAACCTTCAATGGCCTGACGCACGACGCCGTTGATCTTGTCCGTGAGCACACATAATAATTGGTTCAGCACAAAATCGTCGTCACCGAGAAATTGTTTAAATTTCGTCTGATAATCGCCGGTTAGCTTCGAGTGGAGAAAGGCGTCCTTCAAACGATTGCGAACATCGCTGCGCGCTGCGGTCGGGTTTGCCGTGAAGTAATCTCCCGTCGCCGTCAATTCGCCGGCCAGCGCGTTCGACACATTCAAAAACGCCTGCTGCTCGAACAAAGAAATGTTCGCGGTCTCATTCGTGATACTGTTCAGCGCGTCCACCACCGGACCGGTGGCCGCAGCGACGCCGCTGTGGATATCAGCCAATTGTGATTGCAAATCTTTCAAGTCACTGGCCAGCGATTCAAAATCAGAATCGTAATCCGCCATTTGGCTATTGATAAAACCATCAATGTCTCCGGCCTGATCCGCCGTGATGGTTTGCAATATGTCCGGCTGTTCCGCCATCAATTTTTTCACGATCGCGCCGACGACATTGCGATTGCCGTTGATATCTTTTTCGATGATTCGCAGCAGCAGGGCGACCGTGTTGGTCACGTCGGTGAACGTCCCGTCAATCTTTCCCAGCACGCTGTTGATATCATTCGCGGTGCCATTGATTTTGCTGATGGCGGACCTGAACTGCGCGTCAGCGTTATTGAACGCGATTTGAAGATTCGTCAATACCGACGCGGGATTAGCGCTTTGCAACCCGCCGAGGTTCGTGACCAAAATGCCAGAAATATTATCCAACGAGCCATCCAAAATCGGCCCAAAAAATCCGTCCGGGTTTGGGTTCAACACGCCCTGCATACTTTGCAGACCTTTCGTGATGCCGGTGGCGTTTGCCACGCCTTGCAACTGCTCGAAAATCGCGTTCGAAATCGTGTTGAACGGGCCGTCCACCGTTTCGTTGATGAAGTCGAGTTGCTTGATATGCGGCAGCGCCAGGTTCAAATCCTGGTTGAAATCAAAATCCACCTTGGTCGCCGAAAGCACTTTTAATTTGCTGCCCACATCCAAAATCGGCAGCGACAGCGTGCCGGAATTAAAGCCTTCAAACCGCCGCAGCGCCGGAATCCAAGTCAAGGAATTATCAAAGAACACCAGATTTTTCCAATTGGCATGGGCGCGTGGATGATACTGTTCCGTGGCGAAATTTAGATAGTTCGAGAGCGGCACACTTTGCGGCCAGCCATCGCAATTGGGATCAAATTTTTTGGTGTTGAAATAATTTTGTCCGCCGACCGACCAGCCGTAATTCGTCGCCGTGCTATTTTTTGCCGACGGCCAACCGCCGGCGATGGCGATGCGCGCGCTGGTGTAGTTGCTGCCCGTCGGCGTGATTTGCAGGTGCGCCTTGAAGGCTTCAAAAAACGGCACGCCGATGGTTCCGGCGATGTTAAAAAATCCTTCCGGCGGATGATTTGGCGTTTCCCAATTATTGAAATAGCCTTCGCTTGCGACCGATACCGGATAAATATTCGACTCGGAACCTTGCAGCGCCAACGTTTTTGGCAATGGAAAACGCGAGTCCGTGCCCGCCACGTTGTCGGTGACGGTGGAAATATTTCCGTTCGTTTTGAAACCGAGCGTCGCGTGCATCGCGTTTGTGATGAACGGCAGCCGCAGTTCCGCGCCGAGCACGAGCGTGCGATCGGACGTGCTGCATTGCTCCGTCGCCTTCGGTTTGAACTGGATGCTTTGCGGCGTGAAGTTTGCGTTCCAATAATTCAGATGTTTGCTGCCCGTGCCGGACGGCAACTGCGCGGTGCCGAGACCGCCGCTGCAAACAAATTTCATCCGCTCGAAGCCGATGGAAAAACCCGATGGCTGTTCGGGAAATGTAACGCCGCCATCGGTGCGCGATTCATAGTTTTCGCTGTCGAGATAGGACAATCGGTAACTGGAAAAATTAAACGCGTAACCATACAACGAAAAATTTGGCGGGAAACTCGCAGCCTCGTGGATGCCGCTCACGCCGCCATTGCGGAGGTAATATTTGGCGCGCGGCGTCAATGGATACGGGCCGGTCGCCACGTTGGCAATGGTGCTGCTGGCCGTCGCGGGTGCCCGGAGATTCAGCCCGGCGTAATTCGCAAAACCATCCGCGTAACTGGTCATGCCAAAGCGTTCGAGATAATTGGGATTTACGTCGTCGCCCCAGCCGGTGAACAACAGCGCGGTGGCGCGCTGCGAATTGGTCGGTGCGATTTGATCACCACGCAGAAAATTCCCCGCCATCTCATAAACGCCATTGGTTACGAACGAGGTTTGTTGCGCGAAAACATTGCCGCCGTTGTAGCCCCATTTGAGTTGCAGACCCGTTTCGCCGTGCGCGTTGGCGGGCGATGACAAAGTGCCGTAGCCCAGCAAGCCGCCATCGGGTGTGAACGCGAGTTGGCTATTCGTCGGCGCAAAATTCACGAGTAATAATCCGGTAGTCGCGCCGCTGCAATTCGTGTCCGCGCAATCGCCGGAATATAACAACGGCATGGTTACGCCGCTCAAGCCGAGAAAACTGTTGCTGGCGATGAGACTGTTTTGCAGCGCCAGCAGGCCGGTGCTCGTCGGAATCTGGCTGCCGGGCTGATTGTCGGTGTAAGGAAAATGTGGACGCAGTTCTGGCGGCGACAATGCGATGCTGCCGTTCACCTGTGCGAAACCATTCGCGTCCGCCGTGATAATGAAGCCATTCGACGGCGCGTAGATTTGAGCGTTGCGAAAATACGCGTCGTTGGAAATACGCTTGGCGGAATTTGTGTCCGTCAGCGAAAATTGGTTCGCCGTCAAAACATCGTCTTCAAACTGGCGGACGAATTGGATGTTATTCGCGGGAATCACAAGCTGCCCGTCATACACACGCCAGGAAAATTGCACGGTGCTGATCCAGCACGGCAGCGTTTCCGCGCTGAACGTCAGCGACACCGGCGGTTGAGTCAGCACGTTGGTTTGCGGACGCAGCGACGCGTCGAGCAAGGCGAAAAACGGGAGCGTATTGACCGTGAGCCGCGTTCCCTGAGTGTTCTGGCGGACGCTGAAACCAATCGGCAAATTTAAGGTGACAATGGCTGATGCGCCGTTGGTTCCCAGCGAAAGTCCGGTGCGCTGGAACGAAATGTTTTGAATCGTGTCGTTGTCGCTGCCCGGGCTGTTGGGAGCGACCACGCCAGTCTTTAAGTTGCAATCGCCGTTCACGAAAAGTGAAACCGACAGTGCCGAGCCGTTACCAAAAGTGTAGCCCGTGCCGGGGATGAATCCGGCGTTGGTGCTGATGGCGAGCGAGCAGTCGAGATGATCGCCGGCCACGATGGTTGAGACGACTGGCGACGCGTCAAGATTGGTGAACAGCGTCAGCAGCGGGCCGAAAAAAAGCTGGCCGTCGAAATGCAGTAAGCGCGCTGCTGCGTTGGTGCTGATCGTGTCGGTGGAAAACGTGCCCCCGTTTTCATTGTGCGACAGCGTGGTGATGATCTGGTGCAAGAAGTCCACGGAATTTAACTGCACGCCGTTCGGCTCGGCGGATAAAATTTGCGCCGTGGAAAGCCAGCCGTTCAAAAAATTATTTGTGCGCGGGGCGGACGCAAGCTGCGCGCCGAGGCTGCTGTTGAAAATGGTTTCACTTTGCTTCAGCGGAATGGCCGTGCCGGTGGAAGTTTGCAGCGCATAATCCAAAACGGCGGAAATTATTTCGGACGCGGGTGGTGCGCCGTAATCATAAAATCGCGAGAAGGTGATGCTAGTGTTTTCCGGGAACGCCGATTGCGCCGCACTGCCCGCGATGGCGAACGTGCGGCCTAGATTTGCGTAGTCCAGCGACGCGAGCAAATGTGTTGTGCCGTCGCCGAGATACGCAGTGGAGCCAGTCTGCGCCGCGCCACCGGACAAGGCGCCGGTGTGATTGTTGCCCGTGGCGTCGGTTGTCGTGGTGCCGCTGGTTTCATCAAGTCGCCAGTAGCCGACGAGATTCGCTTCGTTGCCGACGAGCGGCAGATTTTTTTGCGCGGCGATTTCCGTCGCGGTCAACGCGCGACTCCAAAGCGCGACTTCATCCACGACACCCAGAAACGGATACCTGTTGGGGGCAGCGTTGGTGAGTGCGCCCAGAGTGAGCGGGGCGATGGAAGTGATTGCGCCCGCCGTTCCCGACCAGGCGTTGCTCGCCAGCAAATTTCCGTCGAGAAAAATTCTTCCGCCGTTCGTGTCCACGAGCAGCGCGGCCTGATGCCAGCCGCCGTCGGCGATGTTCGGGCCGACGGTGGCGTCAATGGCTTTGTTGAGCGAGCTACCGTTGCGATACAGAAAACCGCGCAACTGTCCGCCTGACACTGCGAGCACCCAGCCGTTAAAACTGGAGTCAGCATACTTGGCCGCGATGACTTGCAGGCTGACCGCGTTCGTCGTGCGAAACCACGCGGTCGCGGTGAATGGATAAGGATTGAGATCGGCTGCGTTCGTGACGATGACAATGCTGGTCGTGCCGGAAAATTTCACGCAGTTCGTCGCGACCATGTTCAAATCCACCGCCGCGCCAGACGGAACCCACGCGGGCGAATTGATAAGCGCGGCGTTGAAATGATTGGCGGTCGAATCCGCCACGGTGTTGCCGAGGCCGTCGTCAAATTTCCAATAGCTGACCAGGCCGTCTTCGACCCCGCGCAGTTGACGATGTTTCAGATAATTGATTTCGTTCGCCGTCAGCGCACGCGCCCAAATCGCAGCCTCGTCCACGTCCCCATTCAGCGGCGATGAACCGTCGCTCAACCCGGAAAAAATTAATGGCTTCGTGCTCGTGATGGCACCCGCCACGCCCGACCACGCGTTCGACACAAGCAAATTGCCATCGAGAAATAGTTGCCCGCCATTGGTGCCCACCATGAGCGCGGCGTGATGCCACGAACCATCGGCGATCACCGGGCCGTTGCCGGTGGAATTATCAATCGCCTTGTTCGCGCCGCTGCCGCCGCGATAATAAAAACCGCGCAACTGGCCCGACGGCGTGATCTGCATGGCCCACCCATCGAAGCTGGAGTTGGTGTATTTGCTGACGATGGTTTGATACCCGCCGTTGTTGGCCGCGCAGCGAAACCACGCCGAGACCGTCAGCGGATACGCATCCAGCGCGGCGTTATGCGCGACACTGGCGTAGTTATTGGCGCCATTGAACCGCAGCGCCGTGCCGGGCAAGGCCACTGCGGAAAAAGCCGCCAAGCCGACCCATAAACACAGCATCCAAGTAGATAAATTATTTTTCATTGCGCCGATGAAATGCACGCGACACCAAGCCGATCACTAATGTAAGAAGTAATTACGACTCCGAATTACAAATAATTTCAAAAAATGTTTCTAGCCTAAAAAATCAGACATTCGTTGATGAGCAACTTGCTTTGTCGGTGTCGAGCCGACGAGTTGGCCACTTGGCTGAAATTCCGGCGGGCGGCAGCAGTTTCAAAAACTTCGCACATCGTAGCTTTTAAGACGGGCGCGGTTTGTGTCGAAACATCCAAAGTGATGCTCCATGAAATAGAAATATTACCACTGATCAGGCCGCCGCTGGCGCTCAATTTCGATATGCCCACATTGATGACTGTATTGTCGGTGCAAATATTCGCGTTTGAAAACGTCGGCATGTTCAAACCAACTTTCATCGCAGAACCGACACCGGCAACGCCCCCGATCCTGCTGGTGGGGCGGAGGATTCCAAGGTCTTAACTCAGCCATTGTGGTTGGCTGTGACACCAATCGCGCCCATGATCGTGGTGCCCGTGCCAGTTGTATTCCACCGAGACTGGCGCTAATTTTCTGCTGGCATTGTCACCCGATTGCCAGCAACTTTCATTTTTCCATGAAAAATTTAATTGCGTTTTGTCTGCTCGCGTTCGGGTTAACCGCTGCTGCCGAGACCGTTTTTCCGGCGGACGCCAAGCTGCAAAAACTCGCGAGCGGATTCCTGTTCACGGAGGGTCCGACGTGTGATCGGAAGGGAAATCTTTTTTTTGTGGACCAGCCGAATGACCGCATTCTCAAATGGAGTCCGCAGGGGAAACTCACCACGTTCCTCCAACCGTCCGGCCGCGCTAACGGCATGATGTTCGATGCCAAAGGCCAGCTCATCGCGTGCGCGGATGAGCATAACGAACTATGGGCCATCTCGCCGCGCAAAAAAATCAAGGTGTTGGCGAAAAATTTTGAAACAAATTATTTCAACGGGCCGAACGATGTCTGGGTGGCCCCGGGCGGCGGATTATATTTTACCGATCCGTTCTATCGTCGCAAATGGTGGGATCATCAACTGATGGCGCTAACGAATGAGGAGGTTTTTTATCTCTCGCCCAATCGCAAAACGCTTGTGCGAGTGACGGATGATTTGAAAAAGCCCAATGGCATCACCGGCACGGCGGATGGGAAAAATCTTTTTGTGTCTGACATCCGCGATAATAAAACGTGGCGCTACGACATTGCGGTGGACGGTTCGCTCACGAATAAAACTTTTTTTTGTGCGCTGGGTTCTGACGGCATGACGATTGATAAGGAGGGAAATCTCTATCTCACCGGCAAGGGCGTGACGGTTTTTGATAAAGCGGGAAAACAAATCGACCATGTGGACGTGCCGGAAAAATGGTCGGCCAACGTCTGCTTCGGCGGGCCGGATCACCAGACGCTCTACATCACGGCGACGGAATCGCTATATTCTATCGAGACGAAATTCCCCGGCGCAAACGCTGCCAAGTGAATTGTTGGCGCGGAAATTCTTGTGCCGGGAATGGCGTTTCTTGTGGCGTTCGCAGTCGAGCTGCTGTGGGTTGAGACTTTCTCCGGGGACAGTTTCAGGTTATTTTTCCCACGATGCGTTTTGGCTCGCTCCAGCTTGATTCTAATTTGTTTCTCTCGCCCTTGGCGGGCTACACCAACCTGCCGTTTCGTCTCGTCGTGCGCGAGGTTGGCGGTGTGGGACTGTGCACGACGGATCTGGTGAACGCGCGTTCGCTCATCGAAAAAAATCCCAAGGCGTTCAAGCTCATTGAGACGTCGCCGGCTGATTCGCCGCTCGCCGTGCAACTCTTTGGCAGCGTCGCCGAGGAGATGCGCGAGGCGGCCCTCATGGTGGAAGCGCGCGGCGCGGTCTCGGTGGATATCAACATGGGTTGCCCGGTGAAAAAAGTCGTCAAGATCGGCGGCGGTTCCGCGATGATGACGGAACTCGACAAAACGGCGGCGCTCGTTCGCGGCATGGTGAACGCGGTGAAGATTCCGGTGACCGCCAAGATGCGCCTTGGTTGGGACGATGATAATTTGACCGCGCCCGATTTAGCCCGCGCCTTGGAAGATGCCGGGATTGCGGCGATTTTCGTTCATGGCCGCACGCGCGAGCAAGGCTTTGGCGGCACCGTAAATCTCGCCGGAATCCGTAAAGTCGTGGCAGCTGTGAAGCATATTCCCGTGATCGGCAATGGCGATGTCGTCACGCCGCAGGCCGCAAAAAAGATGTTCGATGAGACCGGTTGTGCGGGCGTGAGCATTGGACGCGGTGCGTTCTATGATCCGTGGATTTTCAGGCGCACGTTGCACTTGATGCGCACCGGCGAATTGCAGCCCGAGCCTTCTTTCGACGAACGCGTGCGCGTCCTCCTCCGCCATCTGGATTTGATGCTCGAAGTGTTTGGGGAAGAACTCGGTTGCCGGATGTTTCGCAAAGTTGCGCCGTGGTATTCCAAACGTTTCGGCCCATGTCACGAATTTAATAAGCGCGTGGTGCAGGTCGCCACTAAAGCGCAGTTCGACGAAATCCTGGATAGTTACATCGCGTGGCGAAAACAATTTCTCGGTGACGACGGCGAATTACTTCAGCGTTTCGCGCCCGCGCCGTTGGTGGCGTCCTTCATGCGGGATCCGGCTTCGACCGTGCGCGAACACATTCCGGTTCCGAAAGGCCCGGTGGAGGTGTGGTAGGGCGGTGCGGCCGCACCGCTTGACGTCGCGGCCGCGCGCGCTACCAGATCTGATTCACGTCCTTGCCTCGCAAGTTTGCCAGACTCGACACGCGCCGCCGGTTTTGAAAAAATCTGCGGGTGAAACAATCAATCGTCACGTTAGACATGGAAGGCGTGTTGACGCCGGAAATCTGGATCGCCGTTTCGGAGAAAACCAAAATTCCCGAACTCCGCCGCACGACGCGCGACGAGCCGGATTACGACAAGCTCATGCGGTATCGCATTGAGATCCTCGACCACCACGGCATCAAACTCTCCGACATTCAAAATGTCATCGCTACGTTATCGCTGCTCGACGGTGCCAAAAGTTTTCTCGATGAACTCCGCACGCTCACGCAGGTCGTGATTTTGTCCGACACTTTTGAGCAATTCGCGCAACCGCTCATTCGCCAGCTCAACTGGCCCGCGCTGTTCTGCCACACGCTTATCGTGGCGAACGACCGCATCACCGGCTACCAACTCCGCCTCCCCGACCAGAAGCGCCAAGCGGTGGCGGCGTTCAAGTCCCTAAATTACCGCGTCGTCGCGGCGGGCGATTCTTACAACGACACCGGAATGTTGGCCGAGGCTCACACCGGATTCCTAATCCATGCGCCGGAAAATGTGATCCAACAATTTCCTCAGTTCAAATCCATGCACTCGCACGCCGAACTCTTGCAACACATCAAGCAGGCACTGAGTTAAGTTCGGATCGTGGATTTGCCAATGGCTGGGCGTCGCATCGCCGATGCCCGGCCGGGCGGCCAAATGACTCTGCATAAATGAACTTGAGCCGGAAGTGAAACAGCCGCCGACATTGCGCGAAACACTGTGTGCGGCGTGATAAATCAATTTAAATCCGAACAGTTCCGAATCAGTTCCTGCAACCACCCATCCGCCCGCTCACAGCTACGTGGCAGATTCCAAGCGCGCCTCAATTAAGCTTCCTTCTCTGCGGTTGAAACTTCAGCCGGCAAAAGTTTTACTCAGGCTGTCGGTAATGTTTGACCGATGTAGTCGCACGCTAGGACGATGAGAGTTTCCGATGCCATCCGACTGGCCAACATGCCGCCGAAAATCTCCAAAAAACTTTTCATTAGGAAATTATTTAAAATGTGTAAATGTCACTCATAGTCTGTAGGCAGCCTTGATGTTTAAGCATAGCGTATTTCGTTTCCGGCTTGAGTGGGTGGTGCAGCGGACACACTTGGCCGGTTTGGGCCGGAAATGTTTCCAAGGCCAAATCGGCCTTTCTGAACGTAGTTGGCGGTCGCGTGATGTCCGTAACCGCCGTTCTTGATTAAATAATTTATGTTACGGGTTGAATAAATGACAAATATTGGGGCGGAAGAAAAGAGGCCGCGAACTTCAAAAACAATTTGAAAATGGCGGTAACTCATAGTCTGTTGAGGCGGCTGGTATCCTGTTCTCGATTGAATACGCCAGTAATGAAAAAGGTTTTATCATTGTGCCAATAACTAACATAAAAAAAGTATTCGGTGAGACCGTAAAAAATCGGCGTTCGGCTTTGGGTATTTCTCAGGAGACCTTGGCGGAACGGGCCAATTTACACCGGACTTACATTTCTGATATCGAACGCGGGACACGTAATGTGTCTTTGGAAAATATCACCCGTATTGCCGTGGCACTGGAGACTTCGGTGCATATTTTATTTCCCCAGCCAACCGCGGTTGACGCCTCGGCCGTCGCGGCTCCGAGCAGTGGTTTGGTGGACGTGCTCTTGATTGAAGATAATGTTGATGACATTGAGTTGACCTTAAACGTATTTGGGCAGGCGCGTTTCGCCAACCACATCGAGGTCGTCAAAGACGGACAGGAAGCGTTGGATTATGTCTTCTGCCAAGGTCGTCACACTGAGCGCAGTCCGGACAGATTTCCGGGGATTATTCTGCTGGATTTATTTTTGCCCGTGCTCAGCGGCTTAGAGGTGCTGCGCCAACTCAAGGGCGACAAACGCACGCGGGATATTCCGGTTGTCGTGCTCACCACGTCGCATGTTTTTGACGACTTCAGAGCGTGTGAGCGTTTGGGTGCCGCCGACTATATCATGAAGCCGCTGGATTTTAAAAAACTGAGCCAGATCACTCCGAACTTGAAGCTGGATTGGGTGTTGGTCAAACCGGCGGGGCAAACACCTACGGACACCGGGATCGAGATGCGGGCTTGAGTAGTATGCGGAAAATGGGGCGCGATCAATAATGGAAATTGACTCAGCAGTAATGAAAAAAAAACGCAACTCAATCATCTTCCGATACGGCGTTGCGGTGGTGAGCGTGGTGAGCGCAATCGCTGGCAGGTTGATGCTGGGACCAGTGCTTGGTGATAAATATCTGTTCGCGCTGCCCTTCATTGCGGTTCTGCTGACGGTCTGGCTCGGTGGCCTGAAGCCAGCTTTGTTGGCCATGGTTCTCGGTGGTCTGGGGGCAGATTATTTTCTGCTCGAACCGCGCGGGTCATGGGCGATGAACCAGATGGAATTCTTGGGCCTGCTTCTCTACGGCGGCACCGCATTCGGCATCGCCTTGCTCGGCGGATTGATGCACCACGAAAAAAAACGGGCGGAGGCCAATGCCCACGCGTTACAGCGACTCAACCAAGAACTGGCGGGCCATGTTCGCCAACGGACCACGGAGCTGGAAGATTTGAAAGCCGCCTTCGATGCGCACGCCATCGTGGCCACTACGGATCCGTTGGGGAAAATCACCAGTGTGAATGACAAGTTCTGCGCGATCTCCCAGTTTTCCCGGGAGGAGTTGTTAGGGCAGGATCATCGTTTGATTAATTCTGGGAAGCACCCGAAAGAGTTTTTTCGCGATCTGTGGACGACCATTCAACAAGGCAAGATTTGGCATGGTGAAATTCATAATAAGGCCAAGGACGGTTCGTTTTATTGGGTGGAAACCACCATCATCCCGTTGCTGGACGCGGCAGGGAAGCCGCGCCAGCATGTCGCGATCCGCGCTGACATCACCGAACGCAAGCGGGCGGAAGCGGCTTTTCGCGAGAGTGAAGAATTATTTTCCAAAGCGTTTCGGTTGAGTCCGGATTGCGTGCTCATTACCCGATTGGCCGACCGCACCGTCATCCGCGCTAACGAGGCGCTGTGCGAACTTTGGGGCAGCACACCGGAGCAGATCGTGGGCAAACCTGGCTGGGAGTATTCCAACTGGCTGATGGAAGAGGAGCGGTTGAACTTTATCCGGAAGTTGCAGGAGGAGGGTGAATGTCTCAATTATGAGACGACTCTGCGCATGGCGGACGGGCGGTTGCTGGCTTTCAATATCTCATCCCGCCTGATCATTTTCAATGAGGCACCGTGTGTTTTGACCGTGATGCGGAACATCAATGAACGCAAGAAAACGGAGGCGGAGGCGGCGCGGTTGGCGGCCATTGTGCAATTCTCAGACGACGCCATCATTGGGAAAGATCTGGACGGCATCGTCACGAGCTGGAACGCCGGCGCGGAAAAAGTTTTTGGATATTCTGCCCACGAGATGATCGGACAACCGATCTTGCGTTTGATTCCACCAGAACGCCACCACGAGGAGATAGATATTTTGAGCACCGTGCGGCGCGGCGACAGTGTGCGGCATCTCGATACGGTGCGGGTGCGGAAAGATGGTCGCCGGATTGATGTCTCCATCACTACTTCTGCAATCAAAGACTTAAACGGTAAAATCATCGGCGCTTCAAAAATTGCGCGGGATGTCAGTGAGCGCAAACGGGTCGAGCAACAAATGCGTGAAAGCAAAACGCGCATGCGTCTGGCCACGGAAACCACCGGGGTGGGCATTTGGGAATGGGAGTTGGTCAGCAACAAAATTCGTTGGGACGCCCAGATGTTTCGGATTTACGGCGTCCAGCCCACCAACGATGGCGTGGTTGAATACGCGACTTGGGCGGATCGGGTGTTACCGGAGGATTTGGCGCAGCAGGAAACGGTGTTGCAGGACACGGTTCGTCGGCTGGGGCAAAGCGCCCGCGAATTTCGCATCCGGCGAGTGAGCGATAACGACTGCCGTCATATTCAGGCGGTTGAAACGGTGCGCACGGACGCTCGCGGCAACGCGACTTGGGTGGTCGGCACAAATCTTGACATCACTGAACGGCGAAATGGTGAACGTGAGTTACGCGAGAAGGAGCGGCAACTCCACGCCATCGACCGCCGGTTGGCGGCAATTGTGCATGGCATGACGGAGGCTTGCTTTGCGTTGGATCAAGAGTGGCGTTTCACTTTTGTGAATGACCGGGGCGAGACATTGCTCCGCCACGCGCGCAAAGAAATGCTGGGGAAAACCATCTGGGAAGTTTTTTACCAGCTCGTGGGCACGCCGATGGAGGCTAATTATCGCCGCGCCATGACCGAGCGCGTGCCCGTGGCATTTGAGGTTTTTTCACCCATCGCTGAACGTTGGCTTGATGTTCGGCTGTTTCCCACCGGAGAGGGCATCGCCGCTTTCTTGCTGGATATCCATGCGCGTAAGCTGGGCGAGACCGAATTGCGTGGAACTCAGGAGCGGCTCAACTCGGCGCTTGCTGCTGGTTTGATCGGCACTTGGACCTGGGACATTGTGCGCGATAATTTGGTGGCCGATGAATTCACCGCCCGCTTGTTTTCTATTGATGCGGCGGCGGCGGCGAAGGGTTTGCCCGCAGCTGCCTATCTCCAAGCTGTAGCCGAAGAAGACCAGCCGGCGGTATCCGAGAAACTGGCAGAGGCGATCAAGAGCTGTGGTGGTTACGATATTGAATATCGAGTCCGGCAAGGCGATGGCCAATTTCTATGGTTGCAAGCCAGAGGCCGGGTTGATGGAGATGCTGCTGGCAACGCCCTCGAATTTCACGGGGCGGTGATGGATATCACCCCCCGCAAAACTGCGGAGGCGGCGTTGCGGGAAAGTGAGGAGCGGTTCCGGATGATGGCTAATTCCATGTCGCAC
>JANYFN010000178.1 GCA_025362675.1 Limisphaerales bacterium | reverse complement strand
GGGCGACGCGGCGTCCTTCGTGGACCTGAATCCGGTTGGCGCGCTCGTGTCTATTGCCTTCGCTACAACCGGCGGCGGCCGGAAGCTATACTCTAATTGCTTCTAATGCCTACGGTGTCACCAATAGTTTACCGGCAGTTTTGTCAGTGATTTCGCAGCCCAATCCCAGCTCTTTAAATGTCCTGACGTATCATAACGACAACAGCCGTCAGGGGGTCAACACGAATGAAGTTTTGCTGACTACCGCCAATGTCAATGTTTCCACGTTTGGCCGGTTACTCACTTATCCAACGGATGGTTTTATCTATGCGCAGCCGCTATATGTTTCTGGTCTAACTATTCCCGGTCAAGGCACACACAACGTCGTTTTTGTCGCGACGGAAAACGACAGCCTCTATGCGTTTGATGCGGACAGCAGCGCTGGAACCAATGGCGGATTGCTCTGGCACGCCAACCTTGGAACTGCGGTATCGAGTTACAACAATGAATTTGGCAATCGTTACCAGGGCACTTACTACGGCGACATTGTTCCGCTGGTCGGTATCACCGGCACGCCAGTGATTGATCTAGCCTCGGGGACGCTCTACGTTGATGTCTTTAGCCGGGAAGTCAGCGCCACCACCAACTACTATCATCGTATCCATGCCCTCAATATAACCAACGGATTCGAACGTGCCTATAGCCCGGTGACGGTAACGAATTCGGTTCCCGGAAAAGGAATTGATAGTGTGAATGGAGTCGTCACTTTTAACGCCCGGACGGAAAACCAGCGTCCGGGCATGACGCTCGCGGGCGGAATGCTCTATGCCGCCTATGGGAGTTTCGCGGATACCGATCCTTATCATGGTTGGGTGATGGGTTTTAAGGCAACTAATCTTGCCCAGTCTGCCAGCTATGTATTCAATGTCACGCCCAACGCTTCGGTGGCCGATTTTGGCGCCAACGCCGGCGAAGGTGCATTGTGGATGGGCGGCAATGGACTTTGCGTCGATGCCAGTAATAATCTGTATTTCGTTACCGGCAACGGAAGTTTTAGCGCGAATACAAATGGCGGAGATTACTCAGACAGTTATGTCAAATTATCTACTACGAACCGATTGGCGGTGGCAGATTATTTTACTCCCTACAACCAAGCCGATTTAGCAACAATTGATGCAGACTTAGGTTCCGGGGGAACCATCTTATTGCCAGACTCAGTAGGTAGTGCAGCCCATCCTCATCTTATGGCGGGCGCAGGCAAGGATGGCGTGGTTCGGTTAGTAGATCGAGACAACATGGGACATTATAACTCGGCGAATGACAATCAAATCGTGCAAGAAGTCCCAGGCGCCATCGGGGGATCTTGGAGCACGCCGGCTTATTTCAATAATCACCTTTATTTTCAGGGCGTCGGTGATGTGATGCGGGCGTTCCTGATTACCAATGGTGTAATTGTTCCCACGCCAACTTCTGTCGCCACGACCAGTTTTAATGCTTTGGGCGGCACCCCGGTTGTTTCAGCCAATGGCACCAACAACGGGATCGTCTGGGCGCTGCAATCGGATGCTTTCGGCAGCGACGGACCGGTTGTCTTACATGCTTACAATGCCACGAATCTATCGCAGGAACTTTATAACAGTAGTCAGAATCTGACACGCGACAACCCCGGCGCGGCAATTAAGATGACCACGCCGATGGTAGTGAATGGGAAAGTCGTCGTCGGCGGGCAATATACCGTTTCTATTTTCGGCAACGGCTTGTTCGAGGCAACTCCCGTCATTTCGCCCGGCGGAGGCCAGTTCACTAATTCAATTGTCATCACCATGACTGACGCAACTCCGGGGGCGGTGCTTTACTACACGCTTGACGGCACGTTACCGAACACGAATTCAATTCTATTTTCCGGGCCGTTTTTGTTAACTAACAGTGCCTTGGTGCAGGCTGTGGCGTCGGCACCCGGCGCGGTTAATAGCGGTGTCGCCTCAGCCAGTTTTATCAATACCTCGGCCATTGGTAATGGCACGGGACTTAAAGGCCGGTATTGGGCAAACACGACTAGTGCGGCCTTCATTAATGTGCCTTTCACAAACTTACCCACACTAACTCGCACGGATGCCACCGTAAACTTTAACTGGAATAGCGTGGGGCCTGATCCTTCGATTGGACAAACAGCTTTTGTCACAAGCTGGACGGGCTGTATCCAGCCTCAATTCAACGAAACCTATACTTTCTACGCGACCGCCGATGACGGCGTGCGGGTGTGGGTCAATGGACAGCTACTGGTTGATAGTTGGGTGGATCAAGCGCCCACGACTTATCAAGGAACGATCACTTTGAAGGCCCAGCAGCTTTACAATATCCGCATGGATTACTATCAAAACGGTGGTGGAGCGGAAGCCATGCTGGCTTGGAGCAGCCCCTCAACACCTCAGGCAATCATACCCCAGACACAGCTTTATCCATTTACCAATCCGCCGCCAACCGTGGTCATTATTTCTCCAACCAATAATTCGTCCTATGCCGCAAGCGCCAGTGTGACCATCAACGCCACGGCGGATGCACCTTACAATCCGATCCGCAAAGTGGATTTTTATTCAAATGGAAATCTGCTCGGCACGTTAAGTAATAGTCCTTACATGCCATCCTATGTCATCACTCCGACAGGATTCGGTGCCGGCAACTATGCATTCACCGCCGTGGCAACCGATGGCAGCGGACTAACCAGCACGTCCGCCGTGGTAAACATCACCGTCGCGGCCGGCAGCGGACAGCCTTATGGCCTGACGACGAATGGGGGTTTCGCCGCATTTGCTACCATGCCGACAACTTTCCTGGGTGCGTTACCACCGGTGCTTTCAGCCAGTGGGGCGTTCGCCAATACGACCAACCGAACACCTTTTGGCGGTTTTACTCCTTATGCGCCGAACGCTGCGTTCTGGTCCGATGGGGCAATAAAGTCGCGTTATTTCGCCGTGCCAAACAACGGCGGACTTATGACACCGGATGAACAAATTGGTTTCACCACGAATAATTTCTGGACGTTTCCCGCCGGCACGGTGTTCGTAAAAAACTTTGATCTCGTCGTGGATGAAACGAACACGAATGTCCCGCTGCGCCGTCTCGAAACGCGCCTGATTGTGCGCGACATCAACGGCGCAGTTTATGGTGTGACTTACAAATGGCGCGCGGACAATAGCGACGCCGATTTGCTTTCATCGAGCTTGAGCGAAAATATCTCGATCACTAATGCCAGCGGCGTCCGCACACAGACCTGGTATTATCCGAGTCCGGCAGATTGTTTGACCTGCCATACACCGCAGGCCGGTTATGTTCTCGGAGTCAACACGCGCCAACTCAACGGCAGCCTGACTTATCCCACTACAACTAATACCGATAACCAGCTCCGCACTTTGAACCGACTTGGTCTGCTTTATCCCGCTTTCAACGAGACGAATATTGCCGGCTTCACCAAGCTGGCCGCGCTCACCAACCCCGGTGCCTCGCTGGAAGTGCGCTCACGTTCTTACCTCGACGCAAATTGTGCCCAATGCCATCGCCCCGGCGGAGCCAATAATAGTTTCGACGCACGCTTTGATACGCCGCTGGCCAACCAGAACATCGTCAGCGCGCTCGCTTCGTCGTCACTCGGAATTGACAACGCGCACATCGTGCAGCCTAAGGACATCTGGCGCTCGGTGCTGCAAGTCCGTATGAATACGGCCACCAACCTTTATAAGATGCCGCCGCTGGCGCGCAGCTTGATTGACTCAAACGCCGTCGCGGTAGTCTCTGCATGGATCAACTCCCTGCCCGGCATCCCCGCGCTGGCACCGCCAACCTTTACTCCCAATGGCGGCAACTTTGCCGGCACCGTTAATATCACGCTCACCGCTCCGGACACTAATGCGGTGATCTATTACACACTCGATGGCTCGCTGCCCACGACTAATTCGTTCCGTTATTTCGGCGCTTTTAACTTGCTCAACAACGCGACCATTTCTGCCAATGCGCTGGAAACTAATTACCTCAACAGCGCTGCCGCCAGCGCCCGGTTTTTCATCCAACCGATGAATTTCACCTCCGTCAACTTCCTGCCCAACCACCAACTACAACTCGCGTTCTCCGGTGTGACTGGCACGACTTATGTCTTACAAGCCACCACCAATTTAGTGACGTGGACGCCAATCAGCACTAATACGGCTTTGACGAATGTTTTTAATTTCCTGGATGCGAACGCGCCAAATTTCCCTTATCGCTTCTATCGCGTGTTGCAACAGTGAGCGGCGATATGCTTAAGTGAATTGCCTTAAAAATTTCCCCGCCTGGAACGGCTAGAGCGGTGCGCCCGGCGACCGCAACCCGGCGCCTGGCAAGTTAGTTTGCCACCCAGATGCGAAAGGACTTTCGCTGCGCACACAGCGGTTCAAATCCAACTTCCCAAAGATACGCGCCGAATTCCTTCGTGCGCGGGTGGATGATGATTTCCTTGATGCCGTGCTGACGGAAAATACCAGCCTGCTCCACAAATAAAAATTTGCCGATGTGCAAGTTGCGGTAGCGCGGAATGACGAAATCGAGCAGCACCTCCAATTTTTCCGGCGTTAGGTATTTAGCGATAAAAACACCGACCGGGGTGCAATCGCGCAGGATGAAAACCACCATTTCGCCGGCCTGCGGTTGATATGAAAAATCGGGCAGGATGCGTTTAATTTCTGCACTGTAAACTTTTAGGAAGTGGGCGAGAAAATCGGAATCAGCTTTTACTTCGAGCAACTGATAAAATTGCTTGGCCCGCAGCATCCGGCGCAGATGAAAAATATTCACGCAGACAATCATGCTGTTCAACATCGCCACCGGATAGGCGTGTATGAGCAAGCCGTAAATTGCAAAGCAGGACGCGCCGACGAGGTTGATAATGCGCAGCCGTTTGAGCGAACTCATCATGAGTGACACCGCGATGAGAACCGAGGCGCTGTAACCAAACAGTTCGAGATAAATACTTTTTTCCACAATCGGCCTAGGCGATCGAGCGGCTTACTTTTCCACGGAAATTCCCAGCACATCCGCCACGGCGCGCTCGCGACCATCGGTTGGCTGATTGAGGATTTTTAATTGGCCACCGGCCTCGCGCACGGCCATCACCGAGCTGCCGCCGCCATCGAGATTCAAGGCCTCAGTGCAGCCGAGGCGCAGCATTTCCGCCGCGAGTTCATCGTAGCTCATGCCCACGGCTATGCCCCGCTTACGACCATCCACGACGAGCAATACCAATTTTGTGCCCGAGGCATCCAAACCGACCACAGTTCGCGGATGACGGATCTTATTATTGTGTGGCACGAGTTTTCCATGCTTCACTAAAATCACGTTCCCGCCGATGACTTGCCAATCGTCGGCGGATGGTTGGCTGATGGAGTCAATGGTCACGGAACGATCTTTATGAATCACGAGGCAAGGTCGGGCATTGGTGGAAGTGGACCACGTTTTGCCATCGGTCATCGCGGCGCCTTCGGCAAGCGCCCATTGCGCGGCGCGAAATTGCGAGTTAGTTCCCTCGCCATCATTCACGCCTTTGGCCTTGAAGAAATCACCGTTCACCACGAAATCAAATTGTTCGCGTTCGGCAATTTTTGTTGGTTCCATCAGCGTCGTTTCCCATTTACCCGCGCCATCCGGATCTGGGCCGCCGGGCGCGACGCGCAGGTGCAGCTTGGGATTTTTCAGATCCACTTCCGCCACGAACAGCCGCGTGGGTGGATTTGTGCGCGTCTCGGAATGAATGCGGATACCCGGAACTGGCTCTTGGGAGGCAGAAATTTCTGCGCGGGCAAAAACGGTGAAAACTGCCCAGATACAAAGGGTGAACAATATTTTCATGGCGGATTTTCGAAGACCATTAGTTCGCATGTTGTGACATCCGGCCCGTGCTTTCAATCCTGGATTTGCAGAACTGATCCGCACTGCCTTTCAATATCTGCATCTGAACGTTTGTTAGTTTGCTTTGTCAAAAAAGAGTTGCCACGTTTCCTTTTATGAAAAAACCCCTGCTGGTGTTGTTTGTATTTTCCGCAATCGTGTTGGCGGGTTTCGTGTTGTCGGCCGCCAGTTCGCCCGATTACACGCTACATGAATGGGGCACGTTCACGTCCGTATCCGGCGCGGACGGCGCGTTGTTGCCCGGACTCGAACGGGAAGAAGAAGCGCTGCCTGGTTTTGTGAAAAGTCACGATGGCATGTGGCCGGGAAGCCACGGTGGCCTCATGAACGGCCTCGCAATGAAAGGCTATTCGCGACCGTTGCACAACGTAACCATCAAAATGGAAACCCCGGTGATTTATTTTTACACGACCAATTCGTTTGTAGCCAATGTCCACGTGGGGTTTAACGGCGGTTCGATCAGCCAATGGTTTCCGGAACGGGCAGGCGGTGAAACGCCGCCACCTTACACGGTCAACTTGACCAATGGCAGATATGTTGGGGGCGAGATTGACTTCGCCAAACCATTTTCCGGCAGCATCGAGTGGAACATCCAAGTCCAGCCGCCGGCGGCGAACGACAGCATGGCCGTGTTCAAACCTCACGAAACCCTCACTTGGACTTACCCTCGCCAGACCGACTCCGCCACGGTGCGGACCCAATTGGGCGAGGCGGAGAAATTTTTATTTTATCGCGGCGTGGGAAATTTTCCGTTGCCAGTTAAATTCACTTTTCTCGACGGCGACACTTTGCAGATCACCAATAATTCCGACTCGACCATTCCCACGTTGCTCCTCTTCAACCATCCAACTTATTTGGATCAGGCAAGTTTCACGCTGCTCGATCCGTTGAAGCCGGGTGAAAGCCGCGTAGTAAAAATTTCAAATCAGGCGACGACGAACTGGCAGCACGACGTTTATGCCGCCATGCGCACGGCGCTGGTGCAGGCCGCACTTTTCCCCAAGGAAGCCGACGCGATGCTGCAAACCTGGTGGCGGAGTTATTTTGAGCGTCAAGGCCTGCGTGTCTTCTGGATTGTGCCGGAAAATTTCACGCGCTCCGTCCTCCCGCTGACCGTTGAGCCGACGCCGCACCAGCAAGTGCGCGTGTTGGTGGGACGCAGCGAACTGCTCACACCAAGATTCGAGCTGGCGTTGCAGAGCCAATTTACGAACGACGTTGAAAACCCGTGGCGCGGCGACCGCTTCTTTTCCGCCTACGAAGCGCGCGTCAACACCCTCAACGCAGCCAAGTGAATTTCAAGTTCTCCGCCCTCAAAAAATAACCTCCCATTTGGCGAGGAATCAAATCCACTTCTTCTTCAGGAGCCACATCTTGATAAGCTGAGTCAGGCTGACGTAGCAAAGTAAGGTCACCGCCAAAATCGGCCAGTATTGCCAGGGCAGCGGCACGAAACCGAGCGACTTCGCAAGCGGCGAAAACGGTAGCCACGCGCCGATGCCCATGATGAAAATGCTCGTCATCGAAAGCTGCCAGCTCGCGCGCGACTGGATGAACGGAATGCCGTTCGTGCGGATGACGTGGATGATGAGCGTCTGCGTCATCAGCGATTCCACGAACCAGCCGGTGTGAAACAGCGCGGCGGCGTAGGATTGATCCGGATCGGTGACACCGGCAAAACGCGCGAGCATTTCCGGCGGCGGAAGGAGGCCGAGGTTGTTGCACTTGAAGAAAAATAGCATCACGCAAAACGTGCTGTAATCGAAAATCGAACTGATCGGGCCGATGAACAGCATGAAGCGCGTGATCTCGTTAATCTGCCACGGGCGCGGCTTGGCGATGTATTGCGCCGTCACGTTGTCCGTGGGAATCGGCACTTGCGAAAAATCATAGAGCAAATTATTGGTCAGCAGTTGCAGCGGCCACATCGGCGAAAATTTCAGCCACGCGCTCGCGCCGACCATGCTGAACACGTTGCCGAAATTGGAACTCGCGCCCATGCGGATGTATTTCAAAATGTTCGCAAAAACTTTGCGGCCTTCGAGCACGCCTTCCTCCAGCACCATGAGATTTCTTTCCAACAAAATCATGTCGGCGGATTCCTTGGCGATATCCACCGCCGTGTCCACGGAAATGCCCACATCCGCCGCGCGCAAGGCCGGCGCGTCGTTGATGCCGTCGCCCATGAACCCGACGACGTGGCCTTTTTTTTGCAACGCCATCACGACGCGTTTTTTGTGCGCGGGCGAGAGGCGCGCATAAACATCCACCGTGTCAATGATGTTGGCCAATTCTACGTCCGACATTTTTTCCACGTCGTTGCCGAGGATGATTTTTTCGGCGTTGATGCCGACCTCGGTGCAGACTTTGCGCGTGACTAGATCGTTGTCGCCGGTCAAAACTTTCACCGTCACGCCGTGCTGGCGCAGCGCAGCGATGGCGGTTTTCGCGGTGTCCTTCGGCGGATCGAGAAACGCCAGATAGCCCGTCAATACAAGGTTTTCTTCGTCGGCCTTGGAATAGGCGTTTTGCGCGCCCACTTTTTTGTTCGCGATAGCGAGCACGCGAAAACCGTCTTCGCTCAAGGAATTTACTTGTTCAATCAGATTGCCGACGAGGATCGGTTCCATCTCAAAAATTTCGCCCGCGCTCTCGAAGTGCGTGCATTTTTTGAACACCGATTCGGGCGCGCCTTTGGTCAAAAGCTGGCGCGTGCCGTCGGGGTTTTCCACGACGACGGACATCATGCGGCGCGAAAAATCGAACGGTATTTCGTCCACCTTATTGTATTTGTCCACGCACAATTCGCGGTGCAATTCGGTGTATTTCAGCACCGCGCGATCCAAAACATTTTTCAGTCCGGTTTGGAAATGGCTGATCAAATAAGCGTCGCGCAAAACCTCGTTGCTCTCATTTTTGAAAACGTCGCAATGGATTTCTAAAATGACGTGATCAATCGTCAGCGTGCCGGTTTTGTCGGTGCAAAGCACATCCATCGCGCCGAAGTTTTGAATCGAATTGAGTCGTTTTACGATGACTTTTTTCTTCGACATCGCGAGCGCGCCTTTCGATAAACAGACAGAGACGATCATCGGCAGCATTTCCGGCGTGAGGCCGACGGCCACGGCCATCGCCAATAAAAACGCGGTTTTCCAGTCGTGCTTCGTCAGGCCGTAAAGTAAAAAAACCAGCGGCACGATCACGATCATGAACGTGATCATGAGCCAGGTGAATTTTTTGATGCCCTTGTCGAACGCCGTGTCCGCCTGCTGGCCGGACAAGCTGCTCGCCATTTTTCCGAAATAAGTTTGCGCGCCGGTCGCGACAATGACGCCCGTGGCCGAACCGCTCTCGACGCTCGTGCCGAGAAAACACAAGTTCGTGTGTTCGATACACTGGACGTTGGTGCGTGGATCGCGCGCGTCGGTCTTTTCCACGGGCAGCGATTCGCCCGTGAGCGTGGCTTGGATGACGAACAAATCTTTGGAGGTAATGAGCCGCACGTCACCGGGAATCATGTCTCCTGCCGATAATTTCACCACGTCGCCAGGCACGAGGTCTTTGAGCGGAATTTCTTTCGGCTGACCGTCGCGCAACGCCGTCGCGGTGACGCGAATCATCGCCTTGAGTTTGGCGGCGGCGGTGTCGGCCTTGGTTTCTTGGATGAAACGTAGCGACAAACCGAGCACCACCATGAGCACCATCAGCGAGCCGCCGATGTAATCACTCGGTTCATTCGCGGTCGCAAACGTGATGATGGCGAGAATCGAGAGCAGGATGACGAGCGGATTGAGCGTCGCGATCCAGAGCCGCCAGAGCCACGAATGTTTTTTTTCCTGCGCGACTTCGTTCGGGCCGAACACCTCCAGCCGTTCCGCGACTTCGTCGCCGCTCAAACCGGCGGGCGTGGCCTCCAGCCGCCGCAGAACTTCGGAGATTTCGTTGGTCGCCGCATCGCGCATCAGCTCGGCGGCGCGCTGACCCTCGGAGTTTTTCATGGCGTTCATGTTGGAAATTTTTTAGACGGCGTAGCGTTTCAAAACGGTGAGGAGCGAACGCAGTTCGCGGCGGCCTTCGGACTGGCTGGTGGCGCTCTCGATGCACTCGTGCAAGTGGGTTTCAATCATTTCCTCACTGAACGATTTCAGCGCGCGGCGGGCGGAAACAACCTGCATCAGCACGTCGGAACAATCGTTGTCGGCCTCCACCATTTTTTCAATGGCTTCAACCTGGCCTTTGATTTTCCGCAGGCGGACGACGAGCGCCCTTTTTTCCAAACCGGGACGAACGTGTTTCATTCTCATGGCAAAGACTTAACACATTTCTCCAAACGCGCCACCGAAAAATGACGCTTGACGCGTTATGGGGGGTAGGGGTATATGGCAGCGTGAATTTTGTCAATTCCCCCCTGCTCCGAAATAAAAAAAGTTGCGCGAACGCGACCACCTTTGCGCTAGCTGCCGCCCTCCTGCCAGCGGCGGCGGATGACGCCACGAATCCCCCAGCGGGCGAACAGAACTGGAACTGGCACGTCCAGAACACCGACATCGTGCAAGGTTATCCGGGATTTTCCGCAAAGTATTCCGGGCCGAACAGCCTGCCCCGCGGCGGCGAGACGCGCGAATCGGTTTCGCTGGATTTAATGGCGGGCGTCCGCTTGTGGCACGGCGCGGAGGCGCACATTGACGGTCTGATGTGGCAGGGCTTCGGCGTGAACAACACGCTCGGCGTGGATGGTTTTCCCAACGGCGAGGCGTTTCGGCTCGGCACCGGCGTTCCCAACGGCGCGATCACACGCCTGTTCATTCGCCAGACTTTCGGTTTGGGCGGTGACCAGGAAAACATTGAGGACGACCAGTTCACGCTCGCCGGCAAGCGGGACATTTCGCGGCTCACGTTCACGCTCGGACGTTTTAGCGCGAAGGATATTTTCGACAACAACGCCTACGCGAACGATCCGCGCACGCAGTTCATGAACTGGGCGCTGATGGCGAACGAGGCGTGGGATTATCCGGCGGATGCCATCGGCTACACCACCGGGCTGGCGGTGGAATTGAACCAGCCGCAATGGACGCTGCGCTACGGATTTTTTCAAGTGCCGCGCTACTCGAATTCGCTCACGGCGGAAGACCGGCTCTTCAAATGGCCTTACGAAAACTCAGCGCAAGACGGGCCGATTTTGGAAGCGTGGGGGATGGTGACGGAATTGGAACGCCGCTACACGCTTCACAATCATCCGGGTGCGATTCGTTTTCTGGCTTACGTGAATCGCGCGAACATGGGCAGTTATGCGGACGCGGTAAACAGTCCGACGCGGCCAGCGGACATTTTGGCGTCGGCGAAATTCCGTTACAAATACGGCTTCGGTCTGAATCTCGAACAGGAGATTGCCAAAAATGTCGGCGTGTTTTCGCGGCTCGGCTGGAACGATGGAAAAAATCAGGGCTGGGTGTTCAGCGATGTGGATTACTCGGCGAGCGCGGGCATCAGCCTCAAAGGCGCAGCGTGGCAGCGGCCTGACGACACGTTCGGTCTCGCGGGCGTGTTGAACGGAATTTCCAAATCGCATCAGGAATTTTTCGCGGCAGGCGGCACGGGAATTCTGGCGGGCGATGGCAATTTAAATTATGGTTGGGAAAAAATTCTGGAGACGTATTACGATTTCAAAATTTGGAAAAACGTTCATAGCTCGGTGGATTATCAATTCATCAGCGATCCGGCGTTCAACCGCGATCGCGGGCCGGTGTCCTTTTTCAGCGCGCGCGTGCATTGGGAATTTTGAACGCATGCCCCATGAACTTGATCTGGATCATGCCGGCACCGGCAAAATAAATTGTCCTGCGCCCAAATTTTGTGACCGCGACTGTGTTCCCCAAAGCCCGGACGCTTGACCCAAGTTACTGAAATAAATTTGTGATCGCCGATTCCAAAGCAGCTTTCGAACCGCCCAGCGGCTAAGATTGCCCGCATTGCGCCGCGAAAAATTGAGGCAACGATAATGTTGTTCGCCTCAGGTGTTAAAACCTCAGCTTTGCCGAGCAACCTGGCAGCGGCAGAAACCAAGCGCATGTTCACGGCAACAGCTTCGTGCGATAAAACCGATACGACCGGTTGGTGATAGTGGCGGGATCGAGATAGCGCCAAGTGCCATTCGCCTGCGTCATCGTGCCCAGATCCACCCAATTCGTGCTGGGAAGATTCGTGATGCCATACACTTCGTAGTTCCGGCCCGCCTCACCGACCATGCACAGTTTGAAATCGTTCGTGCGCACGCCACCGAGGAACAACACATTTGTCAGCGAATAATTAAAAATGGTCACCAAGTTCGTGATCGTGCGCACGCCGCTGCGATCATCCGTGGCCTGAGCCACCAGCGTGAACGTCGTCGGGAAATCAGAATCGGCGATAGTTTTGATGGCGGCTCCGGTGCTGCTGGCAATGGGCGCGCCATCTAAACGGACGATCAAATTGGTGACCACCCCATCGGGATCAGAGGCAGACGCATTGATACGAAAGGTCTGGCAAACAAGCTGATTGCTGCCGCCCAACACGCTCAAGCTGACATTGGGCAAAAGATTTTGCGCACGTAAAATCAGGTTCGTCGCGGAGTAAAAAGCTTCGAGACCGTAAGTGTCGTTCACGATAGAATCAAACGTGCCCGAGCGCGCGGTGAAGACCATCGCGGTGAACAGATTTCCCGGCACTGGGGCGAACCCGTTGGTGAAATTCACATACAATGTTCCTGCGAGCACCGACGTGCCGCTGATTTGTGTCTGCGGAAAATTCGTGATGGCGCGTGCGCCGTTGATCGGTAGAAAATAAGTGGCACCCGCCATGTTCGTGAAATTTCCGGTGACACTCAAAAGACCAAATGGTTTGCTGGGAATGATGGTCGCACCATTTCGCGCGCTACCAGCAACAATGTTCGTTCCAGACAACACGCCGCCAAGAATGTCCAGCGTGCCGCTGACGGAACCGGGATTCAAATCCGTAAGTCCAGATTCCTGACGGTAAATTCCCAAGGCCAGATTTCGGCTCAAAGAATCATTCGCCAGCACGATGCCACGATTGGTGACGGTCGTGAGAGCGAGTCCGCCGAAACCATCCAGCAGACCTTCATTCAATAACGCGGTGGGGCCGGTGCTAAAGCTGCCGCCGCCAAAATATGTCCGTGCGCCTGCATAGTTCCGATAGTAAGTATTCCCTGTAAATGCCATGCCGCCGGTCACAGAATTTGTGCCGAGATTCAAAATCGTTTGCGCCTCGACGGTGCCGCCAGAGAAGGTGGCACTGGCACCGTTCGTGATCGTGATGACCCCGCCGCCATAAGTGTAGGACGAGCCGGAAAGGGTAAGATTACTGCGCACAGCCATGGAACCGCTATTGAAAAGATTGCGGACAGTGTGGCTGAATGTATTTACGCGCAAGTGCCCGCATTGGTGATGACGAACGTGTGCGCGCCGTTCACGAGACTGTCGCTGAAATCATTCAAGTCGGCGGTGAGCGCAGGATTCGCCTGTGTCCACCGGCCTATTGCACGATAGTCAAACCAGATTGCGAGTAATTTTTCAGGATGCGGAATTCTGGATTCGCAAAGCTCGCGCCGCCGGTGCCGGAGATGACGCTGACGCGGCCCGGATGCGGGGCCGTAGTGTTCCACTGAGCATAACCACCGACGGCCAGTTTCGGAAATGCGCCGATGAACACCGTGCCATCCTCGAAGCTGAAATATTCGCCGCTCGTTTCATCGCCGAACACGCTGACCTCGCAAAAGGTATTGAAGTATTGAAACGTGCCGTAGTTCGTGCGGCGACTGAGATAGATGTAGCCGAAGTCATAAAGCAGTCCGTAGTTCACGAAATCAATCGAGATATAACTCGGCGAAAAAGCACTGCTACTCCCAGCATTGATCGTTCCGTAGTTCACGAGAAAGCTGCGCGGCGTCTGCGCGGCGGAATAATCATACGCCGCCGTGCCGATACTGATGATACCAGAAGGATAGTTCGTTAGTTGCGCGCCGCCAGAAAAACGTAGCCCTTGCGCGTTGCCAAACGAATCATTGCCGTAGTTAAACGTGCCGTAATTTTCCAGAATGTTCGTGGCAATAAATTTTTGGTTCAGGCTGCCCAGGAATGTCAGCAGAGCGTTGGTGGCGATAACGGTTCGCCCCGCGCCAGACAAGGTGCCGAGTTGCCAGTTGATCAACCCGCGCAGGTTATTAGAACCATTGTTATTCATCTGCATCAGCCCGTTCAACGCCAGGATAGAATTAGTTTCCCACGTCGTGTTGCCAAATACGTTCAGGCTTTGACCGCTCATCAAATGCAACGTGGGCGTGCCGGTCGCGCCAATGACGCCAACGGTCAAGTTACTCAAAGTCGCCGCGATATCGACGTTCACGGTGTAGGTGCCGTTACTGACGATGACGACATTATTAGTTGGTTTGGGAATGCGATTCGGTAGCCAGTTCGCCGGCACCGACCAATTACCACCGAGCGTGTTCGTCCACCAGATCGTGCCGTTGAATGGAATCACGGTGAGCGTGGCGGAAACATTCGTCGTGCCGCCAACACCGTCCGTCACGAGCACCGAGTAGAGACCGGCATCGGTGGTATTCACGGCGGGCATCGTGTAAGAGGTGGCGTTCGCACCGGAAATGTTGGTGCCGTTAAATTGCCACTGGAATGAAATCGGCGTCACACCGGAAGCCGACACGGCGAATGTCACGGGATCAGGCGTCCAAATTGTCTGGCTCACTGGATTGGTGAGAACTTGTAGCGGCGCATTCGTCAAGCCCACCACTTCCAAGATCACGTTGGTGGAGCTGTAAATCGTATTCAGTGTCGCGCCCGGCGGCGGGCTGACGTTCGCAAATATCCCCGTGCGCGCCGAGGTGGTTAGCACGGTGAAACGGTTGCTTAGGATAAGTGCAAAGTTATTGTAAAGACTGACATTCAACGTTCCGTCCAACGTCACCGGGCCGGAGAAACGGAGTTGGTCATAGTTAGTTCCAGCACCCGTCGCGCCACCTAGCTCTACGTTGTAAGTCGCGGCAGAAGTATTGGTAAAGGTATTGCCATTGATATAGCCCGGTGAAGAACCCGGATTCAAAACCCCGTTGTTGTAGAATGTTCCCGTAACGCTCCCTCGCCCCGTGAGCGAACCGTTTAGAATCCGCACATTAGAATTCGCGGAGAAATTCGTGCCGAGATATGCGCTGCCCGCCGTCTGCACAAAATCACCGCCAACAATGATGCCGCCACTATTGACCGCAAGGTTAATGTTATTCGTGAAGGTCGTGCCCCCAAAACTTGCCACGCCGGTGCCCGCCGACTTCGTGAAGGTGCCGTTGTTTTGAACTACTGATACGTTGCCCGAACCACCCCAGACGAATCCGACATCGTTAGTAAGGTTGAACGAACCGTTGTTTAAAATGGTCGCGCCACCTTGACCGGTGAGGCTCACGCCGCCCCAAATCGCCGAGCCGTTGTTGATCAGATTGCGTCCGGGCGGAGCAGTGAGATACGTCAACGACTTAGCCGTCGCGCCGCTGAGGTTAAGTTGGTTATTGACCGTAACTAGATTAGTAATGGCTCCGCTCGCGTAAAGCACCCCGCCCTGCCAGTTAAAATTATCTAGGGTCAAATTTCCGCCGCGTAAATCACCGTTCGTCAAATTGTAGGTTGTAAGATTGACCGGAACATTCAACTGCCAGCTGCCCGCCGATTCATTCACCAATGCCGCCGCGATGTTTGTGTTTTGATTCAGGGTGCCGCCGTTAATCCATAGCGACGGCGCAGTGACGGCGGGCGAACGTAGTGTGACCGTGCCACTATTGATCTGGAACGCATTGGTCGCCGCGCACGCCACACTAGAACCAAGGTCGTAGGTTGAAACACTACCGTTATCATTGGCCACCACCGCGCCAAGTTGAGCGAGCACCGTGCCGCCGGAACGATTGGTGAACGTAGCGTTGTAGATAGATAGTGTGCCCTGTTGGATATCCATGAGGCCGGCATTATTCAAGTAGGCGGTATTAAAGTAAAAAATAGTTCCATTCGTGCGCGTAAAAGTGCCGTAATTATTCCATGTCGGCGGAATACTGCCATTCGCAGCTGCATACTGCGGCGTCCCTACTGCCGAAACCATCGTCGTGCCGTAGTTATTTAATACGCCGTAACTGTAAAGAATTGCTGCGCTCGTCCAATTGATCGTGCCGTAGTTGTCCACCGTCCGACTCGGACCAATCCCAGAGTAATAAGTCAAAAAGCGCGCGGTAGCTCCTAGTAGATTCATCACGCCGCCCACGGGAATAATCGTGCGGTCATCGTTCGTGTTCAGTCCCGGCGTGCCACGATAGTGATCACCGGCATACCAATTCCAATTGGTAACGATAAGACTCCTACCTTGCACCAAACCGTTTGTTTGGTTCAATTGGTTCAAACCACACGGCATATCCAGTTGTAAGGCGCCTCCCGATTCGTTGATTGTGCTGATGACGATATTAGTGCGCTGAAACAACGTGCCGGCTTGCAACCACAGCGTCGGACTAACAAGGTTTGTTGTCTCAATCATAGCACTTGCGCCGCCTAGACGAATGGAATCTACGGTCGGTGCGATCATCCGGCTCGATGCATTCAAGGCGACAGTGCTATTTAATTCCGATTGAAACACTGCGCTCGCGCCGACGTTTACCACGCCGGTCATATTTGTAAAAGTGGAGGCATAAATAGAAAAAACACCTTGTTGAATATCTATCAGTCCAGAGTTGTTGAGATAACAAGTGTTAAAATAAAATAAAGTTCCGGCATTACGGGTGAACGTGCTGTAGTTATTCCACGTCGGCGGAATGCTCCCGCTCGCAGCGCATATTGCGGTGAGCCGGCGGCGGAAACCGTCGTCATGCCATAGTTATTCACCACTCCGTAACTATAAAGAATCGCGTTACCGTTCCAATTAATTGTGCCGTAGTTATCCAGCGTCCGGCTGGGTCCCACACCAGAAAAATAACTTAGATAACGCGCCGCCGCTGTTAGTAGATTCATCACCCCGCCGGGCGGAATGATCGTGCGATCGTCGTTCGTATTGTAGCCGGGGGTGCCGCGATAGTGATAACCGGCAGACCAATTCCAGTTTGTTACCGTGAGATTACGCCCTTGAACATCGCCATTGGTTTGGTTGAGTTGACTTAAGAAACACGGCACCTCGAGTTGTAGGGCACCGGCGGATTCGTTAATGGTATTGACCGCGATGTTGGTGCGCTGATATAGCCTGCCACCGTTAATCCAAATAGATGGCGTAGTGACGTTGACGCTGGCCAGTGCGAGTGAACCGCTGTTGATCTGCACGGCGTTGGCAGCGGGTGCGAAAAGATAGCTCGACGGTGTAAAGGTGAGCACGGACCCGCTATCCAAGGTCAGGGTCGTGCTGGCGCCGAGAAATATGTTCACGGAATTGGTGCCGGTGGTGCCGTAAAACTGCAGTTGCGTTCCGTTGGCAGAAATAGTTCCGGCGTTGGCGAAGGTAGAATTGTAGATGGATAACACGCCCGTCTGCGAAGAGAGGGTGGCGTAGTTGTTCAAAATAACATTATCGAAATAAAACGTTCCCGCACCAGCGGCTTTGTTGAACGTGCCAAAGTTGTTCCAAACAGGACTGCTACCGGAGTAAATATATTGGGCGATGCCGGAGTTGGTCACCGTTACCGCGCCGTAGTTATTTACGATCGCCGCGCCGACGCCGTAAAGCAGGCTATCGCCGCCCCAGTTCCAAGCGCCTAGGTTGTCAATGCCACGTCCCCGCGTGGCAGGACTGTAGTAACTCAATTGACGTGTGGCCACGCCTGGGAAATTCAGAACACCATTAGTAGGGATGACTATGCGGTCACCATCTAACTCAGCGTTTAAGTTGCCGTTGATCCAGTTAAAATTAGTCACCGTCAATGTGCCGCCGCGCTGCTCGCCGTTCGTGAAGTTATAGATATTCACATTCGCAGTGGACTTGAGTTGCCAGATGCCGCTCGCTTGATTGAACGCGCCGACAATCACTGTCTGCCCGGCGGACACGACCGTTCCCGCGTTCAAATAAATCACGCCGTTCGAGGCGACCGTGGTATTCGTCACGGTGAGGGTTCCCGCCGAAATAAGCAGTGTCGGACTGCCGACTTTGTTCGTCGCTCCGAGGATAAGGTCGGAAACCGTGACCGCGGCCGAACTGGTGATGGTGTAAGTGCCAGCGTTCGTGACGACGGCGGAATCCGGCGCGCCCGGAACCGCATTCGGCGACCAATTGGTGGCGTTGCTCCAAAGGCCGCCCGCCGTATTGGTCCACACCAATTGCGCCGACCAAACCCGCAGACCCGAAAGTATGAATAATAAAACCGGTAGAATTCGAGCGCTTAACGGAAGCTGATGATGATGCATGTTGTCGCGAATGGGTTGCCTTGGTTGTTTTCTGAGTCAAAGCAAATTATAAATTATGCCTCAAATCTGGGTAACACTTTTAAGGCTAGAAAAGGAAACATGGACGGTTTCGGCAGCCTTGACGCTGTCGGACAATCATTCTAGCCTAGTGATGTTCGGGGAGCCAAATCACCTCGTGGGTGACGCTGAGAGTTTGACGCGCGAGCGTCGATGACCCGTGAACTTGATCCGGATAATGCCGGCGCAGGGAAAATAAATTCTCCTTCGCCAGCATTGGATTCAAAACGAGGGTTTCTCTCAACTCTCAACTAAAAACTAGCAACTGATTTATGATCGCCGATCCCAAAACATCCTTCGAACCGCACAGCAGCGAGCAACTGCCCAACAGTAAAAAAGTTTTTGTCGCGGGCACGCTGCATCCCGACGTGCGTGTGCCGATGCGCGAGATCGAAGTGAGCGACACCAAATCTTACACCGGCGCGATCGAGAATAATGCGCCCGTGCGCGTCTATGATTGCTCAGGTCCGTGGGGCGATCCTGCGTTTACCGGCACGTCTGACGAAGGTTTGCCCGCGCTGCGTCGTGACTGGATTTTGAAGCGCGGCGACGTGGAGGAATACGACGGTCGCGAAGTGAAGCCGCAGGACAACGGCTATCTCTCCGGGAAACATGCCGAGTTCGCGAGCGTTGCGGAGAAGAACCGCCTCGTGGAATTTCCGGGTCTGCTCGGCCAGCGCCGCAAACCGCTCCGCGCGAAGGCGGGCAAGGTTGTCACGCAGTTGCAATACGCTCGCGCCGGTATCATCACGCCGGAGATGGAATTCATCGCCATCCGCGAGAACATGGGTCGCGCGAAAATCACCGACATGGCGAACGACATTATTCGCACCGACCTTAACAAGCAGCACGCCGGTTCCAGCCAGCTTGCGAGCAGTGAATTTACGCCGTCCGTCTTCCGCAAATTTCCGCAGCGCATTCCTGCCGAGATCACGCCTGAGTTCGTGCGCAGCGAAGTCGCCGCCGGTCGCGCCATCATTCCGGTGAACATCAATCACCCGGAAAATGAGCCGATGATCATCGGCCGCAACTTCCTTGTGAAGATCAATGCCAACATCGGCAACAGCGCCGTCGCGTCCAGCATCGAGGAGGAAGTCGAGAAGATGCGCTGGGCCACCAAGTGGGGCGCGGACACCGTCATGGATTTGTCCACGGGAAAAAATATTCACGCCACGCGCGAATGGATTTTGCGCAACTCGCCCGTGCCAATCGGCACCGTGCCGATTTATCAGGCGCTCGAAAAAGTCAATGGCCGCGCCGAAGACCTGACGTGGGAACTCTTCCGCGACACGCTCATCGAGCAGGCCGAGCAAGGCGTGGATTACTTCACCATTCACGCCGGGGTGCTGTTGCGTTTCGTGCCGATGACCGCGAGCCGCATGACCGGCATCGTTTCGCGCGGCGGCAGCATCATGGCGAAATGGTGTCTCGCGCATCATAAAGAAAATTTCCTCTACACCCACTGGGACGACATTTGCGACATCATGGCCGCGTATGATGTTTCATTCAGCATCGGCGATGGACTGCGTCCCGGCTCGATTGCCGACGCCAACGACCGCGCGCAATTCGGCGAACTCGAAACGCAGGGCGAACTCACCAAACGCGCGTGGGCCAAGGGCGTGCAAGTCATGAACGAAGGCCCCGGCCATGTGCCGATCCACATGATCGAGGAAAACATGGTCAAGCAGCTCGAATGGTGCCACGAAGCGCCGTTCTACACGCTCGGCCCGCTCACCACCGACATCGCGCCCGGCTACGACCACATCACCAGCGGCATCGGCGCAGCGATGATTGGCTGGTATGGCTGCGCAATGCTCTGCTACGACACGCCCAAGGAACACCTCGGCCTGCCGAACAAGGCGGACGTCAAGGACGGCATCATGGCGTACAAGCTTGCCGCGCACGCTGCCGACTTGGCCAAGGGACATCCCGGCGCGCAGATTCGCGACAATGCACTATCGAAGGCGCGTTTCGAATTTCGCTGGGAAGATCAATTCAA
>JANYFN010000013.1 GCA_025362675.1 Limisphaerales bacterium | reverse complement strand
CAGCGGTGTGCCGCGATACGATGCGCGGCCAACTTCCCGAAATCCGCACTTGCGATAAAATTCACCCGCGCCCGCTGCGGCATCATAAGCGTCCAGAAAAATCGCGTTCGCCGGCCATTGCTTCACAATTTTTTTCGCGGCCTCGACACAAAGCCTGCCGATTCCTTGACGTTGCCATTCCGGCGCGACGGCCATCGCCGTCAGATAAATCGGACGTTCACATTTGCTGAAATACTTTTTGTCAATCGCCCACGGCTTTCTCGTTCCGAGCGCCAGCAGCGCGATGATTTTATTTTGACGCCGCACGACGAACACCGTTGCCATTCGCATTACAAACAAAACCCATTTCTCCGAAGTTTCGCCCGACCACGGGCCGTTACCGTGGATTTCAGTTAGTTTTTGCGCCGCTGTCGTATGCAGTGTTGCGATGGCGGCGGCGTCTTCGGGTTTGGCGATTTCAAGTTTGATGCGCACCGCATGGGATGTTGTTTAAGCTGCGCCGGATTGTCCAGGCGTGAACTTTCAGCGTTGAACATTTGGTGCGGAACAGCCAAGATGGTTTCAGAAATTAAGGAACAAAAGCGATTTGCGTTTTACATTATGAAAAACATCCCGTTGCCCCCGACCAGTCATCAACCGAAAAAATATTCCGGCCCGTCCGCCGATGAAGTGCTCGCGTTGCGCAAGCAATTCATGAACCCCGGAATTTTTCTTTATTACAAAAAGCCGCTCATGGTCGTGGAAGGTGCGATGCAATATGTGTGGGACGAAACGGGCAAGCGCTATCTCGACGGTCTCGGTGGCATCGTGACGGTGAGCGTGGGCCATTGTCATCCGCATGTCATCGCGGCGGGCAACCGGCAGAGCGAATTGTATCAGCATTCAACCACGATTTATCTGCACCCGAACGTCGCGCAATACGCCGAGAAGCTGGCGTCCAAGATGCCGGGCGATTTGAAGATGTGTTACTTCGTGAACTCCGGTTCCGAGGCGAACGATCTCGCGATGTTGATGGCACGCGCTTACACGCAAAATTTTGACATCATCGCGCTGCGCAACGCGTATCACGGCGGCAATGCTTCGGGCATGGGCGTCACCGCGCACAGCACTTGGAAATATAATGTGCCACACAGTTTCGGCGTGCACCACGCGCTCGCGCCGTATCAATATCGCGGCCCGTGGGGTTACGACGACCAGGACGCAGGCAAAAAATACGCGAACGATGTCAAAGAGGTGATTGATTTTGCGTCGCCCGGAAAAGTCGCGGGCTTCATCGCGGAATCCATCCAAGGCGTCGGCGGCTTCGTGGAATTTCCGCAAGGCTATCTGAAACAAACTTACGAATACGTTCGCGCGGCGGGCGGCGTTTGTATCGCCGACGAAGTGCAGACCGGCTTCGGACGCACGGGCACGCATTTCTGGGGCTTTGAAACGCAGGACGTGATTCCTGACATCGTCACGATGGCGAAAGGCATCGGTAACGGTTGCCCGCTTGCCGCCGTGGTGACGACGCAAAAAATCGCGCAGTCGCTACTCGGCAAAGTTCACTTCAATACTTTTGGCGGTAATCCGGTCGTGAGCGCAATGGGTAAAGCGGTTTTGGAAATTATCGAAAAAGATAATCTGCAAGCGAACTCGCTTAAGCTCGGCAATCACATTCTTGCTGGACTGAATAAGCTCAAAGAGAAGCATAAAATCATCGGCGACGTGCGCGGCAAAGGCCTTATGCTCGGCATCGAAATGGTGAAGGATCGCGTGACCAAAGAACCGGCGACGGCCGAGTGCGCGGCGGTGTTGGAATCCGCACGCGAAATGGGTCTGCTCATCGGCAAGGGCGGCTTGCGCGGACAGACCATCCGCTTCGCACCGCCGATGTGTATCACTCCCGCCGATGCGGATTTTCTATTGGAAGTTTTGGATGAATCGTTTTCAAAAATTATTTGAGTGCTAGGGACGGTGCCCTGCGCCGTCCCTACCTTGGCAAATTGAGGCGTTGCCAAAAAATTTCCCCACTTGCCATCGCGCAAGGTTTTCCGCGATGATGCCGCATGTCTTCTAGCTACAAGACCGAGGGTCCGGTGACGTTGACCGAGGAACAGATTCTGGCGCTACATCAAAAATTGCGCGACATGCGCCATGATGTGAACGGTCAGTTGACGAACATCATCGCGTGCGCGGAACTCATCCGCCTACGCCCGGAGTCCACCGAAGAACGCTTGAAAACATTGTTGGAACAACCTCACAAAATCTCCCAATTGCTGGACGGTTTTTCCCGCGACTTCGAGAAACACCTGCAATTGCAACGAGCGTGAGCAGCGGCGATTTTTCTCATGGAACGGTCCGAGGCTGAACTCATCACCGCTGTGTTGGCGGGTGACAGTGCGAGTTTCGAGCCGCTGGTGGCCAAATACTCGCCGCGCGTTTTTGCGACCGCGCGGCGTTACGCGCGCCGCGACGTGGAAGTCCAGGACATCGCCCAGGAAGTCTGGCTCAAAGCGTTCGACAAGTTGAAAAGTTTTCGCGGCGAAGCTCCGTTTGAACATTGGCTCATGCGGATGACTGTTAGAACTTGCTACGATTTTCTCCGGGCTCACCAACGCAACCGGATCTCTTCCTTCAGCGAAATCTCCGAGCCGGAGGAAGACTGGCTCGAACGTTTTGTGGCCGAACCAGGCAGCGTGGCCGACGACGAAGCGGCGGCCAAGCTGCTGATTGATCGGGTGATGGACAAACTTTCGCCCGATGCCCGGTTGGTGATTCAATTGCTGGAAATCGAAGATCGTTCAGTCAAAGAAATCGCGGAAATCACGGGCTGGTCCGTGCCACTGGTCAAAGTTCGTGCCTTTCGGGCGCGCGGCGAAATGCGGAAAATTCTGGCGCGAATAACCAAGGACAAGTATTTGTAACCCCGCGCAATTTTTGCGCGTCCGACGAATTGAGTGATTTATGAATCTGAATGAACTCCAGAAAAAACTGACCACTGCCGCTCGGCAACAGCCGCCGGATGACCGTGTGCCGTATGCGTTTGAAAAGCGCATCGTGGCGTTAATCGCTGAGCGGTCGGAGGCGGCGCGGCGTGATTTTTGGGCGCGCGGGCTCTGGCGCGCGGCCGTTTCGTGCGTAGCGCTAGCAGTTATTTGCGGGGCGGTTTCTGTCTTTGCCCCGGAGGTGGCGGATAGCGGAAATGATCTCTCCCAAGATTTGGAAAACACGTTGCTTGCCTCAGCGGATACGACTGACGCGCTGCTGCCGTGAACAACTGGAAAATCATCCCCAGCATCGTTCTCGCAACGGTGCTGATCTTTGGCGCGGGGGTTTTCACCGGCGGGTTGCTCGTGAACTACGTCAAACGCGGGGTTTCGAAAAAATCGTCGAATGTGATAACGAACGTTGTCGTTTGCCCTACCAACACTTCAGCCGCGTCACCCACAAACACCATCGCAAAACTTTCACCGCCCCTACCCGAAATTTTTACCAAGCCGTTTTTAAGCAAGCTGGACGAACAACTGCGACTCACCAGTGACCAGCACAAGGCGGTGGAAAAAATCATTGATGAGGGTCAAGACAGCATCAAGAAAGCTGTGCGGAGTTCGCGTCTGGAAATCCGTGAGTTGCTCAAGCCGGAACAATTGAAACAGTTCGACCTTTTGATGAAGCGTTCGCCCCCCAAAAATAATTCCGGCACTAATGGAGCATCAAGCGGGACGGGTGCGCCATCAACTTTGCCGGTCATCGAGAAGCTACGAATCGACGTTCAAGCCGCAGCCGAAGCAAATGCCTTGCCGATTTCAAGCGCCGTTCCGACAAATTCATCGCCCGTTCGTTGATAATAATTTTTAGCCCTGCGAGCAGTGATTGTTCGCGGACAGCAGTCGGCGGTCGATGCCTAAAAATTGTCTCTCTTTATTCCCAGCCATCAGCTATCCTGCACGCTGTCGAATAGACAATTTTTATGACGCCAAAACTTTTTTCCGAATTAGGACTTTCTCCCGAACTGCTCAAGGCCATTGAAAAAATGGGCTTTGAACAAGCCTCGCCGATTCAGGCCGCCGCGATTCCCGTGCTGCTCACGGGCAAAGACATCGTCGGCCAGTCCATGACCGGCTCCGGCAAAACCGCCGCGTTCGGCGTGCCGGCCGTGGAAAAAGTGGATGTCACCAAGCGCGAAGTGCAAGTGCTGATTCTCTGCCCGACGCGCGAACTCGCGGTGCAAGTTTCGGAAGAAATTCACAAGCTTTCATTCTTCAAACGCGGCGTGAATTCGCTGCCGATTTACGGCGGTCAATCTTACGACCGTCAGCTCATCGGCTTGCGGCAGGGCGCACAAATCGTCATCGGCACGCCGGGCCGCGTGATGGATCATATGCGGCGCGGGACGTTGAAACTCACCGGCGTGAAGATGGTGATTCTCGACGAGGCGGACGTGATGTTGAACATGGGTTTCCGCGAGGACATTGAATTGATTCTTGCCGCGACGCCGAAAGAACGGCAGACGGTTTTCTTTTCTGCCACGATGCCGAAGCCGATCCGCGATCTCATTGAAAAAAATTCGCGCGAGCCGCAAAACGTAAAGATCGAGCAGAAGGCGATGACGGTGCCGACGGTGGACCAGGTTTATTACGAAGTGGACCGCCGCTACAAAATGGATTTGCTCACACGGCTGATTGATATTTTTGATCTCAAGCTCGGCATCGTGTTCTGCAACACCAAGCGCATGGTGGATGATTTGGTGGATCACTTGGAAGCCGCCGGTTATCAAGCGGACCGTTTGCACGGCGACATGACGCAGGCGCAACGCGACCGCGTGATGAATAAATTTCGCAAGTCTGGTCTGGAATTTCTCGTGGCCACGGACATCGCCGCGCGCGGCATTGACGTGGACGACGTGCAAGTCGTGTTCAACTACGATTTGCCTTATGACCCGGAAGATTACGTCCATCGTATTGGGCGCACCGGTCGCGCGGGTCGCAGCGGTCGGGCGATTTCGCTCGTGCCAGGCCGCGAACTGTTTCAGATCCGCAACATCGAGCGCTTCACGAACGTGCGGATTCAGCGCGGAAAAATTCCGACGGCGGATGAAGTTTCCGAAGCGCGCGAAAATGTTTTCTTGGAAAAATTGCGCGCACTGCTCACGAGCGGCGAATTTCAAAAACACGACCGCGTCATCGAGCGCCTGCTTGAAGAGGGACACAGTTCGACGGACATCGCGTCGGCGCTGATTCATCTTTTACAAAGCGGCGAAGCGGCGAAGGCTGCGCCGAAGACGGAAAATTATGATCGCCCGGAACGCGAAGAGCGTCCGCCTGCGCGTTTCGATGATCGTCGCGAACGCCCGTCGTATCGCGATGATCGTGGTGGTGAACGCGGAAATTTCCGTGATGATCGCCGCCCGAATTTTGAGCAACGCCGTGACGACCGTCCGGGCCGTTTTGAAGATCGTCCGCCGCGTGGCCTCGCGCCTAGCCCCGTGCCCGCGCGGTCCAAAAGTTTTGCCCCGAAACCGGAAGTGGCTTTCGCTGACCCTAAAAAAAGCAAGGCTGCGCCGTGGAAAAACGATGCGGCGCCGGTGGTAAAAAAAAACATTCCGGCGGCGGAAATAAAGCCGCCGGCCGAAGCTGGCGCTGAAGCGGTGAAAACTTTTTCCGATGAAGAAATTTTAGCCTCGGTGAAGCCGGAGCCGTCAAAATTATTCATCAAGCCGAAAGCCGTGGTTGCCGCGGATGCCGGGCCGAAAACAAAAGTCAGTCGCGCCACCCCGCCGGAGCAAACCCGTTTGTGGATGAGCCTCGGTGAAACGCAAGGGGTCACGCCAATTGACGTGGTCAACGCGGTTTCAGGCGAAACGGGGTTGCCGGGCAAAGTTGTCGGCAAGGTGGATGTGCGCGAAAAACATTTGTTCGTGGACGTGGCGAGCGAACACGCGAACTGCATCATCGCGAAATTGAACCGCGCCGAAATCAAAGGCCATAAGGTCAAAGTCAAGCTGGCGTAATAGTTCAGGCATTTTGACGCTGCGTTTCGGTGCGTTTTTCAAAACAACATTTTGGAGTCAGGAAGTTGCGGTGAGCGCGCAGCCTTTGCCTCAGCCTGGCTTCATCCTCGGGCGGACGCTAAACGCGCCTGGTCACAGCTGCCACTTACAAGCAAGTTGCCGGTGGTTGCCCGCGCCGGAAAAATTTCAAACTACCCGCGACACACAGGAAGCCGGCGAGGAGCGCTGCGGAAGGTGGTTCCGGCACGGCCTCGGCGGTGACACTCAAAAATCCAGGGTTTAGACTTCGGGAATTGAACAAATAACTGGCGGTGCTGCCGGCGACGGGCTGGCCCAGAAGCGTTACCAATTCTCCGTTAACAATTTTTTGCTGGAGATTGAAATCCGAGTTGAGCGTCCAAGTGGAACTATGTTGGCCAGCCGCGTCCCAAAAAAATGTGCCGAGGGGCGTCAACGTATTGCTGTTGTTATTGCCGGGCAGCAGGCTGGGTAAGGTATTCCAGGTAATTCCACCTTCATCCCAACTATTATTACCAAGCAGATCAAACTCAAAGCCTCCGGCCGCGATTTTGTTGAAGTTGGAATTGCCGGGCTGCTGGCCGGCGGTGGGGAAATTGGAAAAGAGCGATAACGTAATGCCCGTCACGACCCAGTTGCCCGAGCCATAGTCAGCATCAAAACTCGCCTGCAAACCTGAAGTATCAAATCTGAGGAGCGTCAGCAAGGTGCGCGGTTGGGCTGCGGTCGGCGCGGCGATTTCCATCGCACCTACGGTGCCGAAGTTCACGTTCGTCGCGCCGGAGGAGACAAAGGTATCCGCCCCGACGAGCTGGGTGTAGGTGGTGGACTGAGCTCGTAGTGTGGCCGCAAACATCGCGATCCAAGCGAGCGTGATAAGAATTTGCTTCATTGATTTTTTAGGGTGAGCGGATGCGATAAAAACGAGTCTGGTTGCTCGCGCCAAAATCGGTGAACTGCCACACCCCCGCGCCGTTGTTGGTGGCGGTGCCGATGACGGGCCAACTGACGAGCGGCACGAGGAGGTTGGTGCTGAAGAGCACGCTGTAAGTTCCGGCGCGCACGCCATTGGTGAAGCTCAACTGAAAGACGCCATTGGTAAGCAGGTTGATGGCGGTGAAAACTGGCACGGGTGGCGCCCCATCCTGAAAGACGACCACACTTTTGCCGAGCACGGTGATCACGGCATTTCGAGCGGTCGTGTTTGTATTGGCGGCGTAATTAAAATTGACCACGCCACCGGCAACGCTCGTGATGTTCAACCACGGATCGCTGACGAACGGTGCGAACGGTGCGGTGAGGTTTTGATTCGCCGGCAACACGCCGCCTAATGAATCGCTGCCGGCGGTGAAGGGTTCGAGCTTGGAGGAAGCGTCCACGAAGGCGTAGGGAATTGCTTTGATGGCGTTGTTGCCGTAATCGGCGAGATAGACATTCTGGTTGGCATCCACGCTCACGCCCGTGGGCGTGTTCAAACCTGTTGACGCCAAGGTGACTAAATTGCCGCTCGCCGCCTCCCACTTGAAGATGCTGTTGAGGCCGCTATCGGCCAGATAAACATTGCCGGATCCATCCACGGCGACATTTCTCGGACTCAAGAGGCCAAGGGCGACGAGGGTCGTCAGCGAACTCGTGACGGGGTTCCACTTTTTGACGGCTTTGTTGAACGTGTCCCCGATGTAGATGCCACCGGCGACGTCTACGGCCACGCCGTAGGGGTTGTTCAAGTTGGTGGCGACGAGCGTGACGACGTTGCTGCTGCTGGCGGACCATTCCTTGACAGCGTCATCAGCGGGGCCGATCCAATAAACATTGGTGAATAAATCCACCGCCACGCCCGCCGGAGTGTTCGGCGCGTCATCTACGAAGGTGGCGAGCACACCATCGGAGGCGCGCCGTTTCTTGATGGCTTGGCCGGTGAAATCAGCGACGTAAATATTTCCGCCGTTATCCACGGCGACGCTATAAGGCGATCCCAGCCCATTGGTGATGAGCGCGGAAACGGAATTCAAACCCGGTGACCACTGCTTCACGGCGGCGTGGCTGGTGTCGCTGAAGATGGCGTCCCCCAGTAAATCCACGGTCACGCCCCACGGTTGTGCCAGGCCGGTTCCAACTAAGGTGGTCAGCGGACCGGGAGCTTGCACGTAAGTCGAACCCGCTTGGGTGATCGTCACTATTTTTCCGTTGATGATCAGCTTGCCCGCGCGCGTGGTAGTGGGATTGGCGTCGTAAGTGAAAAGAATATTTGTGCTGCCAGTGCCGGAAGTCACGGGCAGATGCAGCCACGCCGTGGAGACCGAGGCCAGCCAGTTGCTGGACGCCGGAACCAAAGCGGCGGTGACGGTGTTGCTACCTGCGTTTGGGCCAACCAAAAGATTCGTCGTGCCCAGCGCAAAATAGCTGCCCGCTTGGTTGATGGTGATGTTGGTGCCCAGCACGGTAATTGTTCCCGTGCGCGGTGAGCCAGGATTTGCGACTACCGCGAACGTCACCACGCCCGTCGTGGCGCCGCCGTAAAAAAGCCAGGCCGAGCTCGGTGTGAGTATGGGCGCAAAGGGCGGCAGTAGATTTTGCGTGGGCAACAGCACACCGGGCAACTTGTCCACGGTAAATTCAGCGGGTTCGAACTGCGGCTTGGGATTCACAAAGGCATAAGGCAGTTCGCGCACGATGTCACTGCCCCAGTCGGAAACAAACAAGTTTCCGGTGGCGTCAACGGCCACCCCCGTTGGCGCGCCTAAACCCGAAACGACTGTGGAGACAGTATTGTTCACCGCGCTCCATTTCTTGATGGCCCCGTGCGAGTAATCGGCCACGAAAACATTGCCGCCGTCATCCACGGCCACGTTGTAAGGATTGCTAAGATTGTTGGATGAAATAAATGTGTTCCAAGTAGGAATAAAAAATGGACCACCAAAGAGGATGACAACCGTGAACCCTAATTTCTTGACGGAGCTGTCGCCGACGTCTGAGGCATACAAGCCGCCCAACGTATCTACCGCCACGCCAAAGGGAGAAATCAGTCCGTTGGTGGTGTAAGTGGTCAGAGTGCCTGTGGCGGCGTCCCAGTGCTTGACGGCGTGTTGGCCGGGGACGGCGATGTAGATATCGCCCGCGCCGTCAACCGCGAGGCCGGCCACGCCAGTGGTGTCGTTGGCGAACAGGGTGCTGCTGCCAGACGCATCCGAATATTTTCGGATGAGCGTGCTGCCGAATTGCGTAAAATAGACATTGTCCAAAGTGTCTATCGCCAAACCGTAGGGCGAACTTAAACCGGAAGCGATCGTGAAAATTGTATTGGAGGACCGCGTCCATCGCTTGACGGCACCGTTGGCGCTATCTGAGAAACACACGTTTCCACTGCTGTCTGCGCCGATGCCGTAGGGATTGACGATGCCGCTGGTAACCAGTCCCGTCAACGGTCCGGGAGCTTGGATGTAAGTGGTGCCGGCCTGTGTCACTTCCACCGTGGCACCGCCGACATCCAAGGTGCCGATGCGCGGTGGCCCGCCATTGGCATCGTAGGAAAACAAAACGGTGGCATTGCCGGTGCCTGAGCTGGACAGCAGGTGCAGCCAGGGAACGCGGTTGGTCGCAGTCCAAGGAACACCAGAACCCGCCGCCAGAAGCACGCTGTTGGTTCCGGCCTGCGGGCCGACGAGCCGGATGAATTTATTCGGCACGACCACGAGTTCGCTGATCATGCCAATCGCGCCGTGCAGAAAAATGTGGCAATGCATGAGCCAGCGGCCCAGATTGCCTCCGCTCGCGGCGTCCGTTGCGAACGTCACCGGCCCGCCCGTGGCGGAGTCCGCGATGATGGGCCGGTCGGTTAGCTTGATCCGGAAGACCAAGGCTTCTTCCGGCATAATATCTATCGTATCCAGGAACTGGTTATTGGGAAAATTGTAAAGGTTGGTTTGTAGGTTCGCCGAATAGATGCTGACCGGCTGCATGGAAAAACCGTGGAGGTGGTAAGGATGCGCCGCGCCGCCGCCGCCCGCGTCGGCGTTGTTGACGATGGCCAATTGCAAGACATCCCCAGACTTGGCCCAAAGCGCCGTGGGCGGATGCGGCACGCTCGGCCAAATGCCGTAGCCGGCGTTGCCATCCAGCGCGGTGGCCGCGAAGCCACCGATGGTCGGCCCGGTGCTGATACCATTGATCGGAATTGAATTTGAAAAATGAATGCCGCTGTTTTGTGTGCCGAGGGAATAGTTCGGCGGCGGCACCAAGGCGTTGGTGTTCAAGAGCCGCAAGTTTTCATTCGTCGCTCCGATCGCGGTCAAAATGGGAGAACCCGCAGCCAGTAAAGCATTGGTGTTGCCGCCGTTGGTCACCACAAAAAAAGCTACGGGATAAGTGGTCGGCAACGGCCCGCTGGTATTCCAAGGAGCCGGGGGCTTGTTGCCGACAAGTTGGATGACGTCGCCGCTATTCCCAGAAGAATAAAACATCACGTCCGAGCGCATACCCGAACCGAGGTTCACCATGCCTTTGCCATATTTGAAATCATAACCGCCCACAACCCCGCCTTCGAGAACCGCACTATCCAAAAGCCCGCCTTGGCCGCCGATATGATATAGATTGGTGTTGCCGGTCGGATTGCTGCACGGATAGCGCACGGTCAGATAACAATTGCGGGAAATGGACGCATTGAAAAGCTGCAAGCGGATCCGCTGGTTTTTACCGATGTAAAAAACCGGAGTAGAGTTGGTGGCCGGTGTGCAGGGAGTTCCCATCCCGATGGGCACCGAGCCGTTACACAAAAAAACATCCCCCGGAAAGCCGGCCGCACCACAGAATACAGGGCGGTTCGGGTTAGGGGCAGTCAAGACCCCGTTTTCACAAATCTGAATCAGTGTGTTGAGACTATAGTTGGTTCCATTAACCACCTTGCCCACGGTGCCGTTGGTGAAACTGATGTCCGACATCACCAAAGGAAACGTGTAGTTGGTGGCCGGCAGCACATTCGCGGCGATGAGCGCGGTCTCGTTGGTGTCATGAATGACGATCGGCCCATACATCCCGCCAAACGTGCTCGTGCCGGGAGTCATGTGCGAGTGATACCAAAACAAGCCGGCGCGCGGGATGACAAACCGGTAAGTGTAAGTCTGACCATTAAAAATTGAGTCCTGCGTCACGGCCGTGCCGTCGCTGTCGTTATCTAGTTCGAGGCCGTGCCAGTGAACCGTTGCGCCTTCGAAGTTGTTCGTCAGTTTGTTTTTGAAATGGCAGATGATGGTCTGGCCGACATTCGCCTCAATCAGCGGGCCGGGAATCTGTTTGGGCGCGCCGCCGCCTGTGGGCGGATCGTCCATGTAGATCAGCACCTTGACGTTCGTGCCGTTGATGCTCGTAGTGATGTTGGTCGCAGTCAGATAAAATTCATTCGTCAACGTCGGGTTCGGACTTACGTTGGTAACCTTGTAGAGGGGGTTCGCTTGAACCGACACCAGTGTGGCGCTGGCAATCACAAACAGAAACGCAAGCAACCTAAATTGGGACATCCTTGTCTTCATAATTTATTTATTGGGGTTAAGATTTTGTTTTGCCGCATCCCGCAACGCAGTGATCAACATTTCCACTGCGGAGTCTCCTTCAAACGAAGTCAGGTAAGGTTTGGAGCGGACGATGCCTGATTGGTCGATCACAAAAGTCCCGTGCTGCGCCGAGCCGATTTGATTCCCCACACCTTTCAAAGCCCGCATCGCATAGGCATCAATCGTCTTGCTGTCCACGTCGGCTAAAATGGGAACCGCCAATTTTCGGCGGGCGGTGAAACGCTTCACTTTTTCGGGCGGATCGTAGCAAACCACCACCACTTGCCCGCCGGTGGCGCGGATTTCGGCAAGATGATCGGAGAGTTGGACCGTCTGGAGCTGACAATAAGAACACCAGTCAACCGAGCGGATGAACACAACCGCCACCGGTCCTTTCTTGAGCAGCGTTTCTAGCGAAAATTCCCGGTCGTTTTGATCCTTAAGCGTGAACGACGGGGCGCGCTCGCCCACGGTAATTTCTTTGACCGGCGCCAAAGTGGCCTCGCCCGCCTGGCCACTCATTGTCAGTAGTAACCCAAAAATTGCCCAGCGAAGCGCGTGAACGGCGGGTAATTTTTTCATGGGAACAAACCTTGGGTGTAACCGCTAAACTTTTTTAGTAATGAATTATTTATTATACTTCCTTCCTTATTTTACAAGTAAATTGTTTATCTTCGCAGGCGAACAGCAAACCTCGGGAAAGTAGCGATCAAGCTGGCGGCAGAATTTGATTCTACCTTTTCTACAATAATTCCGACGACAACTCGAAACTTGAAACTTTCGCTCTGAAACTTGAAACTGAGGCGTGCCCGAACCAAGCCTGCTGCTCCTCATTCCGGCTTACAACGAAGAAGCGCGCATCGAACCGGTGCTGCGCCTTTACGCTGATTTTTTCGGGCGCAATTATTCCGGCAAATTCAAGATCGTCGTGGTGCTCAATGGCTGCCGCGACAACACGCTCGGCGTGGTGCAACGCGTGGCAAAAGATTTTTCCGCCGTGAGCTGGTTGGATTTTCCCGCGCCCATCGGCAAGGGCGGAGCGCTCATTGAGGGCCTCAAACTCGCGGGCAACGCAGATATCATCGGCTATGTGGATGCCGATGGTGCGACCGGTCCGGCGGCGGTGCTCAAGTTGCTGCCGTTTCTGGCGGAGGCGGATTGTGTGATTGGTTCACGCTGGCTGCCCGGCAGTGTGTTGCTCAAAGCGCAACCGAAATTTCGCCAGATCGTGAGCCGCTGTTTTCATTTCATCGTGGAATTATTTTTCTGGCTGCACATCAAGGACACGCAATGTCCGTGCAAATTGATGCGGCGCGCGGCAGTGGAAAAAATTCATCCGAATTTGCGCATCGCGGATCTGGCATTTGATGTGAATCTGCTCGTGGCCTTGAAGCGCGCGGGTTTTCGCATTTTGGAAATTCCGGTGGAATGGACGGATATGGTCGGCTCGAAAGTCACCGCGTCCTTGTTCCGCAATTCGCTCGCAATGTTTTTGTCCGTCGTGCGCGTATGGCTGATTTACACGCCGTGGATTTATTTCTTGCTACGCCCGCTGCGTCCGCTGGAGGCTTGGATTTATAAAACCCTGCGCGCGCCGGTGCCGTTATCGTTGTCTCAAATCCAAAATCCAAAATCTCCGCCGAATGAACCATGACCCTTTCAGGTTTCTAATTTTGCCAGCGGAGCCGCGGCCTTCTGCCCCCACACAAACCACGCGCAGATCAGAAACAGCAGCAGGTTAAATCCACCGAGTGTTTGCAGCACGACTTCAATCTTTCCCGGAAACCGACTTAGCATCCACGGCACAGTGAGGCCATAAACGATCGCTAGCCCGACCATCCACGGCACCACTGCGTAACGCGCCCGCGCCAGCAGATCATTCACCATCACGTTGGCCAGCGCGAGCGGAACCATCGCCCCGGCATACCACGGGATGAGCGCCATCGTGCCCGCCACGTCACCCGCCTTCGCCACAAAACGCACGATCCACGGGCCTACGATGCACAAGCTCACCGCGCCCAGCACCGACAAAATCGCCGTGCCGAGCACCACCAAGTTGAAGAGATTATTTTTTTGCGACTTGGCATTGGCATGAACAATTTTGGGAAACATCACCGACGCCAACGGCATCACCAGCCACAGCAGCGCGCGCGACAATGTTCCCGCTACTGCATAAGGCTTCATCGCTTCATCATTGAAATGCGCTTTGGCAAAAATCGTGTCCGAAGTGAACATGAACAGGCTCGCCCCAAATCCCAGCATCAGCCACGTCACCTCGCGCCAGACTTGTTTGCCCGGCAATGGCTCCGGCGGCAAACGCCACAAGTCGCGGGTCCGCACGATCCCAACCGCTACGCCCAGGCCGACCCCGAGGGTCACCCCGGCCATCATCCCCACCGCGCCCAACTTGAACAGGAGCAGCATCAGTCCAGCCACCACCAAACGGCCGGCCGAACTCAAGATGCCGCTCCAGCCCATCCAGAAAAAATCCTGACGTCCCTGCATCACCCCGCCAAACATTGGCCCCCATAACGAAAACAACAACACCGGCAGCGTCACCCATAACAGCACCGGCGTCGGCAAATGCCAGCCCGCCACGATTTCTTTTTGAAAAATGCCGGCCACCGCCACGACCACCAGCCAGCCGCTAAAAGTCCACAGACAGGCGAGCCGGATCAACCGCGACAGTTGCCGCTCGCGGCCGGTTGCCAGCGTCGCTGCGGACTGCTGCGCGAAGACCATTTGCAGCGGTGCCCCCGGCACGCACGCCACCATCATCAGCATCGCCACAAACGCCGTGTATTCCGCATCCGTGATGACCTTGTTAAAAAAATGCACGCCCCACGTCAGCGCGCCGCCGAGGACCGCCGCGATCATCAGCCAGCCGCTCTGCCGGAAAAAAGCGGCGTGCGGTTTATGATCCACCGTCGGAATCGTCTCAGATTTTGTTGCGCTCATTAAATTACTTTCTTCGGCTGAATAAACTTTTTCTAAACCAGGAAACACACGAAATATAAATCGGCCGATCGGCGACTGATGGGGCGGCGCTGCCGTGGCGCTGCGTGCCTTTCGTGTTTATTGAATCACGGCAGCGATGCGAAGAATCTGACCAGTAAATCCTTGGCCCGTTCAAGTTCCGCCAGCGAAATCCATTCATCCGTCGTGTGCGCCTGCGCGATATTGCCCGGCCCGAACACCACGCTCGGGATCCCCGCCGCCGACAACACCGCTGCGTCGCAAAAATAATCCACGCCCACCGGCCGCACTTGCTTCACGCTGCGCATGAGGCGCTGCACCAGCGGCAGTCGAAAGTCCGTTTCCAGTGCCAAAGCGGGCGCGAGTTTGGCACTCGATACGTTCGCCGACAAATCATTCGTCTCCAGCAGCGACGCGATTTCGCGTAACACCGATTTCTCCGTCTCCCCCGGCAGCGTGCGCCGGTCAATCTCGATTCTGCATTCATCCGGCACGATGTTCGGTTGCGAGCCGCCAGAAATTTTCCCCACATTCACCGTCGCGCGCCCGAGCAGCTTGTGTTTCCGTTTTTTCAACGTCGCGCCGTATTCGTTTTCCAACGCATCCAACACGCGCGACATGGAGTGCACCGCATTGATGCCCAGATGCGGCGTCGCGCCATGTGCCGACCGACCGCGCGTCGCGAGGTTCAGCCACAGACTGCCCTTGTGCGCCGTGACGACTTGCAATTGCGTCGGCTCGCCTACGATGGCTAGATCCGCTTTGAATCCACTCGCCGCGAACGCCCGCGAACCGGCCTGCATGTGCTCCTCGTCAATCAACCCGACAAAAATAATTTCCGTCGTCAGCGGACGCGCTTTGGATTTCGCCAGTTCACACACCGCCGCGAGCATGGCCGCGACCGAACCTTTCGTGTCGCACGCGCCGCGCCCGTAGAGCCGACCGTTTTTGCGCTGCGGAATAAATTTCGTCCCATCCGCGCCCACCGTGTCCATGTGCGGCGCGAGCAGGATGGTTTGTTTGACGAGATTTTTCGGACGCAAACGCGCGATGATATTGCTGCGGCCAGGAAGAGCTTTTTGAAATTCCACATCCAATCCCGCTTGCGCCGCAGTAGCGGCAAGAAAATCTGCCACACGTTTTTCACCCGCCAACGGATGGCGCGGCGGCAGAAACGCGGGGTTGACGCTGGGCAAAGCGATGAGTTCCGCGAGCAATTGTTCCGTGCGCAACATGGTCTCGTAATCTGCCAGAAAGTGTTTGCGGGCGAAAGTGAATTGAATTTTTTGGAATTATCCAGTTCACGAAAAGTCTGGGTAGGGCGTGCCACGCCGCCCGCGCCGCCGATGTTTGTCCGATCGGGATAGCCCGACAATAGCCCGCAGTTTCAACTGCGGGTTGTCGGCAGTAATGGAGCGAGTCCCCGCGGGACGGCTGAGAGTTAGGCCTTGAAAAGACTCAGCCGTCCCGTTGGGACTTTGGCAAACCCAAATTCCACCCGGCGTTGAAACGCCGGGCTATTGTCAGAGGTTCCGTTGGAACCGCGAAACGACTGTGCGCGGAGCGTCAGCCAGGTCCTGATACCGTGCCGTGAGGGGAACGACGCTTCCAAATGGTTAAGTTGAAAACACGCCGGTGCCACTACGCCAGCAATTCCTGTATCTCCTCCCAGTTCAACGCCGCCGCAAATTCTTCCTCGCCGCCGATCGTCGCCTGGATGATTTCCCGTTTGCGATTTTGAAGGAGAAGAATTTTTTCCTCCACCGTGTCGCGCGTGATCAGTTTGTAGCTCGTGACGACGCGCGCTTGTCCGATGCGGTGCGCGCGGTCGGTCGCCTGATCCTCCACCGCCGGATTCCACCACGGATCGAAATGGATCACCGTGTCCGCGCCCGTGAGATTAAGTCCCACGCCGCCTGCTTTCAGACTGATGAGGAAAACCGGAATCGCACTGTTTTGAAATTGCTCCACCACCGCACTGCGATTCGTCGTCGCGCCGTCGAGATAGCAGAACTCGATTTTTTCTTCCGCGAGCCGCTCCTTCAACAGCGTCAACATGGAAACAAACTGACTGAACACCAACACGCGATGGCCGCCATCAATGACTTCCTCCAGCAGCTCACCGAACATCTCCAACTTGCCGGAAGCATTGGCAGCATTGACGTTTTCCAGTTTCAACAAACGCAGGTCGCAGCAAATCTGGCGCAGCCGCAGCAGCGCGCTCAATACCACCATACGGCTCTTCGCCAAGCCTTGTTCACCGACGGCTGCCAAAATTTCCTTGCGACTCGCTTCGAGAATTTGCTGATAAACTCCGCGCTGATCCGCCGTCAGTTCGCAGAAGGAAACCTGTTCAATCTTCGCGGGCAAATCTTTCGCCACGTCGCGCTTCAAGCGTCGCAGCATGAACGGACGCAGCCGTCGCGCGAGCCGCGTTTGCGCCTCGGCATTTTTTTCTTTAGCGATGGGTAACTCGTAGCGCTCGCGAAAATCTTTCGCCGTGCCGAGATATCCGGGCATGAGAAAATCGAAGATAGACCACAGATCCAAAACGGAATTTTCCATCGGCGTGCCGGTCAGCACGAGGCGGTGTTTTGACTTCACGGCCTTGACCGCCTGCGCGTTTTGCGTCTGCCGGTTTTTGATGTGCTGCGCCTCGTCCAGCACGGTCGTGTCGAATTCCAGCCCGCGATATTTTTCCGCATCGCGGCGGATCAGCGCGTAACTCGTCACCACGATGTCGGCATTTTTTATTTCGGAAAATAATTTGTGCCGCTCGGTTCCGTGCAGCGCGAGAATTTTCAGTTCCGGCGTAAATTTTTTCACCTCCGCCACCCAGTTGAAAACGAGACTCGTCGGGCAAACAATTAAATGAGGAGCGGAGCCTGATTCGTGATTCGTGATTCGTGAATTTTGCAGTGAATTGAAATACGCCAATGTTTGCAGGGTCTTTCCGAGTCCCATTTCATCTGCCAAAATTCCGCCGAACCCATTCGCGCGCAAAAAGCGCAGCCACGCCACGCCTTGTTTTTGATATGGACGCA
>JANYFN010000100.1 GCA_025362675.1 Limisphaerales bacterium | reverse complement strand
GGCAAAACATTGCAAACCTTGACGTGGCTCGCATGGCTCAAGGAACAGAATAAAAAAAATCCCAAGCCGTCGCTCGTGATTTGCCCTGCCTCCGTGCTGCACAACTGGCGGCGCGAGGCGGAGAAATTCACGCCCGACATGAAAGTGCTCGTCCTCGAAAGCGGCGCGGCGCGACACAATTTGCGGAAACAAATCCCGCAGCACGACCTCATCGTCACGAACTACGCGCTGCTCCGCCGCGACTTGGAGGAATTTCATAAGTTTGATTTTCGCGCCGTCATTCTTGACGAAGCGCAGTTCATCAAAAATCCCGGCGCGCAAGTCACGCAGTCTGTGAAGCAATTGAAGTGCGAAAATAAAATCGCGCTCACCGGCACGCCGCTCGAAAATCGGCTGCTCGATTTGTGGAGCATCGTGGATTTTATTCAGCCCGGTTATCTCGGCAATCAAGATCAATTCCTCGACACCTACGAACCCAAGGGCGGCGAAAATGCCGAGGCCGATCAACGCATCGCGCGTCGTCGTTTGTCCGCCAAGTTGCGTCCGCTGCTCTTGCGCCGTTTGAAAAAACACGTTGCGAAAGATTTGCCCGACCGCATCGAGGAACGCCGCGATTGTCCGCTCGGTGAAGACCAGCGGAAATTGTATCTCGCCGAACTCCGCCGCAGCCGCGATCAAGTGATGAAAGCCGTCGAGACGCAAGGCTTGAACAAATCCAAGATGCACGTCCTCGCCGCGCTCACGCGGTTGCGGCAAGTGTGTTGTCATCCCGCGCTCGTCGGCAGCGACACCGCCAGCGGCAAGACGGACACGCTTTTTGAATTGCTCGACCCGCTCATCGCCGACGGCCAAAAAGTTTTGGTGTTCTCGCAATTCGTGCAGATGCTTGAACTCCTCCAGAAGGAATGCAAAGCGCGCAACATCCACACGCACGTCCTCACCGGCCAGACGAAAGATCGTCAAGCCGTCGTGAACGATTTTCAAAAAGAAACCGGCGCGTGCGTGTTTCTCCTGAGCTTGCGCGCGGCGGGAACTGGATTAAATCTCACCAACGCCAGCTACGTTGTGCTTTACGATCCGTGGTGGAATCCGGCGGTCGAGGCGCAAGCCATTGATCGTTCACATCGCATCGGCCAGACGCAGACGGTGAATGCCTATCGCCTCATCGCGCCCGGCACTGTTGAAGAAAAAATCTGGGAACTGCAACAGAGCAAAGCGCAAACCATCGCCGACGTGCTCGGTGAAGAAGGTTTCGCCCGCAGCCTCACAGCGGTGGATTTGGAATATCTCTTCGCGGAGGAGTGAGACGAAGATTTAACCGCGAAAGACACGAACCACGCGAAAAAAAGTCCGGTTCAGATTCCGTTCTCGTCTTTCGCATATTTCACGGTTGAAAACCCCAGCCCCCCACCCGCTCCGCCGCTCGTGTGCGGACTTCCCCCGAATTCGGCAGCCACCGCCCCGGTTTGGGCCAGTCTTCCCCCGGATTGGAAACCGGCTCCCCCGATTTTTTGAAGCCGCCCCCGATTTGGGCGGTCGTTCCCCCGGTTTTGGGAAGCGTTCCCCCGAATTTTTGGACGGCTCCCCCCGTTTGGGCGACGGCTCCCCCGAATTTTGGGCAGTTCCCCCGATTTATAGACGGCTCCCCCGATTTTGGGAAGCGTTCCCCCGGATTGGAAAGCCCGCTTCGCCCTTCAAGCAGTCCTAAAACCGCTCAAAAAAGTTGAAAAACCGGCTTTTGGAGCCATTCCCCGTCGTTTCAACTGCCTAAGGCTGTTCAAAAAACGACAGTTGCGCGCCCCTCACCGCCGCCCGCCATTCAGGAACCGGCCACCGCGTTCTGGCCGCGCCGCCCCCATCGGCGCGCCACCGCCGCCGCCACTCCGCCAGCCATCAGTCCCAGAAAAATTCCCGCCACTACGCCGATAACGATGTTCAATGTTTTGTTAGGTTTTACAGGCGTGCGCGCGGGTTCCGCAGGGTCAACAATTTGAACCAGACCAGAAATCGGAATTCTCGGATCGAGATCAGGATGGTCGTTCCGGTATTTCGTTAATCGATAGATCCGATAACTATCCGCCACCGAATTGGCGATGAGCGCACATTCATTTTTATCATCGCTATACACTGTGATGGCGATGAGCTTGGTGTTTCTTACCGGCGTGAGACGCATACGACCTCGGAGAATTTCCATCGTCTCCGTGGTCTTGAGCGTCTCGCCCCGGAAATATTTTTTACCCCACTCCACGTTCAGGTTCAACGAAGCGATGACATTGCTCAACACCAGTTGCGACTGGATGATTTCAAACTCCGTTTGGATAAAATACGGATCATACGCTGTCGCGGGTGAGTTGGTGGCACTTGGCACGTTCGGCGGGTCGTTTTCAACTTTTATTTTACAAGTGCTGGCAAACGATTCCGGCAAAATAAACGTCACTGCTGCGGCAATGGTGATGGTGAGTAAAAAGACCAACAAGGCCACGCGGATAAAAACCGCGCTGGGCGTGGAGCGATCACGGGCGAGGCTGGCGAGTTTGTCATTCATAGTTTTCCTTTCATTCAAAGCGGCGATGCGTTCACTGATGCTGGTGCTGGCCCAATCGGGCAGCACGCGAAACCACAGTTTCGTAAGTCCCCAGCCCCCGGCTTCCCGCCACGCATCGCGGCATTGGTCGCGAAACAATTGCGCCATCGCTGCGCCGTATTCCGCGCGGTGCGCCGGCGGATACGCCCGCATCAACCACGCATAAACTTTTTGTGAGGCCGGAAAATCGTTTTGGGCAAAACTGTTTTGCATCACGCAATTCCAGGGATGGCTAGCACAGCGGTTTTGCCGATCAATTTTTTCCCGCGCGCACGGGCGACGAGATGCGCATAACGCTGCGCCTCGGCGCGCACGACTTTTTCGCCCACGCCGGAGAGCCGATAGTAACGTCGGCGTTCGTCATCGAGCTTGGCGTCTGGGCGTTCGTCGGATTCTTCGATCAACTCGGCTTCGAGGAGCCGCTTGATGGTGCCGTAGAGCGTGCCGGGCCCCATCTTGATCTGGCCCTCGGTGCTCTCGGTGACTTCCTGCATGATGGCGTAGCCGTGGCGTTCGCCGCCCGCGAGCGCGAGCAGGACATGGAACACGGCTGGCGTGAGTGGCAGGTGACTGGCGGGATCAACTTCGGGATTAGTTTTGGATTTTGCCATTGTGACGGATGTATCGGTTACGGATATAATAGCTCGAAGCGGTGAACGGTCAACGGATTTTTTAGAAAAGCGCTCGCGTGGTAGGGCAGACCTGCCGGTCTGCCTTTTCGTTTGTCGCCAATCTGGCGCAAGCTGGCGGCGCGGCAGCGCCGCCCTACCATGGAGGTATTACATCACTTCGACCGAAACCACTTCGCCGTCTTCGCATTCGGCGCGGACTTCGAACGGGCGGCAGCAGATTTCGCAGTCGGTGGTGAATTGCTGGTTGGCCACGCTCACGTCTATCGCCAGCGAAAAGGTCTGGCCGCAGAAGGGGCATTGGATGTCCGCAAATTCTTCCATGTGGGGAATGTAGCCGTGTCCAAGCGAAGTGCAACCGTTTCGCGCGCGGTTTGGCGTCGTCGTCGTTTTAATGGTAGGGCATCGCTGCCGCGATGTTGGCGTGAATCGCAGTTGGTGCGGGGAAGGCGTTGCGACAGCAACGCCCTACCACGTTGAGCATTGCGCGAAGTTTTTCCGGTTTGCCACTTACGCCGGATTCAGAGATAGTGAGTGTCCGCTTTTTGCGGATTTATGAAACCCCAAGTCGAAATCTATGACACGACCCTGCGCGACGGTTCGCAGGGCGAAGGCATCAACTTCTCGGTCGCGGACAAGTTGCGAATTGCCGAGAAACTGGATTCTTTTGGCGTTCACTATATTGAAGGCGGTTGGCCGGGGAGCAATCCCAAGGACATCGAATTTTTCGCGCAGGCCAAGAAGAAAAAATTCAAGAACGCACGCCTCGCGGCCTTTGGCTCGACTCGTAAAAAGAGCACGCCCGTTGAACAAGACGATCAAGTGCGTTTGCTCATCGAAGCGGGAACGCCGGTCGTGACGATTTACGGCAAGACTTCCATGTTGCACGTCAAAGAAGTGTTGCGCTGCACGCCGGAAGAAAATCTCGCGATGATCGGCGACACCGTGCGCTATCTGAAAGACCACGGAAAATTTGTCATCTACGACGCCGAGCACGGTTTCGATGGCTACAAATTGGATCCCGAATACGCGCTCGACACTTGGCGTGCGGCGGAAAAAGCGGGTGCGGATTTTGTGGTGTTGTGCGATACGAACGGCGGTTGTCTGCCGTCGGAAATCGCCGCCATCACAAAGGTCGCCATCGGCCAATTGAATTGCAAAGTCGGCATCCACACGCACGACGACATCGGCCTCGGCGTCGCAAATGCCTTGGCATCATTGGACGCGGGCGCGGTTCATGTGCAAGGCACCATCAATGGCTACGGCGAGCGCACGGGCAATTGTAATCTCACGAGCGTCATTCCGTGCATCGCGCTCAAGCAGAAAAAAACGTGTGTCCCGGCCAAGTCGCTGGCGAAGCTGAAAGAACTTTCCATGTTCGTGGATGAAGTGGCGAACTTGCGTCACAACCCGCGTTTGCCGTGGGTCGGTTCGTCCGCGTTCGCGCACAAAGGCGGCGCGCACGTCAATGCCGTGCAGAAACTCGCGTCGAGCTACGAGCACATCAATCCTGAGTTGGTTGGCAACGAGCGCAACATTCTCATCAGCGATTTGTCTGGCCGCAGCAACATCGTCATCAAGGCGCAGGAGCTTGGTTTCAAGATCACGAATGACACGCCGGAGTTGCGCCAGATTCTCGACACGATCAAACAGCGCGAGCACGAAGGTTTTGAGTTTGAAGCCGCCGAAGCTTCGATGGCGCTCATCATCCGCGGCATCTTGGATCACAATCCGGCGCTGATGTTCAACGTGGAAAAGTATCACGTCTCCATGCGGCGCGATGCGAAGCAATCGGTTTGCGAAGCTACCGTGCGCGTGCGTGTTGGTAAAAAAGTCCACGACGAAGTTGCGAAGGGCGACGGCCCGGTGAATGCGCTCGATTCCGCGCTGCGTTCCGCGTTGGCGAAATCATTTCCGAAGCTGAAAAAGATCACGCTCACGGATTACAAAGTCCGCATCCTCGACGGCATTGCCGGCACCGCCGCGAAGACGCGCGTGCTCATCGAATCCAGCGACGGCGTGCGCGAATGGGGCACCGTCGGCGTGAGCGAGAACATCATCGAAGCCTCGTTGCA
>JANYFN010000098.1 GCA_025362675.1 Limisphaerales bacterium | reverse complement strand
CATTAAAAAAAACTTTGTGAAATCTGAAAGGCCCGAAAGAAAGCTGCCTCCGTTAAAATTGGAATCGCCTGAAAAATTCAGGGACTTTCTTCGTGTGCTTGGTGATGAATTATTTTGGGCAAATTTCTATTACGACATCCTTAAAGAGGCGAGCGACTGCTGTGCAAAACACACGGAAGCCGTTAATCATTCTCGAACATTTTAGCATTTCACTTTGCGGGCACACTGTCAAACCACATTGGTGTATGTGCATCGCATTTATGACCAAAACAGAGAAAGCTTTAATCTGCATAGGCTTTTGCTTACTGTTCGAGACAACAAAGAAATTTTCGACATAGCAGAAGTTCGCAAACGTCGGGAAGCCGATCCTCATGCCGAATCTTTAATTCAAAATATTGGCACGTTGGACTTCGCCCAACTTGAACGCGATATTGAGTTTTCAAGTGAGGCAAACACGAAAGTGAAAAACCTCAAACTTTGGCGCGACCGCATAACTTTTCATAAAGACGAAAGAGAATTGTTCAGAGGAAAACCTTTTGAAGAGGAAAATCCATTGCTGTTCGGCGACGTTGATGAACTTCTCAAAAAGGCGTTTGAAATACTAAATCGCTATTCTCAATATTTTGATACAACTATTTACAGTCTTGGTTGTCGAGAGTGGAAAGATATGGAATTTGTTTTTGAGGCATTAGAACACCATCCCTATCTTGTTCGCAAACGTGCGCAAGATTTGGAATTAAAAGACAAAGGTTTGATTTGAGTGCTTAATAAATTTATTTGCGTCCCGCACAATTTCCGCCATTTTTTCCGCTGTAAATGAAACCAACCGACCTGCGGGGCATCCTGCAATACATTCCGCAATTTCGCGAAAAGACGTTCGTCCTCGCGATTGACGGCACCATTGTCACTGACGAAAATTTCGCCACGCTCCTGCTGGATGTGGCGGTGATGCGGTCATTGAGCATCCGCGTGGTGCTGGTCCACGGTGCGTCGGCGCAAATAAAATTACTCGCGGAAAAATCCGGCGTGAAGGCGTCGAACTGCGACGGCACGGGCATCACCGACGCGGCGACGTTGCAGATCGCGATGGACGCGGCGAACCGGCTCACGCATGAAATTCTCGAAGGTCTTTCCACGAACGATCTCCGCGCGGTTTGTCCCAACGCCATCATCGCGCATCCGCTCGGCATCATTCAGGGCGTGGATCATCTCTTCACCGGCAAGGTGGAACGGGTGGACACGGAATTGCTCACGACCTTGCTCGCGCAGGGAATTGTGCCGGTCATCCCGCCGCTCGGTTTCGACGGCGAAGGCAAAACGTATCGCGTGAATTCCGACAGTGTCGCGCTGGCGGTGGCCGAGGCGTTGAAGGCGACGAAACTGATTTATCTCACCGCTGACGACGGCTTGATCCACAGCGGCAAACTGATCCGGCAAATGATTTTGTCTGAATTGCAAAATTTGCTGGCGACGGGCAGCGCGCATTTTGCGCCGGAAATTTTGTCAAAGGCGCAGCACGCCGCGCTCGCGTGTCGCGCGGGCGTCCCGCGCGTCCACATCATCAACGGCAAAGTGGACGAGGGTCTGCTCGCGGAAGTTTTTTCCAACGAAGGCATCGGCACATTGATTTACGCCAATGAATATCAACAGATTCGCGCGGCGAAGAAAAAAGATGTGCGAGCGATCCAGTTGTTGACCAAGGCGGCGGTGGAATCCGACGAGCTCGTGAAGCGGACGCGCGCGATGATCGAGACGCGGCTCGGCGATTATTATATTTTTGAAATTGATAAAAATCCCGTCGCCTGCGTCGCGCTGCACGTTTATCCCGAACAGAAAAAAGGCGAGCTCGCGTGCCTCTACGTCAACGGGTCGCACGAGAATCAAGGCATCGGGCGCAAGCTCCTCCAGTTCGTCGAGAGCAAGGCGCGGGAATTGAACTTGAACGAGCTGCTCACGCTCTCGACGCAGGCGTTCACTTACTTCCAATCCAAAGGCGGCTTTGCCGAAGGCACGCCAGATGATCTGCCGCCGGCACGGCGAGAGAAATATGATCAGAGCGGGCGCAACTCCAAGGTGCTTGTAAAAAAACTCGTCAAGGCGTGAGCTGATGAAGTCACGCGTGTTGAATTGGGTGATCTGCGTGGCGGCTATGGTATCGTTCGGGTGCGCCAGCCTTCATCCCGTTCAAACTCAAAATCGTCTTCCCGAAAAATTTCTCACGGACTGCCAACGCCTAGATTTCCAGCCGACGAAATACGTTTTGACCGTCAACATCTCGCGGCAGGCGGCGCGGCTTTTTGAGGACGGCCATTTTGTCCGCGAACTCCCCTGCTCCACTTCGCGCTTCGCAAGCGGTGAGGTGAAAAATTCCTATCGCACGCCGCGCGGACTGCATCGCGTCGCGGAAAAAATTGGCGGCGGCGAACCGGCGGGGACCATTTTCCGCGACCGTAAAATTATCGGCCATGTCGCCCAACTCGGCGTCAAAGCCGGCGGCATCACCACGCGCATCCTGTGGCTGGACGGACTCGACCCCGGCTTCAATTCCGGCGGCAACGTGGACACCCACGCGCGCGAAATCTACCTCCACGGCACCGGCGACCAGACTTCGCTCGGCAAGCCCGCCTCAATGGGCTGCATTCATTTTGCCGACCCGGATTTAATTGCGCTCTACGATCTGCTGCCGAGCGGAACTCTCGTTTGGATTTCGGAACAGTGATGTTGGAGTTCGAGCTTTAGCTTGTCCGCCGAAACAGGCTAAAGCCTGAACTCCAACCATTCCACCGCGCTCCTTGACTTCACAAATAATTCCACAAGAATCAATTTGTGTTCGCTCGCTGCGGAAAAATTCTAGTGATCTTTGCGCTCGTCTTCTCGACGGGCCTGCACTGGGCTGCGCTGCAAACCGTCGCCTGGACGACGATGCTCGCGGCCAACTTGAGCAACGAATCTTTTTCCAAGGCCGTCGCCAAAACCTTCGATGGCGAGCATCCTTGTCCGTTGTGCAAAGCTATCACTGCCGGGAAAAAATCAGAAAATAAATCCGAGACGACGGTGCTGAAATTGAAGCTGGAATTCCCGCCGGTCGCGGAAAAATTTATCCTCATCTCGCCCGCGCCGGTTCTTGTTTTCTGCGCTGCAAAAATTTCTGCCGATTCATCTTTCCAAAAGCCGCCGGTGCCGCCGCCGCGCGGATTTTTCGTCTAAATTGTTTCTTCCCTGCGGGACGGCCTTGGTTGTCCCCAAATAATTCTTTTAACTTGAGAACGCCAGCGTGCGTTCTCGCAATCTTTAACTTTGAAAATACAAATATGAATTCACAGATGAAAAAAGTTGGTTTCGGTTTTTTGGCGAGCTTGATGTTGCCGGGTGCGGCGTTCGCCTGCGCGTGCGGCTGCGGCGTGTTCGATGTGGGCACCAGTTCCATGTTTCCCAATGGCGAGGGCGGGATGGCGTTTCTCAATTACGATTATCAAAATCAAAATCAAAACTGGAGCGGCACGTCGTCCGCGCCGGGCGCCAACAATGACGACAAAAAAATCGAGACACATTTCGTCACGGTCGGCTTGCAATACATGTTCAGCCGCAGTTGGGGCGCACAGTTGGAAATTCCGTTTGCCAATCGCACGTTCGATTCGGCGGCGAACGCGGGTTCGCTTAATTGGACCGGTCTCGGCGACATCCGGCTCAAGGCCATTTACGCCGGTTTCTCCGAGGATTTGTCGAGCGGTTTGTCTTTCGGTTTGAAATTGCCGACGGGCAGTTACAACCACACTGAGGCGCTGGGCGGCATTGATCGTGACACGCAGATCGGCAGTGGCAGCACAGATTTGCTGCTCGGGGGCTGGCATCGCGCCCGCTTCGGGAGTTCGCATTGGAACTGGTTTGCGCAGGCGGAACTCGACGTGCCGACGCTGAAGCAGGGAGATTATCGTCCGGGCATGGAAGCGGACGCGGCGGCGGGAATTTATTACGACGGCCTGTCGGTTGGCCGCGTAAAAATTTCGCCGGTCGCGCAAATCATCGGCTCCGTGCGCGGACGCGACAACGGGGCTGCGGCCGCGCCGGATGATTCCGGTTATGAACGCGTGATAGTTGCGCCGGGACTTGAATTCAATTTCCATCCGGTGAAATTTTACGCGGACGTGGAACTTCCCGTTTATCAAAACGTGCGTGGCAACCAGCTCGTCGCGCCAGCCTTGTTCAAGCTGACGGTAAGTTATATGTTTTAAGGGTGCCGCCGATTATTGACAGCCCAAACGCCGCCGACCCGCGCAGTGACGAAAAGTTTTTCCTAAGGATCGTCATTGTGCTGGCGGTGGTGGTGGGCATCGGAAGCTGGCTTACCGTGGCCGCTCTCTCCAAAAAGGATGCCCTTCACGGCTTGGCACCCGACAAACCACGGCAATTGGAAAAATTTTCCTTCATCGCCGGCAGCGGTCGCACGGTGACGCGCGCGGACGTGGATGGAAAAATTCTTGCCGTGAGTTTTTTATTCACGAGCTGCTCGCTGACATGCCCGGAAGTGTCGCGCAGCATGGCGGAAATCCAACGGCGCACGGCGGGCAACAATGATGTGCGACTGCTCTCCTTCACCGTGGACCCGCGTTCGGACACACCACCCGTGCTGGCGAAGTGGGGCGAACGTTTTGGCGCAGATACAAACCGCTGGTTTCTGCTCACGGGCGACAAGTCGGAACTGCATCGCGTCATCGGCACCAGTTTTCTTGCGACGGAGACAAACAATCCGTTCAACTCCATGCCCGGAAATTTTGGCGGCACGGAGCGCATCACCGTCGTGGACCGCCAGGGAAAAGTGCGCGTTTATTTTGACGGGCTGCGGGTGGAAACGCCCGGAGCGGTGGTGAAAGAAATCGAGCAGCTGCGGAAAGAATAGCGGGTTGGCGGTGTTCGCGCTGCGAATACCTCGCCGCGTGCAGCGGCGGAATCCTTTTGACGGACGAGGTTCACCCGTGAAAGAGTTGCGCCGCGCAATAATTTCCACCGTCTTGTTTTCGCGCGTCCTGAATCCACGGGCTTTAAATCTTGCCTTTGGCCGTGGTTTTTTTAAAGTATCCGACCGTTTTTCAAATATGCACCTTAACTCTTTTATTGGAATGCTTGCAGACGTTGCAGCTTCGGCTCCAGCAACCGCAGCGACTTCGGCGGCCGGGCCAACCCCGCCAAGCTTGATCATGCAGATGGCACCAATGCTATTACTAGTGGTGGTTTTCTATTTCATCCTCATCCGCCCGCAGCAGCAACGCACTAAGCAGCAGCAGAAGATGCTTGCGTTGCTCAAAGCGGGCGACCGCGTGGTCACGGCCAGCGGCATCATCGGCACGGTGATTACAGTCAAAGACAAGGCGGTTTCGCTGCGCTCCGCCGATGCCAAGTTTGAAGTCACCAAAGCGTCCGTCACGGAAATCCTCGAAGTAAGTTCTGAATCCTAAAATCCCATGAAGCAAAATAATCTTGGCCGGTTCATCCTGGTCCTCGTCATCGTTGTCTGGTCGTTGTTCCAAATTTATCCGCCGGCGTCGCGGAATTTGATCACTGAATTCAATGACCGCGCGGAGAAGTCGGATACCAACTTTGTCGCCATCGTGAACGAGGCGCAACAATTGCAGCACGCGGGCACGAATGATTTCGCCGCGCTACAACAGGCGATCGGCACGAATGACATTCAGAAAAATTTTAGTTTCATCAACGCCAAGACGCAGGTGCGTCCGACCACTTACATCTTGAACCGCCTCCAGCGCGAAGCCTCGGGTAAGATCAAGCTCGGTTTGGATTTGCAGGGCGGCACGTCGTTCCTCATGGAAATGAACACGAACGCGCTGGCGGCCAATACGAATAGCGGTCAACCCGCGTCAGAAGCCGTGGGCGCAGCGTTGAGCCAGGCAATCCAAGTGTTGCGGAAACGCATTGACCAATTTGGCGTTGCCGAACCCGACATCCGGCCCGCTGGTGGCAATCGCATTCTCGTGCAATTGCCCGGCCTTTCGCAGGCAGATAAAGATCGCGCCAAGGAACAACTCCAAAAGCCGGCGTTTCTTGAATTCCGTTTGGTGCATGAACGCAGCGGAGAAATCGTGGATGAAAAAACTGGTGATATCAAAGAACCGGTGCCGCCGGGCTATGTTCTGCTTCGCCAGTATGAATTGCTCCCAAACAACCAAACCGCGCTCACCGCCCTCGTCGTAAAAGACCACGCGGAAAACGGCTTGTCCGGAGATATCGTGAAGCACGCGAAAGTGGATTACGGCACGCTGGGCCAGCCACAAATTGATTTTGAACTCACGCCTGAAGGTGCCAAACGCTTCGGCGAAGTGACCTCGGCAAACATCAATCACCGTCTCGCGATTGTGCTCGACAAGGAATTGTGTTCCGCACCCAACATTGAAAGCGCCATTTTAGGCGGCAACGGCCAGATCACCGGTCACTACACGATTGATGCGGCTCGCAGCCTCGTCAACGTTTTGGAAAACCCGATGCGCGCTCCGTTATCCATCGTGCAGTCACGCGATGTGAGCGCCACGCTCGGCAAAGACTCCATCCGCAGCGGCATTATGGCTTCTGAATGGGGCGTCATTTTCGTCGCCGGTTTCATGTTGATTTATTACCGCTTCGCCGGTCTGACCGCCAACATAGCGCTCGTCACGAACATCATTATTTTGCTCGGCGTGATGTGCTCCATCGGCACCACGTTCACCTTGCCCGGTATCGCGGGCGGCGTGCTCACCGTCGGTATGGCAGTGGATGCGAACGTTTTGATCTACGAACGTATCCGCGAAGAACTCGCGAAAGGCAAAACCTTGCGCGGCGCGATTGACGCCGGTTATGGTCGCGCGTTTGGAACAATTTTTGATTCACACGTCACCACGTTAATTTCATCCATTATTCTGATTTGGAAAGGCACTGGCGAAATTCAGGGCTTCGGTGTGACGCTCACCATCGGCGTGGCCGCGAGTTTGTTCACCGCGCTCGTCGTGACGCGTTTGATCTTCAACTTCCTCCTCAATCGCAATTGGATGAAGTCGCTTTCGATGTCGCATATCATTACGGCTTCCAAGATTGATTTCATGAAGATGGCGAAACCGTTGTTCGTCATGACTTGGATTTTTGCCATCGCCGCCGTCGGCTTTGGCATCTTCAATGCGACTCAGGGCAAGCGCTTGTTCGGCGTGGATTTTGCCGGTGGCGACAGCGCTTCTTTCACCTCGTCGCACAAACTCGGTGATAAAGACATTTCAGACGTCCGCGCGGCGCTCGCCACCATCAACGAAAAGGACGCCCAAGTCCAACTTCAAAAGGATGCCGCCGGGACCTTGGAAACACTGAACATTACCACCTCCAGTGGCACGACGGAAAAAGTGAAATACGTCCTCGCCGAAAAACTACCTGAAGCAAAATACGTTTACACTGGCGGCTACACGGTCGGTGCCGCCATCGGTAAGGAGATTCAAGTTTCCGCCGTCGTCGCCTCGCTGCTCGCCATGCTCGGCATTTTGCTCTACGTCGCCTTCCGCTACGAATTCTCCTTCGCCGTCGCCGCCGTGCTGGCGGTGTTGCATGACGTGCTGTTCGCCATCGGCGCGTATTGCGTGGCGAATGCGATTTCCGGTCGCGAATTCAACGCCACGGTGGTGGCCGCCGTATTGACCATCATCGGTTTCTCGATCAACGACAAGATCGTTATCTTCGACCGTATCCGCGAGCAGTTGAAACTCGGCGTGCGCGGTTCATTCAGCGAGATCATCAACCTCTCGCTCAACCAGACGTTGAGCCGCACGATCATCACCAGCGGCACGGTGTTCCTCGCCACCGGTTCGCTGTATCTGTTCGGTGGCGGCGCGATCAACGACTTCGCGTTCACCTTCCTCGTCGGCATCTTGGTGGGAACATATTCATCCATCTTCATCGCCAGCGTCATCGTGCTCTGGTGGCACAAGGGACAACGCCCGAACATTGGTGAGTCACAGGTAACAGTGCAAAATTCGGCGACAGCGAAGGCTTAAACCGGCTCTACGAAATGCAAGTGGCGTTTGCTCAAACGCCATTTGCGCGTAACGTAAAATTCTATGTTCGCGTTGATTCAAATCACTCCCTTTCATTGGGTGGGGTTTGTCATGTGCGTTTTGTTCTTCCTCGCGCTGGATCTCGGGGTTTTTAATCGCACCGCCCACGTCGTCAAGTTCAAGGAGGCGCTGACGTGGTCCGTGATCTGGTGCGTGCTAGCCATGCTGTTTGCCGCTGCGCTCGTGCCGTTGCGCGGCAAAGAGGAAGCCGTCGAATTCGTCACCGGCTACATCATCGAGCTGTCGCTCTCGATGGACAACGTCTTCGTCATCGCGCTCATCTTCACCTTTTTCAAGGTCGAACAAAAATTCCAGCACCGCGTTTTATTCTGGGGCATTCTCGGCGCATTGCTCATGCGTGGCCTGATGATCGGGGCTGGCTCCGCGCTCATCCAACGCTTTGAGTGGACGCTTTATTTATTCGGCGCGTTCCTCGTTTTCACCGGCATCAAGATGCTATTCACCGATGACGAAGGCGTGGAGCCGGAAAAAAATCCTGTCATCAAGCTCGCGCGAAAATGGTTCCCCATCGCCGAGGGCACGCATAATGAAAAGTTTTTCGTCCGCCTGAATGGCAAGAAAATGCTCACCGCGCTCGCCCTCGTATTGCTGATGGTGGAAACCACCGATCTGATTTTTGCGCTCGATTCTATTCCTGCGATTTTCGCCGTCACGACCAAGCCGTTCATCGTTTTCACCTCGAACGTCTTCGCCATCCTCGGATTACGCTCGCTGTATTTCGTGCTGGCCGGCGCGATTGATTATTTCCGCTATCTCAAGATCGGTCTGTCAGTAGTGCTAGTATTTATTGGCGCAAAAATGTTGCTCACGCCGCTGCACGGCCACGAACCGCAATGGTTTCAATTGGAGATTCCCACCACCGTCTCGCTGCTAGTCATCGCCGCCATCCTGACCACCGCCATGCTGCTATCCGTCGCCGCCGCCAAACGGGAAAAGAAAATCGCCGCCAATGGACACAAATAAAACGAATCGGATTTTCATCCCTGTCCCTTCGTGTTAATCCGTGGTTGAAATGAAATTCCGCTGGAACCTTGCTCCGCCGCAACCGTTGCTGACCCGCACGCTCGCCGCCAAATTAAAAATTTCCCCGCTATTGGCCCAATGCCTCGTCAATCGTGGTTTCAGCGAACCAGCCGTCCTGGAAAACTTTCTCACGCCACGCCTCAAAAATCTGGCTGACCCGTTTCTACTGCCGAACATGGATACGGCCATCGCGCGTTTGCTGCTCGCGCACGAACACGACGAACCCCTTGTCATATTTGGCGATTATGATGTGGACGGCGTGACGAGCACCACGATTTTGCTGGAAGTGTTGCGCGCACTCGGCTGGTCGGCGGAGGCATATCTGCCGAACCGCATGGATGAAGGTTACGGTTTGAGTCGCGATGGCGTGGAGAATTGCCTCAAAAAATTTCCCGTAAAATTATTGCTCGCGGTGGATTGCGGCTCTACCGCCGTGGAAACGATTGCTTGGCTCAAAACCGAAAACGTCGAAGTCATCGTGCTGGATCACCATCAAGTTTCCAACCCACCGCCCGCAGCCGTCGCGCTGGTGAATCCACAAGTTGGAGTTCAAACTTCCGCTTGTCCCGCCCCCGAACAACCTAAAGGCTGGACTCCAACTTTTACCGAACTTTGCTCCGCTGGTCTCGCCTTCAAACTGGCGCATGCGCTCGTCAAACGCGGCCGCGAAACGAGTTTACCCGGCGCGGCGGAATACGATTTGCGTCCCCTGCTCGACCTTGTGGCGCTCGGCACGATCGCCGATCTCGTTCCGCTAACAGGTGAAAACCGGATTCTCGTCACCGCCGGCTTAGAAAAACTGAACACGACCAAACGCGCCGGAATTCTCGCGCTGAAAGAAGTCGCACAGTCGCCGGAAAAACTCGGCACGCACGATGTCGGTTTTCAACTCGCACCCCGATTGAACGCCGCTGGCCGTTTGGAAACCGCTGAAGAATCTTTGCACTTGTTGCTCGCAGAAAACTTGGCGGCAGCGATGCCACTGGCGCAGAACCTCGACGCGCGCAACCGCGAGCGACAGAAAATAGAGAAGACCATCACCGAGCAGGTTATCGGCGTGGTGCGCTCGAAATTTGATCCGCAAAAAGATTTCGTCATCGTTGAGGGAGAATTGCTCTGGCACATCGGCGTCGTCGGCATCGTGGCGTCGCGCGTGCTGTCGGAATTTTATCGCCCGACCTTCATCATCGGTGGTGAGAACGGCGAGATGCGCGGATCGGGCCGTAGCATCGCCGGCTTTGATCTGGCGGCGGCGCTGCGCGAGTGCGATGACTTGCTTGTGAAACACGGCGGTCACGCGATGGCGGCGGGTTTGAGCATTTTGCCGGAGAAAATTGATCTGTTGCGCGAGCGTTTGAACGAACTGGCGAAGCGTCAATTGAAAACCGAAGATTTGCAACCGCCCTTGCGACTCGATGCCGATTTAAATTTGGGTGAAATCAATTTTGACGCACTCGCGGAATTAGAAAAATTAAAACCGACAGGCATGGGAAATCCGGCTGTGCAATTCTGCGCGCGAAATCTGATGCACAAAAAGCCGCTGCTCCGCATGGGAGCGAGCAAACAGCACGTCAAACTGTGGGTCACCGACGGCACGACCACCCACGAAGCGGTGTGGTGGAATGCGGGAAACGGTTCGTTACCGATCGGAACATTTGATCTCGCCTTCGCACCCGGCGTCAATGAATTCAATGGCCGGACGACGGTGCAGTTGAAAGTTTTGGACTGGCGGCCAGCGGAATAATTTTTCGAACCCCCATTATTTTTTTGGCAACTTTGCTTCCGTCTCATCGAGCCATTTTTTTAAGAGCGGCGCTTTCCGATCCTGGTCGCTTTGCAGTTGGCGAGCATCCTCCGCGCTATGCACCACGGTGGGTTTAAGAAAAACCATCAACTCGACTTCGTGGATCGACTTGTCCTTCTTTTTGAATCCCCAGCCGACCACGGGCACATCGCCCAACACAGGAGTTTTGCGCAAAATATCGGACGATTGTTTTTGAATAATCCCGCCGAGCAAAAGGGTTTGCCCCGTTTTGGCGGTGACCTCGGTGCGAAAATTTGCAGTATTGAAAACCGCGCCGCCGAGCACCGTCACCCCAGCTTCCACGGTGGAAGATTCCGTGTGAATTTTCAATTGCACGTCGCCATCGCTATTGATGTGCGGGGTTACTTCGAGCACGACCCCAACATCTTTATATTTGATAGTCGTGCTAGAGCCGCCGAGTTGTGCACTGGTGAGCGAACTATCTGGCACCGGCACCTGTTGGCCGACAAATAGTTTGCCAAGTTCATTGTCATCAATGGTGATGCTCGGTTCGCCCAGCACCGTGGCATCCGTGTGTTTGCGGAGAAACTGCACCAGGAAATCTATGTTCAACGTGCTGGTCACCAAACCCGAACGCAGACTCGCCAGTGTCTGCACCACCGAACTGCTCGCGGACTGCTGGTTGACCGCGGTCGTCCCGCCAAAACCTTTTTTTAAATTGCCGCTGCTGCTCGCGATCAATGAATTATCATAGTCATCCGCCGTAAAAACTTTCGTCCCGTCCGGCGACCAGCGCACGCCGAGCTTGTCCAGGTAATCGCTGGAGACTTGCACGATGCGGGCTTCAATCGTCACCTTGTCAGCCGGTGCGTCCAGATCCGAAATTAATTTTAAAATTTGCGGGAAGAAATGCACGTTGGCCGAAACCATCAAGGCGTTCCCGCGCTGATCGGCGACGCAGCGAACGCGGCCCACGAGATCGCTCACGGGCCGCGCTGTTTTTCCATCGGATGACCGCGACGACGCATCGGGCTGCCCGCCGAGCCACGGAAAATAACCGTCCTCCTTCGTATCCACCGTGAGGTCAAATCCCGTTTGCGACGAAGTATTCTGCGACGATGGCTGCGCGTTCGGTCCAGCTCCGTTTTGATTCGGTCCCGGAGCCACCGCCCGAATCGCCGGCGAACCGTTTTTGGCGAATAAAATATTTAAGCTGTTTGCAATCGTGTCGGCCTTGGCAAATTTCAATCCGAGCCGGAGCGTGCTTTCCCCGGCTGGTGAGGGCACGTCGAGTTGCCGGAGCACCTTCTCGATCACCCCGAGATTTTCCTTCGAGTTTGACGTGATGATGATCGCATTCGCATACGGCTCGCTCGTGATGCGAACCTTCCCGTAAAGCCGCCCCACATCGCGGTCGGCCGTGCTGCCGCCGGAGTCATCGCTAAAATAATCCCAGTAGCTACGCTGCTGCGTTTTCTTCAAAAATAATTCATTCAGCACATCCTCAATATCCGTGGCGCTCGCATATTTGAGCGAATAAATTTGCGGTGCCAGACTGCCGTCAGACACCGGCTCGTCCAATTCCTGAATCATCTTGGCGATGCTTTCGAATTGCGATGGCGGTGCCTGCACGATCACAGCATTGCGGCGGCGGTCGGCCACGACGCTAAACTTTTTCGCGCCCACATCTGGTTGCGATCCATAAAAATAAGAATAGCGTGACATCGTCGGCGGCTGGTTTTGATTCAAATCTTGTAACTGTTTCGCCACGTCCTGCGCGTCGGCATTTTTGAGAATATAGGTCTGCGTCGTCTTTTCCTGCGCATCCTCCGTGTCGAGCGTCACCACCAGTTTTCCAATGGCAATAAAGTCTGCCAAACTCGAAAGCACAATCAGCGAATTTGAGCGATCATCCGCTGACACCGTGATGGTCCCCTTGCCGCCGGATTTCCCGCCAATTTTTTGATAGAGCGGATCCATCTCTTTCGCAAGCTGATCCGCCGCGATGTGCTTCAAGGGGATGATGCGCACCGCCACATCTTCCGGACGTGAATTGTCGAGCGCATCAATCAAATCCGACGCCACCCGCAAATTATCCGTGTAGTCCGTGATGATGATCTGATTCGCGCGGTCATCCACATCCACCGTCGCTTTGTCCGATAACGCCGTTTTGATGCGCTCCTTCAATTCCGTGGCTTGAATATTTTTCAGCGAAAAAACTTTCACCAACCGCTGCCGCCCCGCAGGCACATTCGTCAGCGAACCCGTCACCACTTCGGGACTCATCTTCGGCTCCTCGCCCGCCGGCACGATCAGAATGGAATTGCCCAGTTCCACCGCCGAAAATCCTTCCAATGCCAACGCGCGGTAAACCATGTTGATCGCTTCGCGCATCGGCATTTTTTTGGAACTGATGATGGTCAACTGGCATTGCACCCGTGGATGTTTCACCACCGTCTTGCCCGTTGTCTGCGAAAGCCATTGCGCCACCATGTCCACATTTGCGCCCTGAAAACTCAATTGAATCCCCTCCACTGCATTCGTCTTTGACCCGTCAACATTGGTCGCAGTCACGCTCGGGCCCAACGGTTCTGAAGGCATCCACGGTCCGCCGGAATCTTTCTTGCCGGAATCCGAGGAAGCTGGCGGTGGTGCGTCCGCCCCGTCTGGGATCACGATTCCCGGCGGAAAATTTGGCGGCATTCTCCGCGAAGAATTTTGGGCGAACAGGGTCGTCGTAGCGCAAAGCCACAAGGCGAACCAGAGACGTTGGAAGATGAATATTTTCATTTGGTGCTTTCGAGTAGGCTCTCGCTGCCATTACCGTCAAAAATTGTCAGTTCTTTTTTTTGTCCGTCCACTTCCACCAGCACGCGATTGATGCCGATGCGCAGAAGTTTCACTCCCTCCAGCGGTGCGTCCGCCTTCAGTAATCCGGTCTGACCACTCGCCGTTCGCAGGAAAACCGTTTCGCCCGCAATGCCCAACAGCGCCATCGGTTGCGGGTGCATCACCGGCGCAAACATTTCGCTCTCCACAATTTTATCCACGCGCGTCTGAATAGCTGCCGGCAATTTCGCCGCTTTACCAGGCATTCCCGGCATGCCGCCGAAATTCATTCCACCCATCGCCGCCATGTCAGGGGGCATATTCCGGCTAGGCTTTTTTGCAGGTTTGTTGGTTGAAGCCAGATTCGTGGCGGTCGCCACCAAGCCATTTGTTCCGACAATCGCAAGCAGATTGGTGACGGGCAGATTTGTCCCGCGTGACAGGTTATTGGTTCCCGGCGGATTCGTCGCAACCGTCGTCAGCGTCACGACATTGCTGGTCAAGGCGGATGGTTTGACCGCGTTGGTGAATGCAATTTTTGAAGGCAAAGAATTCGTGGCCGTGGATGCGGAGGGCACATTGGTAGTGGCAACCGAATTCGTTTCCAGCGTCGGCACCGCTGGAATTTTCGCACCCCATAACGCTCCCGCGCGGCAACCGGCCCGCAGCACCGACAACAAAACCAATGCCGCCAGCACAAAACAGGCTCCGCGCAATAGTTGTTCATAACGATCACGCATGGGGTGCCTCCGTTTTTTTCCATTGCTCAAAATCCAGCACCAGGATGGTGACGGCTAATTTGATCTGGTCGGGCCGCATCGGATCGGAAGTGAACTGCACCGAATCAATCACCAACGGATAGCCCAGCAACGGCAGCCGATGCAATAGCGAGATCACTGAGGTCACCGGCCCCGAACCTTCGAACTGAATGGTCCCCAATTCTTTTTTTGAGGAATGTCCGGGCGATTCGCGGATCGCTCCCGGTTTCACGCCGCCTCCGGCGGCCGCCTTTTGAATCGCCGCGCTCGCTTCCGCCATTACCGAACTTTTCACCAGCTTCGCCGGATCGAGTTGAAAATCGTCCATCAGTTTTTTCACCATCGCCACCTTGTCTGGGTAGGTTTTAGATTCAATTTTTAACTGCTGAGCTTCAGTCGCCATTTTCAAATACGCGCCGTGCCGTTGTTGAAAAAATAGAAATATTTTATAGGCCACAAACAAAGCCAGAAACCCCGCCAGAACCATCGCCGCCAGGCGAACCGTCCGTTTTTCACTGGCCGTCAATGTGCGAATTGCTTTCAAAGTTTCAAATTTTTTGGCGTCCCGGGCATTAAGCCCAACTTGTTTGTTTCCACCACCGGTGCCGGAACGCTCACGGTGGCGCGCAAGCCAGCGGGCTTCCATTGCGCCGACATCCGCACGTTCACGCGCGGCTGGTTTTGAACCGGGGTTTGTTCCTCGACCGAAATGTTCGCAAAAAAACCGGAGGCCATTATTTTCGCCCGGAAGTCCGTCACTGCTTGTCCGTTGGGCATCGCTGCCTTCAAAGAAATTTGACCACGCTGATCAAGCGAAAGCGAATCGAGATGACCGCCCGGCGGCGTTGACTTCGCAAAAATATAAAGCGCATCCAGATACGGCGGCTGGTTCTCTTTCAGGTAAAGCAGGAACTTCGCTTCCGGTGCCACCACGGACAGGAATTTTTCTTGCTCGGCCTTGAAGGAATTTAGCCGCCAGTTGAGGAATGGTTTTACCAATAATGCCTCGGCGAATGGAAACAATAGCAGCAGCGCCAGCAAGGCGACCGCCCACTTCAAGTGATAACGGTTTTCCGGCAGCGTCAGATTGAACGTATTTTTTTTCGCCTGCGCCCGAACCTGAAGCAACAGCAACGGAAGATTTTCCAAAGCAATTTTTTTCAGGCCCAGGGTTGCGGCAGAGAAACCATCGCCACTTGGAACTTCCAGGCGCTGACACTTGCAGTCGCCGGAAAGTTTTGCCAAAAATTCCGCCGTGTCCGCGGTCGGGCCGGAAATAAAAATTTGTTTCGCCGTTGAATTTTTTTTCACTACCTCGGCTAGTCCCGCACCGGACGCAAAAACCCGAGCCGTGACCGGCACACCGTTTTCAAACACGACCAGTTCAGACTGCGACGGCGTGATTTCCAAAACCGCTTGGGCTGCTTCCGTTGTCTTACAAAGCGCCTGCCGGGCGAAGGCCGAGACCGCGAATTCAGGGTTCAGGCCCGCCGCCGTCAACAGGGCCGCGTAGTCTTCCACGATTTGTTTGCGGACGGCGACCACGAGAATTTCGCGCCGATTCGCATTGGCAGAAATGTCCCGCCAGCCCCAAGCCATTTCTTCGGGCGACAACGGAAGCTCGCTTTCAATCTGCAAGCGCAACACCCGTTCAAAATCGTCCGGCGTCGTCACCGGCAGATTTATTTGCCGCAATGAAAGACCTTGCGCGCTGAGTCCGCACAGGGCACGGAGGCGCGGCTGCCAGCTTTTGCGTTCGAGAAATTTTTCCAAACCAGCAATTATTTTTTCACGGCTTGAAGTGGTCAGTTTTCCATCCAACGCACGTTCCAGCGGGATTTCCAGACCGCGTTCGCCCGACAAAACTCTAATGGCGGCAAAGCCGATCTCGATGAAAACTGTTGGAAGATTCAACATATCCTTCATAAATCATCCTCCCGATACGAAAGCGTTTTCACGCCGTCGAGATTGATGCGGACAATTTCCTGAATACGTTGCGTCGCGCCAGTGGATTTCACGCGGCCTTCGCCCAAGATGCGAAACGTTTCCGAACGCACCGTCACCAGCGGCGCAATTTGTTTGAAGATTTCCGGCGTGATACCATCCACGCTCATCAGCCGAGCAATGTTGTCAAAAAAACCGGAAGACGAACGATATGAAATAATTGCCTGCGCCACGTTGCGGTCAATGCCCGGCAGACACACCAGCACATCCGCGCTAGCCGTGTTGAGATTGACCACTCCGGAAAGTTGACTATCCGTGGCCACCGTCACTTCGTCCGCAATTTGCTCAAACAAATCTCGACTGACCACCCGCCCGCCGGAGGAGCCGGAGTTAGCGCCGGATCCAGAGTTGTTATTGGAATTTCCATTTTGTCGGTTGCTTGCCCCTTGACGGCCGTTGTTATTGTTTTGCGTTGGTGTGACGTCTAGTAATTCCGCGATGCTTTGAAATTCATGTTGTCCACGATAAGCCACAATTGCCCGGGCGATTTCCCGCGTAAACCCATGCACCGCGCTCAACGCCGATTCGTCGGCCGTCTGAATATTCACCCGGCTCTCGCCCGCAGCGTTCACATTTTTCACCCCTGAATCCAAGGTCAAAACTCCGGCCCAGCCGAGATCAGTGGTAGCCACACTACTTTGAAATTTCGGAGAACCACCATTGCCATCAGCTATCGCGTCGAGCAATCCATTTTGATGTGTGTCTTGCCCCAGCAACAAATCCGAGGACACGCCGCGCACCATGAGCAACTCGCGAATAGTTTCGAAAAGTCCGCCGCGCGGTTTATAAGGCGGCCGCTGCGACAAATAATATTCCGTTTCCGCCACCGTGTTCCCCTGCCCGCGCCAACCTTGAATTGCCGACGCCACTTCGGCTCCGAGTCCTTGAATTTTTTGGAGCGCATCAGCGTCAGCAGTATTCACGTTTAACCGGCTTTCCTCATCGGCAACTCCGTAAAGCACGCCGTTACCTTCGTCTTGGCGACCGCGCCGCAAAACCGAATAGGTTCCACGCCCGAATTCGACTTCGCGAAATTGTTGCGCATTGTCATAAAATTCGCCGGTGTGATTTTTACCGCTACGACTGCGTTCGGAAGCGTTTTTGTATAGCAACGCCTTGGCTTTTTCAATTCCCGCCAGCGCCAGATAATGTGCCTGAATTTTGTCGCTGAAATTTTTCCCGGTCAATAAATCCATCCGCGCCGTATGCAACACACCAACGACCACCAACGCCAATAGCGCGAGGCACCAGAGCAAGCCGACGAGAATGGAAGCGCGTTTTCGCACGGCTAATTTTGCCCTCCGTTTTGCGGATTCGGCGCTGATTGGTCGGCGGAATTTCCGTTACCACTGGAATTGCCAGCATCCGCCGCCAACACCTCGGCCAGTTCCAAACGTGCGACGGTCTGAAAAACTAACGGCGGCTCAAGCTCGCGCTCGCCGGTCTGCGGATTGGCTTTTGATTTTGGATTGGAATCAAACAGTAACGTGATGCGCACGGCCTTGGGCAATCCGCTCAAATTACTTTGTTCCTTCTGTGAATTCGCCGCCTTCGCCGAGCTTTTCAATTCGCCCCAATTTTCATACCAGTCGAGTCCGTCCGAGTATTCAAAACGCGCGCCCAACACATCGCGGGCAATTTCTTCCTTGCTGCCGCCCGCCAGCGGATCCGGCGCGAGCGTGGGATTGCGCCGACGCCACAAACTAAAGCGACCGGTCTGCGGATTCTGCTCGGCGTAATAACTCATCTCACAAAAATCACCTTCGCGCGCGTGACGCGGCGTGTAGTTGTGCGTAGCAAAATCCAGATTGTCCGCCTCAACTTCACCGACCATCCGCTTCATGCCGAGAAAAGCAGAATCGCCCGGCAACCGGCACGCGCCGCGCAAATCGGCGGACAAAAATGCCAGCGCCACGCGTGCGCTTTGGAAAATATCCGCGCGCGGCTCGACTAATTTTTTGCCCGCCATCCCGGCGTTTAAACACAGATACGCGCTTATTAAAATCAACGACATCAAAGCCGAGCTGATAACGATTTCAATCAGCGTGAAAGCGTTGGAGCGGTTGAAGGTTGAGGGTTGAAGGTTGAAGGTTGTGCGCCCGCGAGACGCGAACCTGCAACTTTCAACTTTCAACTTGAAACCATTTTTCATTTTGCCGCGCCCTTTTTCTTTTTGGATTTCGAATCCTTGGCGGTCGCATCACCATCTGCCTGGAACAACAATGTTTTCAGCTCGTAAATTTCCCGATGAGTCTTGGCGTTTTCCACGAGCACCGTCACTTCATGGAGATTTTCTGTGTCCGTGCCGCCGACCGTGGTTTTCCAGTGATACGCTTCGAGTCCCGCGCTGCCATCGCCTTCTGACTCGCCATTTTCCAACGTGCCCTCGGCGCGCAGCGTTTCAATTTTTCCCGCCGCCAGCAGCGCCGCAGTGGTTTGCCACTCGGATTCTTTGCTGGACCCGAGCGCGGTCGTGATGCCTTGGGTCAAGCCGACGAGCGCGATGCTCAAGATCAACATGGCCACCATCACTTCGATCAGTGAAAAACCGCCGGAATGTGAGAGGGTGTTCATTCGTGCGTCGGCTCCACGATTTGAATCCGCGACGTGACCGGGTTCAGTTGCAAAATGAGTTGAAACCCGGCGTGATCGCGCAACAAAATTTCCGCTGCGTCCGCCGTGCCATCGGCGTAAAACGAAATGACTTCGGACGAAATATTTTCCGCGCCCGCCTGGGCGGAATTGTCACCGGCAAAAACTTCGTCCGGCTGGCGCACTTCAATTTTTATCCGCGCATCGAGTTTGCCTTCCGCGCCGGAAACGTCTTTGAGCGGAATGAAATTGTCCCGCGCACCTTCACGAACTTTTTGCTCCAGTTGATAACGCCCCGTCTGCGAATCAATCGTCACGCAACAGGCCTGGTTCAAGCTGACCGCCCGGCTGTTGGCGAGGCTGCAAACATTCACGAGGTCGCGCCCGGTCGAACGCAACAAGGCATCTTCAAACGTGCCGCGCATTTCGGGAATGATCGCCGCCGTCATGATGCCGATGATGATAATCACCACCATCAACTCCATCAAAGTGAAGGCGCGATGTGACTTTGCGTTGGAATTTTCTAGCCGCATTTTACCAATTGCCCACGTCTGCATTTTCACCTTCGCCGCCGTCCGCGCCATCCGCACCGCGCGACCAGATGTCGTAACTCGAAGTGTGATGCGTGCCCGGGACCGCGTATTGATAGGCGTTTCCCCACGGATCATTGCGGAGCTGTTTGATATACGGCCCGCGCCATTTTTTGCCTTCATCATTTGCGGGCGCTTCCACAAGGACTTTCAAACCTTCCTCGGCGGTGGGATAGCGATCCATGTGGACATAAAAACGATCCACCGCCGATTCCAATTCGGTGACATGGCCTTTGGCCGCGCTGATTTTTGCGTCCTGGGTCGTGTTCACAAATTGCGGAATGATGACGGCGGCCAGAATGCCGATGACGACCACGACGACCATCATTTCCACGAGCGTGAAGCCGCGAGATTCTTTTCGGGATGATTGAATGTTCATTTTATTTTTCTGTTTCAGTTTTTCAGTGCAGGGCGCTGCTCATCTTGAAAATCGGCAGCAAAATCGCGATGACCATGAAGCCGACCAGTCCGCCGACAATTAGAATCAACACCGGCGCGAGCAATGAAATCAACGTCTTCGTGCGCGCCCGCATGTGGCGCTCCTCGATTTCTGCGACCTTCAAAAGCATTTCATCCAGCTTCCCGCTTTCTTCACCGGCGGCAATCATCTGGATGACGGTGCGCGGAAAAATGGCCAGCTTGCGCAGCGGTGCGGCGAGCGAATCGCCGCCGCGCGTCTCCTCGGCAACCAGCGCGACCTGCGCGGCGAGAACGTGATTGCCAATCGTGTGCTCGACAATTTTCAGCGCCGGCAACAGCGACACGCCACTCTTCACCAGCGTGCCAAGGGTGCGCGCAAATCTGCCCAGCGCCGCCGAGCGAACCACTCCGCCCATTACTGGAATGCGTAATTTAATTACGTCCCAAAGCTGTGCGCCCGCCGGCGTCCGCACATACCAGACAATTCCGCTGACGATTCCCGCAAGCGCCGCAAAAATAAGGAGCCAATAATGATGCAACGCTTCACTGGTGCGCAGCAGAATCAATGTGGGCAGCGGCAGCACCGTGAGCATTTCTTGCAACATGCTGAACAGCCGGGGCAACACGACCGTCAACAAAATCGCCACCGTCACAAAACCGAAACCCAAAACAAAAACCGGATACGCGATGGCTGCTTTTACTTCGTCGCGCACTTCGTCTTCGTGTTCCAGCAAGCCGGCGAGATCGTCCATGACCTTCGGCAACACGCCCGCTTCCTCGCCGACGCGAACCATGCTGACGTAAAGATTGCCGAAGTTTTTTGGGTGTTGCGCCAGCGCAGAAGAAAATGATTCCCCTTTGCGCACGGCTCCGGCGATTTCCAACAACACCGTTCGCAGTGCCGGATTTTCTTCCTCTTCGCCCAGGCTGTCGAGCGCTTGCGGAATCGGAATCGCCGCCGCGAGCAGCGCACTGATTTCGCGCGTGAACGCCGTGACTTGTTTGCGCCCGATGCGATTGCCAAAACTGAATCCCGATGCTTTGGCCGGTCCGCCGGCCTTCGCCGCGCCATTGGTAAAACACACTTCCAAGTTCGAGGGAAACAGGCCGCGCTGACCGAGTAACTGGATTGCGGATTTGCGATCCTCGGCTTCGATCACGCCTTCAACCGCTGCGCCGCTGCCGCCGATGGCTTGATAACGAAACGAATTCATTCGAGCAAATCTCCCGACGATACGCGCAAAATTTCATCCAGCGTCGTCACGCCCGCCGCCGCTTTTTGCAGTGCGTCCTGGTGCATCGTGACCATGTTTTTTTGCGCACTGCTTTTCAGTTCGGCATTGGAGCGCCGTTGCAAAATCATTTCGCGCAATTCGTTCGTGACCGGCAACAATTCAAAAATCCCGACGCGCCCGTGATAACCCGTGCCGCGACATTCCTCGCAACCTTTGCCGCCGTAAAAAGTTCCCTCCAACTTGACGCCGCTCAACGTCTCCATCTGCGTTTTCATCGCCGGTTCCACACTGCGCGGCTCACGGCAATGCGGACACACGCGGCGAAGCAGACGTTGCGCGAGCACGCCTTCGAGCGACGACGAAATCAAAAACGGTTCCACACCCATGTCAATCAGGCGCGTCACCGCGCCGGTGGAATCATTCGTGTGCAGCGTGCTAAAAACCTGGTGGCCCGTGAGCGCCGCGCGAATCGCGATCTCGGCAGTTTCGGAATCTCGAATTTCGCCGACCATCACCACGTCCGGGTCTTGGCGCAAAATCGCGCGGAGGCCGTTGGCGAACGTAAAATTACGTCCGGGCTTCACCGGGATTTGCGCCACGCCGGGCAACTCATATTCCACCGGATCTTCGATGGTAATAATTTTCAGTTCCGGCGTGTAGATGCTTTGGAGAATGGAATACAGCGAAGTCGTCTTGCCGCTGCCCGTCGGGCCGGTCGTGAGAAAAAGCCCGTGCGGTTTGCCAACCAGCCGCGAGAGCAATGCCGCGCGCGTGGCATCCAATCCGAGTTCCTGCACCGTTTGCAGATGCGCACTTTTTTGCAACAGACGCATCACGAGACTTTCGCCATAAATCGTCGGCAGCGTGCCGACACGAATGTCCACGCGCGCGCCGCGATGATTGATTTGAATGTGACCGTCCTGCGGCAGAAAACGTTCCGCAATATTCATGTCCGCCATGATTTTGATGCGCGAAACAATGGCGGCGTGAAGCTGCTTGGGCGGCGGTTGTTTTTCCTGCAACAAGCCGTCAATGCGATACCGCAGTTGCAAAGAATTTTCAAACGGCACGAAATGAATGTCGCTCGCGCGCTCGCGGATCGCCGTGGAAACAATCAGGTTTACCAAGTTCACGACCGTCGGCTCATTCGCCATCACCTCGATGTCGTGCAGCGTTTTGCCTTCACCGTTCGCCGCGCCGTTGCTGCCGAGATTTTCAAACATCTTTTCGACCGTGACCTGATAACGGGCGGAAATTGTCTCGGCAATTTCGTCAGCGGGAAATTCTTCCTCGGCCACTTCGAGACCAGTCAGCAAGCGGATGTCATCAATCACGCGGAGGTTGCCCGGTTCCGCCGTCGCGATGTGGAGGTGACCGTCGGAAATTTTCAGCGGCAGCACGCGATGACGTTTGACAAAATCAGCGGGCAAAGTTTTTAACGCATCCGGCGTGGCGGCAAATTTCGTCGCCGCAACCGACGACTCCGCCACTGGTTCCAGCTCCTGTATTTTCGGAGTGAAATCAGTTTCGATTTGTGTGCCTGCCTTGCTCATCATTTTCCCTGATCAGCTCAAAACGCGAATCGCCCCGGCCATGATTGCGTGGGGGCAAAGGTTGTTGAGATGGCCGCGAAGTTACACATCTGACGCGGTGGCAACCACAAAAATCTGGCCGCCACACACGATTGAAGTTTTAACGGTTTGATCATTGTCCGGTTAGGTTGACAACCGAAACCGGAAAAAGTTCCGAAAAAAGTTGTGGAAAATAGCTGCGGCATATTCTTTTTATGAATAAACTATCCTTCTGATTTGGACAAAAATACGGAATCCCAATAGAATCGCCTCTTTTTTAGGCCAATCATTGCAACGTCGTCGTCGCGTCCCGCAATTTTCTCCAATCGGGGTTTTCCGGGTTGTTGGAAATGGGCAGCGCAGACCAGTGCATCGTCCGGCCATCGCGCAATTTCCACGTCTCCACATGGCCGTCTGCAAATGACAAGGCGTAACTGTTAACGTGGCGCGTCGCCGGGGCATCCAGCATCCCCCGGTTACCGACCATGTCCACCGCAAACCAGCCGTCGTTGATGCTCTTTTCATGCTCATCAACGAACACCCACGCCGCTGATGGCGAGAGCGAGGTGAGATCTTTCTCGTAATGAAAAACTTTGTATTCGTGCTGTCCAAAAACTGTTGTGCCACTTATCCAGCCGTTCAACGAATAACTCCGCACCCGCCGCACACCATCCACCGTGCTGGGGTCAGACGGACACCGATAAATTCCTGCGGACTGGCTATACGGGTAGAGACTCCCGAGTTTGATGCCGTCCAAGTTGGTTGAATCCAACACGCCCGGCTGGATGGGGGCATACACTGTGATGTTGTCATTCATGCTGCCCCGCACCCGGGCGTTGGAATTAACGAGCGTATTGGTGTTCGTATAGTAGCTTACCGGCACCAACTTGCCGCCGTTGTCATCCGCAAACATTTTCCAGCATACCGTCAACTGCTTGAAATTGCTGACACACGTTGTCTGCAATGCCTTGGCCTTGGCCCGCGACAACGCCGGAAACAGTAACGCCGCCAAAATGCCGATAATGGCAATGACGACTAAAAGTTCAATCAACGTAAAACCCCTAGCACCAGCTTTCCTGGGTAAATGTTTTGAAAATGGTTTCATACTTATCGTTTGATGTGAACAGTTCCCTGCTCGCCGACTCCGCTGTCAAAAAAAAGTTCCGCCTGCTCCGGCGCAATCGTCAGGCACGCCGTTGACCCCCGCAAGGCGTGGGTGTTCCCACATTAGTTGCCGACCGCTACTACGCGGTCGGGGACGCCGCCGCGCGGCGTCTTTACCTATCCGTCCTATCTCTACCTAGGGGAATCCCTGAGTTGTTTTTTGCCGCTTGGTCGGCTTAGGACCGGCAATTTTATACCCTCGTCCGGCATTTCCTTGGTTTAGGCCGTGACTTTCGAGGTTTAGGTAACCATTTTTTAGGTTTAGGAAATGACTGGCTAACCTTAGAAAATCATATCCCAGGCCTGGAAACGGCTGCCTAAGTCTGGAAATGCCTGCTTAAACTTAGGAAGTGGCTTCCGAGGTTTGGGAAATGACTTCCTTGTCTTCGGAAATCGTCGCCAAAGTCTCGTTTTTCATTTCCTAATATTAGGAAATGGCGCTGGAGGTTTAGTTTGCCGCGACTTAGGTTTAGGAAATGTCTGCGGAATACTCGGCCATCACAAACTAAACCTCGAAAATGACTTCTTAACCCACTTTTGACTCTAATCTGGGCAAAATCGGTAAAATGGAGTCCCGGCATAGAGTTGGCACGAATTGTGGTTAGGATAATAAGTCCGCCTGCCGTTCAGGTGGATGCGTTCGTAGAACACGAATTTGCTAAGTTCAAACAACAACATAAAAAAGAAAGACAAACCGTATGCTCATAAAACCATCCATATCGTTTCTTACCAATGACAACGATGCAGAATTAGTCATTGATACGAAAACGATTCTCACCATGACGGCGGAAAATGCCGCCATCTACCCCGATGCCGAATTGCCGCCCGTTGAAGCGGCGCTGGATAAGTTCATCGGCACCATCGCCGCCAGACCGGAGGGCGGGCGGGCGGCCACGGCCGCCAAAAAGTCGGCGCGGGCGGCACTCGTGTCATTGCTCCGCACCCTCGCCAGCTATGTGCAGGTGGCCTGCAATGGCAGTTATGAAAACCTGCTGTTGAGCGGGTTTCCCACCCAAAAATCCACCCGCACCACTATTGGCGTGTTGCCCGCCCCATCGAACCTCACGGTGGAGCTAGGCACTCGCAGCGGCGAGTTGGATGCCAACGTGAACCCGGTGACCGGTGCGGCCATCTATAACTGGCAGCTTACGGCTGCCGGCCAGACGGCGCCGATCCAAACCGCGCAAACCACCGCTGCGAGCAACACCTTCGACGGCCTCACGCCGGGCGTGGTCTATGCCGTGTCTTGCAATGTGGTCGGCTCCGCCGGGCCAAGCGACTGGAGCGACTCTATCAGCCAGATGGTCGTGTAAGAAATAGGAGCCAGGGTCTGGGGAGGTAGTTAACCACCGGGCTTGATTGAGTTACTACGTGACCGCCGCGCCAAGTGATTGGTCGCGGCGGTTTTTTGTTTGGTGGGGCGAGCATTAGCCGAAATACATCACCAGCCACCAGCCGGTGCATTGTGCCATTCGCCAAAAGAGTCACTAACTGGAACAGACTCGGCGATATAAATCCTCGTAAAGCGGCACGGTGGCGGCGGCAGAAAAGTGTTCGTTCGCTTTCAACCTGGCGGCTTTTCCCAGCGCGTGACGGCGAACCGGATTGATCAGTAAACTTTCAACGGCGCGGGCCAATTCATCCGCATTCGCAGAATCAACGAGCAATCCCGTTTCGTTGGTCGAAACCACTTCTGGAATGCCGCCCACCCGGCGTGCGACGCTCGGACAACCAAAATACATTCCTTCAAGGATGCTTAAACAAAAGCTTTCCGTATCCGAAGTGAATAGCCCAAGATCTGCCGCCTGCAAGTAGTCTTCAATGTCACTGATATTTTCGCGCACGATGACTTGGTTGGTCAATCCGAGCCGGCTGATTTCCGGCAGGAACGGCGCAAAACTTCCGCCCGCGAGCACCAACAACTTAAATGATTCACGCGGCTCGATGCGCGCCACGGTTTCGAGCAGCAGGTCAATTCGTTTCAGCGGACGCAAATTGGATGAATGAAACAACAACACTTCATTCTTCAAACCGAGTTCGCGGCGGACTTCCTCCCGCGAACGTTTCGGGGCGCGGGGCGTAAAAAAATTATGAATGACGTCAATCGGACCTTTGAAACCAAGCACGCGCTGGGTTTCGGTTTTTAGAAAATGAGAAACCGTGGTGACCGCGTCGGAGTGAGTGAGCGCGTGATGAATCGCCGGACCGTAGCCAGGATCGCGGCCCAAGAGCGTCGTGTCGGTGCCGTGCAACGTCGTGACGACGCGCGGCTGAATTTCTTTTGGCAGCATCGCGCGGGCAAGAATCGCCGCCGTCGCGTGCGGCACCGCATAGTGAACGTGCAGCACATCCAGCCGATGTTCACGACTCACTTCCGCCATTTTCACCGAGAGCGGCAAGGTGTAATCAGGATATTTGAAAAGATCGTAATCGTTTATGACGACGGGGTGGAAATGCAGTCGCGGCGAATTCTCCGGCAGCCGAAAAGGCCGTTCGTAACTGATGAAATGCACTTCGTGTCCGCGCTGCGCCAGCTCCTCGCCCAGCGCCGTCGCGAGAATCCCGCTGCCGCCAACCGAGGGATAACAGGTGATGCCGATGTTCATCTTTAGAAACGTCGTGCGCTCCGGCCTAACTGGGAGAGGGATTCGATCACTGGCGGATCGTTCGGAAACAGCGCGATGGCGTGGCCGATGCCGGCGCGTGCGCCGAGTAACCGGGCGCGCGTAAGCTGTAACTCAATATAATTTCGTGCGCGCACTTGCGACTGGTGCGCTTCCATCGCCGCCGTCCACGCAGAAATAATTTCCGGCGCGGAAACATCTATCAACATCGGTGAAATGTCGCGCGGCTCGGCTTCGGGCGTGACGGCGTAAAAAAATAATTGCTCAATCGCGTGCGATGGTGAGCGACGTAATTGTTTCAATCCGCCAAAGCGAGCCAGGCGCGCCGCATCGCGCACCAGTTTTCCGAGCCGCCAATGATCAGGATGTTGGTTCTCAACGACGCTCGGCGCGAGCACAATGCCTGGACGCACCCGACGTAAAATTGCCGCAAGCTTGAGCGCGTGGGTGGCGCGGATTTCTAACTGCGCGTCACCATCAAGTTTAATAAATTCAATCGTCGCGCCCAAAATTGCCGCCGCCTTTTTCGCTTCGGCAGTTCGTTGTTTCGGTGTGCCGTGCGTGCCAGATTCACCCCGTGAACAAAGGACGAAATGGACTTTTCGCCCGGCGCGAGTTTCGTTGGCGATCACGCCGCCGCAACCAAATTCGATGTCGTCGGGATGCGCACCGAAGGCGAGCAGCGGTGCTAAATTATTCTGGGATTTCAGTGTAGGCTTCATCAGATCGGTCAATGTCATCGCGTTGGATAAAATTAATTTCCGGTGCGACTTCGCGGCGAAGATAAGCCTGTTCACCCGCACCAGCAATGTAATGTGTGCAATGCAAAACGGATTGCATCCACCGCAGCCGCGTGTCGCGAGTCGGGCTGATTTGTTCTTTCGCGAAATTTTGCGGCGGCAAAGTGATGAAGGAATTTCCGCCTTCATGCAGCTTCAATTCTCCGGCGACCAGTTTGGCCCGCACGATTTCATTTTCATACGGAACGTCCACGAAAAACTCTTCGATGTCACACGCCGCGCGACGGAAAGCAGGATCGCTGGAGCGCACGACGCGGACGTTTTCCAGCAAACCCATTTTGCGATACATCTCCAGGCAGAAGTCGGCAACGTTCGCGGCGGACACTTGTTTAAAAAGATGAATCAAAGAATGTTCAACGTAGTTCGGCAATTGTAATTCGGTTTTATTTTGCCAGTCAGCGGGAATTTTTTTTAGAAACAACGGCGAAAACTTGCGCTGGATTTTGTTGGCGAAAGAAAAATTCAGGATCGCCGGCTCGTTGGTTTTGCG
>JANYFN010000008.1 GCA_025362675.1 Limisphaerales bacterium | reverse complement strand
ATTTGGCACGCCGCCGACGTTGACGATGTTGGAGCCGGAACTTCCGCTACGCCGTTTTCTGGAGCGTCAGCGTGTGTTTTATCCTAGCGTGGAATTAGTGGTGGACACGGAACTTTCATTGCCAGCCGATCCGTATCTCGCGGATCACGTCGTGCAAAAACAGCCTTTGTTTCCAGCGGTGATGGGCCTAGAAGCGATGGCGCAAGTGGCGATGGCATTGACCGGCTCAACCGTTGCACCAACATTTGAAAACGTAGAATTTTCGCGACCAGTGGCTGTCGGCAAGAAAAATAAAACAACCATTCGCATCGCGTCGTTGCGTCATGATGATGGCAGCGTGAATGTTTGTTTGCGTTCGCAGGAAACGGATTTTCAGGTGGATCATTTCCGCGCGGTATGTTTGTTTGCAGGCGAGGATGAAAAAGGTTCAGGGCATATCCGACCATCTTCCATTCTTCATCCGCCATCCTCTGCGCTAATCCCGCTGGATGTTCACACAGACTTGTATGGGCGGATACTTTTTCACACTGGCCGCTTCTGTCGTTTGCGCGGCTATCAATTATTGAAGGCTAAAGAGTGCGTCGCCCAAATCACTGCGGATGACGGCGCGCAATGGTTCGGCCCGTATCTGCCGATGGAATTTGTCCTTGGCAATCCAGCGGCGCGCGACGCCGCGTTGCACGCGATTCAGGCGTGCATTCCGCATCTGCGGATTTTGCCGACGGGTATGGAACGTCTGGAAATTTTCCACCATGAAACCGGCGCGCGTTTCGTTCATGCCAAAGAACGTTCACGCGATGGGAATACTTTTATTTACGATGTTGAAATCACCAATGGCTGCGGTGAAATCATCGAGCGTTGGCGCGGCCTGAAATTGCGCGCAGTTGAAACTATCGCGCATAGCGAGGCGTGGCCGGATGCGTTACTTGCCCCTTATCTGGAGCGGCGGCTAGAAGAACTCGCCGCGAGCACGCCGGTGACATTTGCCCTCGCTCGCGGCCTCTATGCGGAACGTCCGGCGGGCACGGATGCGGTGATTCAACGCGCGCTCGGCACCGCCTTGCGCGTCCAACGTCGGCCCGATGGCAAGCCTTTCGTTAGCGGTGGAGAAATGGTCTCGGCGGCGCACGCGAATGATTTCACGTTGGCGGTGGCCAGCACGGATGATGTGGCCTGTGATCTGGAAGAAATTTCTGAACGCACCGAAGATGTGTGGCGTGATCTGCTCGGCGATGAAACATTTCAACTGGCGCAACGCATCGCGCGTGAACCGGCCGGGAGCTTGGACGCGGCGGCCACGAAGATGTGGTCGGTGTTGGAGTGCCTGAAAAAAATCGGGCTACCACTAAACGCGCCGCTGGTGATGGATTTGAAAACCGATGACGGCTGGTGGCTCTTGCGTTCGGGCGAAACGACGATTGCAACGTGCGCCGTGACTGTGCGCGGAAATGAGTCGCCGTTGGTCGTGGCCGTCGCCAGTCGTCCGCAAAAAATTTCCCAAACTTTGAAAATTAAATCTTTCGCGTTGGCTCCGGCCAGAATCTGAAAAATGAAAAACAACTCACGCTTTTATGAATACCGGCACGTCGTTAGTTTTCAGGAAACCAATCTCGTCGGAAATGTTTATTTCACGAATCACCTCGCGTGGCAGGGCCGTTGCCGCGAGATGTTTTTGCACGATCACGCGCCCGAGATCATTGACGAATTGAGTCGCGGCCTGAGTCTGGCCACGGTGAATTGCGCCTGCGAATACTTTGCGGAACTCGTCGCCTTCAATGAGATCACCGTGCGGATGCGCCTCGCCGAGCAGGTGCAGAACCGCATCAAACTGGTTTTCGAGTATTGGCGCGGCGCGGAACTCGTGGCGCGGGGCGAGCAGCAGATTGCGTGTATGAAGCGTGAGGGCGAAAAACTGTCGCCAACGCCCGTGCCGCCGACGTTGCGCGCCGCCCTCGCGGCGTATGCCGAGTGAAGTAGGTAGAACCGGCGTTGCCGCGCCGCCAACTTTGTGGCAACGATGATATGCGCCCCACCAAGGCGTTAATAGTTTTGGAGAATGTGTATGTCCGCGATAGAGGTCGCAAAAAGATGATGGCCAAAAATTTGAAGTTCGCGCATCGGGCCGATCCTACTGAAGCGTATCGGACGGCTGGGAAGCGAGTCATCAAAATGTCTTCCGCTTAACCGACTTGCTCTTCTCGCCAAATTTATCGTTTGCAAATGGCTTTTCCGTATCGAATTCGGGTTGGGAAATTTTTTTAGCCTGACAAAGACACTCTAAACTTATTGTTTCCCCTTCACCAAGGCCTCGACGACCTGCGGGTCAGCGAGGGTGGAGACATCGCCGATCTGGTCGGTCTGGTTCTCGGCGATCTTGCGCAGGATGCGGCGCATGATTTTTCCGCTGCGCGTTTTCGGCAGGCCGGGCGCAAATTGAATTTTATCCGGCACGGCAATCGCGCCGATTTCTTTGCGGACGTGTTGCGCGAGTTCTTTCTTCAGCTCGTCACTTTCGGCGATGCCATCTTTCAGCGTAACGAACGCGTAGAGCGCCTGGCCTTTGATGTCGTGCGGCATGGGCGCGACGGCGGCTTCGGCCACTTTCGGATGACTGACGAGCGCGCTCTCGACTTCGGCGGTGCCGATGCGATGGCCGGAAACATTGACGACATCGTCCACGCGACCGAGCAGCCAGTAATCGCCGTCGGCATCAATGCGGCAACCATCGCCGGTGAAATACATATTTTTGAACGTGGCGAAATAGGTGTTGATGAAACGGTCGTGGTCGCCCCACGTCGTGCGCATGATGCCGGGCCACGGAGTTTTGATGCAAAGTTTTCCGCCTTCGTTCGGTTTGCATTCGGTGCCGTCGTCGCGCAACACGACTGGTTCGACGCCAAAAAAGGCGCGTCCGGCGCTGCCGGGTTTGAGCGTGTGCGCGCCGGCGAGCGGTGTGATGAGATGGCCGCCGGTCTCGGTCTGCCACCAAGTATCCACGATGGGACAACGTTCGCCGCCGATGTGTTTGTGATACCACATCCACGCTTCGGGATTGATGGGTTCGCCGACGGAGCCGAGGACGCGGAGGGAACTCATGTCGTGCTTGGCCGGCCATTCATCGCCGAGGCGAATGAGTGCGCGAATGGCGGTGGGCGCGGTGTAGAAGGAATTCACTTTGAACTTCTCGACGATTTTCCACAAACGTCCAGCGTCGGGATAAGTGGGCACACCTTCAAACATCAGCGTGGTTCCGCCGTTGCAGAGCGGGCCATAAACGACGTAGCTGTGACCGGTCACCCAACCGATGTCGGCGGTGCAGAAATAAACGTCGTTCTCGTGAATATCAAAAACGTATTTGTGCGTCAGCGCGCTCCAGAGCAGATAGCCGGCGGTGCTGTGAACGACGCCCTTGGGTTTGCCGGTTGAGCCGCTTGTGTAGAGGATGAAGAGATAATCTTCGGCGTTCATCTTTTCTGGCGCGCATTCGGCGGAAGCCTTCGCCATCAACTCGTGATACCAAACGTCGCGTCCGGCGACGAGGTTGCACGGCTCATCGTTGCGTTTCACGACGACGACGCGCTGAATGCTTGGCGTGTGCGTGAGCGCGGCGTCGGCAAGCTGCTTGAGCGCAAGGGATTTTCCGGCGCGCAGGGAAACGTTCGCCGTGATGAGCAATTTACATTCGGAATCGTTGATGCGGCCCGCGAGTGAATCCGAACTGAATCCGCCAAAGACAATGGAGTGGATCGCGCCGATGCGTGCGCACGCGAGCATCGCAACGGCAGCTTCGGGAATCATCGGCATGTAAATCGCCACGCGGTCACCCTTCGTGACGCCGAGCGATTTGAGCACGTTGGCGAACTTGCAGACGTCTTTGTGGAGTTCGGCGTAGGAGATGTGCTTCACATCTTCCTCGGGTTCGCCCTGCCAGATGATGGCGGTCTTGTGGCCGATGGTTTTGAGATGGCGATCAAGGCAGTTGACGGTGACGTTGAGTTCGCCATCCTCGAACCAAGTGTGTTTGATGACGCGCTTGTCGGTGCTCCACTCGTATTTGCGCGCGTGCGTCGGTTGCTTGAACCAATCGAGGGTGGCGGATTGCTCCATCCAGAATTTTTCCGAGTCGTTGATAGAGCGCGCATACATCGCGTCGTATTGCGCGGAGTTGATCAAGGCGTGCTGGATAACTTCCGGCGAGGGCGGGAACGTGCGACCGGCTTGTTGTAGTGACTCGGTGGAAATGACTTGGTTACTCATGGTGGTTAGGTGAAATCAGTCGCAGAATTTCCGAAAATAATTCCGTGCTGTCAATCGCCGTGATTTGGGAAAAGCGCTGATCGGAAGGTGGATTACAAAAACTGTTTTGCATTTTTTCTGATTGCGGGTAAAGCTGTGGGCGTGACGCAACAACCGCTCGCTATTGTTTTGCACGAACGATTGATGCCGGGTTCCCAACTGGTGAACCGGCTGCGGGACATGAACTACCGCGTGCTCGCGGCGGACAGCACGGAAACGCTCGCCACCTCGGTCAAATTGGAAACGCCGTTGCTGCTGTTCGTGGATTTGAAAGCACCGGGCGACATTCTGGGCATTATCGCTCAGATCAAAGCCGATGAATCCACCGCGCACGTCCCGATCATCGCCTTCGCCCCGGACGCGGAACTGCCCCTGACCGAAGCCGCCAAAAATTCCGGTGCTAACTTCGCCGTGGCTGATAGTGCGGTGGCCAATCATTTGCCGCAATTGATAGACCAAGCCTTGTTGGTGGACTGAACAAATGGGCTTGACGACGGAGGCACTGGTTCTAATCTCGATAAATCACACTAATTGAGGCATGCCCCACCCGATAAAAGTAATTTGATCGGACACGCCTGTTTAAAGCAGGAGTGTCCGTTTTTCATTTTGGGCGTGCCTCGTAACCGAGAACATTGTTATGGCGAGCGGCAAAGTAAAATGGTTCGACAAAAAACGTGGGTTTGGGTTTATCACGGACGCGTCCGGGGAGGATTTATTTGTTCACCACACCAGCATTGCCGGCGAAGGCTTCAAAACGCTGCAAGAAGGTGAAGTGGTAAATTTTGAAATCGTCGCCGGAGAAAAAGGCCAGCAAGCCCAGAATGTTCACCCAGCCGGTTCACCCACTTGACGAAAAAACCTCGCGGCCTCGAAGGCGGTGGTTAAACTGGAGCCATGTCGGCAACGTCTGCTCCTGTCACTAGCCTTTACATCCACGTCCCGTTTTGTGCGCACAAATGCGAATACTGCGCGTTCTACTCCGAGGCGTCTTCCGGCGAACTCATCAACCGCTACACCGCTGCGTTGGTCAAGGAACTGGAAATCGTCGCGGACGATCTGAAACCCAAAACTATTTTCTTCGGTGGCGGCACGCCGTCGCTACTGAACTTGCGGCAGTGGGAGACGATTTTGCGGACGATGGAAAAGTTTAACCTACTCGGCGCGGAAGAGTTCACGATCGAGAGTAATCCCGCCACGGTCTCCGCCGACAAGTGTAAACTGCTGCGCGATTTCGGCGTGAACCGCATCTCCATGGGCGTGCAATCGCTCGATGAGAAACTGCTGGATCGCCTTGGGCGCATTCATTCGCGCGAACAAGTTTTCAAATCGTTCGACATCTTGCGCGCCGCCGGATTTGCGAATGTGAACTTGGATCTGATGTTTGCGATTCCGACGCAGACGATGGAAATCTGGCGCGCGACTCTTGATGAAATTTTCGCGATGCAGAGCGAACATCTATCGAGCTACGAGGTGATTTACGAAGACGACACGCCGCTGTTTGAAAAATTGAAGGCAGGCGAATTTTCCGTGGATGAGGAACTTGCGTGCGATATGTATGAAGAATTGATTTCGCGCTCGGCCAAGGCTGGTTTTCGCCAATACGAGATTGCTAATTTTGCCCGCGATAATGGAACGCCGGTCTCCGACCCGGCCCGTTTGGAAATTATTGGACCGAGCCGAGGCGGAGGCCGGCCATCCATCCCGTCCTTTGCCTGTAAACACAACGTGAACTACTGGCGTGGCGGCGATTACCACGGCCTCGGTCCGAGCGCGACCGGCTATGTGCGCGGCGTGCGCACGAGGAATTGGTCGAACACGCCGCTGTATTGCGATCAATTGGAAAAGGGGAAACGTGCGATTGAATCTAGCGAAGAGCTGCCGCCATTGAAGCGGGCAGGGGAGATCGCCGCGTTCGGCTTGCGCATGAACGCGGGTTGGCCGTTCGCGGAATTTCAGCGCGCGGCAAATTTTGATCTGCGTAAGGAGTGGGATTCCGAAATGAATCAACTGGCCGAACGCGGCTGGGCGGCGCGCGACGCGGAAACATTTCAGCTCACGCATGAAGGTTTGCGCTTTGCGGACGCCGCAGCCGAACTGTTTTTGCGCTGATTGCCCCGCAAATTTGAATTGAAAAAGATTGAGTTGCCTGACCAATAAAACTTAACATTCCATTTTGTTATGCTCAAAGTCACCGAAATCGCGTTCAGTTGCTACGCCGTCACCGACATGGCACGGGCGCGGAAATTTTACGAGGACGTGCTGGGCTTGAAGCCCACAATGATCGTTGGCGAAGCGGGCGGAATGCAGTGGACGGAATACGAGTTCGGCCCGTATGCGCTCTCGCTCGGCTGCGCGCCGGGAATGTTCCAGCCCAGTCCCGACGGTTGCTCCGTGGCGCTGGAAGTGGAAAATTTTGATGACGCCGTCGCGCATCTGCGCGCAAACAACGTGAAGTTCCGTATTGAGCCAATGCCCACGCCCGTTTGCCAGATGGCAATGTTTTTCGATCCTGATGGTAATACCATTGGGATTCACAAGCGGAAGGCGAAGTGATAGATTTACACTCATGAATGCGACGATGACTTTCAAAGAAGAGGCGCTGCTCGCCATCAGCCGGCTGCCGGCGCGAGCGACGACGCAGCGGGTGCGCGAGACGGTGGACATCCTTGCGGCCTTGCGCGAATCGGAACGGGCATCTGCGGAAGGAAAAGTTTTTTCGCACGATGAAGTGGTTCGTCGTTTTCGCGCATGGCGCAAGCAGTGACATTCAAGGCGGTCTGGACGGAACCGGCGGTCTGCGATTTGGACAGAATTGACCGCCACCTCCGTCGCCGCAATCCCGCTGCTGCCGATAAAATCGGCGAGGCGATTTTAAGCAAGGCGGCGTTGCTTGCGCGGCATCCGCAATCGGGCGCGGTGTGGGAAGCAGATAATGGCTGGCATTTTTTGGTGATGCGGCCTTACAAGATTTTTTACCGGATTCTCACGACTGAAAACATGATTGAGATTTCGCACATCCGGCATGGCGCACGCGCCCTGCCCAGCATTGACGATTTACTGACTGATTAAATTTACATTATGGCAATTCTCGTTACACCCAACACCAAGGTTCTCGTCCAAGGCATCACCGGCAGCTTTGGCGCGAAACACGCGCAACTCTCGATTGATTACGGCACGCACATCGTCGCCGGCGTCACGCCCGGCAAGGGCGGGCAATTCTTCGAGCACGGCGGAAAAAAAATTCCCATCTTTGACACCGTGGCCGAGGCGGTCAAACAATCCGGTGCGACCGCGAGCGCGGTATTTGTGCCGCCGCCGTTTGCGGCGGACGCAATTCTTGAAGGTGCGGATGCTGGATTGGAACTCGTTGTCGCCATCACGGAAGGAATTCCCGTGCGCGACATGGTGCGCGTGAAACGTGCGCTCGAAGGCAACCTCAAGACGCGCCTCATCGGCCCGAATTGTCCCGGCATCGTTACGCCCGGCGAAGGGAAAGATTCTCACGGCGGCTGCCGCATCGGTATCGCGCCCGGTTACATTCACAAGAAAGGAAATATCGGCGTCGTCTCGCGCAGCGGCACGTTGACTTACGAAGCGGTGTGGCAACTCACATCGCGCGGCATCGGCCAATCTACTTGCGTCGGCATCGGCGGCGATCCGGTGAATGGCACGTCGCACCTCGATGTTATCAAACTTTTCAACGCCGACCCGGAGACGACGGGAATTATTATGATTGGCGAAATCGGCGGCAGCGCGGAAGAAGAGGCTGCGGAGTGGATCAAAAAGAATTGCAAAAAGCCCGTCGCTGGATTCATCGCTGGCGCGACGGCGCCGCCCGGACGCCGCATGGGTCACGCGGGCGCAATCGTCAGCGGCGGCAAAGGAACTGCCGAGGCGAAAATCGCCGCGTTCAAAGCCGCCGGCATCGGCATCGCCATCACTCCGAGCGAGATGGCCGACACGCTCTTGAAGATGATGTGATCCGTGACGAGTGAGGAGTGATGCGTGACGCTCGGCACCCGCGCAAAATAATTTTCACGCATCACAGATTACTCGTCACGCTGCATGAGCATCGTTGATTTCATACTGAACCTCGCGGGACTGCTACTGTGGCTCAACTGGCGTTCCATCCGGTTTGACCCGCTGACGAAGCGTTTACCCGCCACGCTCATGGGCACATTGCGGCCAGCGGCACCGGCTAAATTTCGTCGCTGGCATTTGCTGGCCTTCATCGGTGGTTTACTTATTTTGCGTGCTGCTGCGTATCGGTGGGTCGCCCCCTTTTGGGTTTTCAAACTTCATTGCGGAGTCGTCTCGCCACCCTTCCGCAGCGACAGCTTTGACGGCATGCTACTATTTTCGTTTCTCAGTTTTGGAGTGACGCTGGGGATATTTTATATGGTGTTACTGCTGCTGTCGTTGTTCAAAGGCCCGGAAGCCATCCATCATTTTGTGAAAATTCCACTCGGCCGGATGGATGCGTGGAGTGTGCCGGTGAAAATTCTTTTGCCCTTTTTCGTCACCGCCCTTGCCTGGGCTATGCTAAGCGCCCTGCTGGGTGGAATGCAGATTTTTCCGACGGCTGATTCCACGGCGTTGCGCATTGAACAATCCGTGATTATCGCGCTGGGAGTTTATCTCGTGTGGAAGTTTCCCATCGCTCTGCTGCTGCTGTTACACTTGTTGAATAGCTACGTTTATTTTGGGCAGCATCCCATTTGGAACTATATCAACACCGTCGCGCAAAAATTATTGCGGCCATTGGTAAAAATTCCCTTGCGCGTTGGTAAAGTAGATTTCGCGCCGCTGCTCGGATTGATATTACTGTTTCTCGTCGCGATCGCGGCGGAGAAAGCGCTGATGCTAGCTTACCGCCGACTCCCGATCTGAAATCAATTGGTAGCTGCGGGCAATTTGCAAGTCACCGTCGAACCACCTGCATTACCGCTTTCCACGGCCAACGTGCCGCCGTGAAGCTCCACTAATTTCTTGGAGATCGCCAGTCCCAAACCAAAGCCCTGATCGTCCTGCATCTTGCGTTCAAACTGAACGTAAGCGCCGATACGCTTGATCTGTTCCTTCGAAAAACCGCGGCCGGCATCGCGCACCACAAATTCAATGTCACCGCCGATTTGTTTCAATGTGACCATTACCGGTGTGCCCGGCTCAGAAAATTTGAAGGCGTTCTCGACCAGTTCCGTCACGATTTTTTTGAGATAATCATCCGCCATCGGCAGCGTTAAGGTCGCGACCTCAAGAATTAGATTATGCGATCGTTGGGCTTTATCGGCGGCCGTGGCGGCGGCACCCCGGACAAGTTCTGCGGCCTTGTCTGCCCGCGCTGAACGCAGAGAGCCGACGCCCTGCGGATCACTGCCAACAATTTCCAATTGCGCGTAAATCAGAAAGTTTTCGATCAGCCGTTCGAGGCGCTGGCCGGACTGGCAGATTTCCCGGCTCATTTCAGCGATCGTCCCCGGATCGAGTGCTTCGGCGGAATACACCAGTAATTCCGCATTGGAAATAATTCCATTGAGCGGCGTGCGCATCTCGTGCGGCAGCATCAGCGAAATCTGGCTGCGGAGCATCGTAAGTTTTTTCTCCGCCTCGTCGCGCACCGTGCGCGCCTTGCGAAGTCGCGCGTTCACGGTCGCGTAAAGTTCATCTACCTTGAAGGGTTTGGGGAGGTAATCATCAGCCCCGAGTTCCATGCCGTGCCGCATGCCCGCATTATCAGCCAGCCCAGTCATCAGGATGAATGGAATCGTCGCCGTCACCGCGTCCTCGCGTAGTTTCGAAAGGGTGGTATAACCGTCTCCCGACTTTTCAATATTTACGTCGCAGATGATCAAGTCCGGTAACAGCTCCCGCGCCTTGCTTGCGCCCTCACCGCCGCTCGCCGCCTCCAACACTTCATAGTTCTGCTGCTCCAACGCGAGACGGATCATCTCGCGCAGCCATTCTTCATCATCAATCACCAAAATTTTGCTCATGAAATTCCAGATTTACGGAGTGTTCAACACTCACGCCACCCTTTCATCGGCAAAATAATGGAGGGACTAAACTTATTTCCGAGCTTCCAAATCCACGTAATGATTTACGGTTTTGCCCGTATAGATCTGCCGCGGCCGGTAAATGCGGCTCTTCGGCTCATCCATGATTTCTTTGTAATTTGCAATCCAGCCCGGCATCCGGCCAATCGCAAAAATCACGGTGAACATTTCAACCGGAATTCCGATCGCGCGCATGATGATGCCGCTATAAAAATCCACGTTCGGATACAGCTTGCGCTCCACAAAATAGGAATCCTTCAACGCGGCCTCTTCCAGTTTTTTCGCGATGTCCAGTAGCGGATCGGTGATATGAAGTTTCGCCAGGACATCGTCGCACGCCTTCTTGATGATCGTGGCGCGCGGATCGTGGTTTTTATAAACCCGGTGACCGAAGCCCATGAGCTTCTTGCCGCTGTTCTTGTCCTTGGACGCCGTGATGAATTTTGAGCCATCATCACCCGAGTTATGAATGTCGGCGAGCATTTCCAGCACCGCCTGGTTCGCGCCGCCATGCAATGGACCCCACAGCGCACATACGCCGGCCGCACAACTGGCAAACAGATTCGCTTGCGATGACGCCACCATGCGAACCGTGGACGTGGAGCAGTTTTGTTCGTGATCCGCGTGCAGCAGGAAAATCAAATCCAGCGCCTTCACCACTTCCGGCTTCAATTGAAAATCTTCATACGGCATCGAGAACAGCATGTGCAAAAAGTTCTCGGTGTATTTGTAATTTTGCTTCGGATAAATCAGCGGCAGTCCGTGCGATTTGCGATACGAATACGCCGCAATTGTCCGCACTTGCGAAATCAATTTCGCCACATACACATCGAACTGTTTCATCTTACCCCACTGCCATTTCATCAAACCCTCGTCGAAGCAGCTCGCCGCGTTGATCATCGAGGACAAAATCGCCATCGGATGCGCACCGGTCGGGAAGCCTTCAAAGTGATACTTCATGTCCTCGTGCAGAAACTGATGCGTGCCGAGCAGATCAGAAAACCGTTTCAACTCCACCGCATTCGGCAGCTCGCCATAAATGATCAGATAAGCCGTCTCGACAAAAGTTGATTTCTCCGCAAGCTCCTCAATCGGGATGCCGCGATAACGCAAGATCCCTTGGTCACCGTCAATGAACGTCACCTTGCTCGCGCAGGAGCCGGTGTTACCATAGCCGTCATCAATGGTGATATAATTTGTTGTCGCGCGCAGCGTAGACACGTCCACCGCTTTTTCGCCCTCGCTGCCGGTCAAGGTTGGTAATGAATATACTTTTCCGTCCAGTTCAAGTTTTGCTTCTTTGCTCATGTCTTTGAATTAGTTTGATAAATAACGTCCTCACCCAAATTTGCCGGTGAAATGTTTCCTTGGCAAGCTGTGAAAATAAAATAAATCACCAGCAGCGAATCCTGATGCCCCCGCCCGCGTTATCAAGAAAATGTTTCCCCGTCGGAATAGCTTACAATTTCCACCGCCTCCGCAAAAATGTTTTTCTGAAAAACCCCTAAAAACCAAGCGAATCCGTGTGGAATCAGAATGCAAAGCTTTGGCATTTCTTATGCTCAATTCTGGGGACGGTTCAAATAACTAAAAACCAAATATGAAAAAACTTATCACTGTATCCATGTATCTCGTAATCGGCGCGCTCGTCTCTGGTGTCGCCATGGCGACGACCAGCCCGAACACGGTTCCCGACGCAGCCAGCACTTCTGCCATGTTGGGCCTGACCTTGGCCGGTTTGACCGTGGTCCGCCGTTACCTTGGCAAATAATTTAGTGCCAACTCATAGTTAAGGCCGCAAATGTTTCATTTGCGGCCTTTTTGCTGTTCAACCTTCGCATAGAATTTTGAAATTTTTTTAATTCAGTTCGCGGCTCAACTCACTCAGGGAGCCGCGGGGATCGATTCGAAAATCTAGAACCGTCTTGAAGCAGGAAAATATGTTTTTATATAAGGTTCCAAAGCAAACGCTTTTCTGGGGATTTTTTTTGGCGGCAAAATTATAGCCGCAACCAATTGCCGTCGTTCATTGGTTCAGGTATTTTTCCTACCAATAAAACTATGAATCATTTCGGAATGCGCGCCACCTCCTTTGCTCTCGCCGTCATTTTAAATTTGTGGTGCTTATGTTTACCGTCACATTCAGCCGAACCTGCCCAACACACTTTCACCATTGGCACCAATGATTTTTTGCTCGACGGGTCACGGTTTCAAATCCGCTGCGGGGAAGTCCACGCGGCGCGGGTGCCGGCTGAGTATTGGCGTCATCGTTTGCAGTTGGCGAAGGCGATGGGTCTCAATACGGTCTGCGCTTATTTGTTCTGGAACCAGATCGAGCCGACCCCGGGACACTTTGACTGGAGCGGTCAAGCTGACCTCGCACGTTTTTGTCGCATTGCTCAGGAGGAAGGGTTGTGGGTGATTCTGCGGCCCGGACCTTACGCTTGTGCCGAGTGGGAAATGGGCGGTTTTCCGTGGTGGCTCCTCAAGGATGATGACCTGAAACTCCGCACGCGCGACCCGCGCTACCTCGGCGCGGTTAAAAAGTATTTGATCGAAGTCGGAAAAAAATTAGCTCCGCTCCAGATCACGCACGGTGGGCCAATCCTCATGGTGCAAGTGGAAAACGAATACGGCTTCTACGGCAAAGACGCTGCCTACATGGGCGAAATGCGCCAGCTCATGATTGACGCGGGTTTCGATGTCACCCTGTTTGCGTGCAATCCGCCGTATCATTTGAAAGATGGTTATCGAAGAGATTTATTTCCGGTCGTGAATTTTGGATCCGATCCTGAGAGCAGCTTCAAATCATTGCGCGATATTTTGCCGCGAGGTCCGCTGATGTGCGGTGAGTTTTATCCCGGCTGGTTCGACACTTGGGGCGCGCCGCATCATCTGGGCAAGACGCCGCAGTATCTCGCTGATCTTGAATACATGCTGAAGCACGGTGAATCGTTCAGCATCTACATGGCCCATGGCGGCACGACGTTCGGGTTGTGGTCGGGATCGGACGGCCCGTTCAAGCCTGATACTTCAAGCTACGATTACGATGCGCCGATCAGTGAGGCCGGCTGGACCACTGCGAAGTTTTTTCAGACCCGAGATTTATTTGCGAAATATCTATTGCCCGGCGAAAAAATTCCGGCGCCGCCGGCCACGAATCCGGTTATCATCGTTGCGCCGTTTACGGCGACGGAATGCGCGCCAATTTTTGAAAACCTTCCTGCGCCCATTGAATCCAACGTGCCGCAGACGATGGAAACATACGATCAAGGTCACGGTTGCATTTTGTATCGCACCACGATTCCCGCCGGTGCGGCGCAGTTGCTCGCGTTAGCCAATGTTCATGATTTCGGTTTTGTTTTCCTCAATGGCCAACGTATCGGTGTGCTGGATCGGCGAAATAATAATTTCAAACTACAACTGCCCGCGCGGCAAAAAGCCGCGACCCTCGAAATCCTCGTCGAGGCGATGGGCCGCGTGAATTTTGGGGCTGGCGTTCATGATCGCAAAGGACTGGCCGCGCCCGTCAAACTCGGTGGCCAGGAATTGACCGGCTGGCAAACGTTCCGGCTGCCTTTGGACGACCAGATGATTGCGAACTTAAAATTTTCAAACAAAATTCCGACTTCCAATTCTCCTGCTTTCTGGCGGGCGATGATGAATGTGGAAAATCCCGGCGACACGTTTCTGGATTTGAGCCGCTGGGGCAAAGGCGTTGTCTGGCTGAATGGCCATTGTCTCGGACGTTTTTGGAACATCGGCCCGACCCAAACAGCTTACGCGCCCGGCTGCTGGTTGCATGCGGGTAAAAATGAAATTGTGATTCTTGATCTGCTCGGCCCGGAAAAACCCGAACTCGCCGGATTGGCAAAACCGATGCTGGATGAATTACATCCGGAAAAAGATTTTGCGAAATCGCTGCGTCCTAAAGTGACGTTGCAATTGGAGAACGTGAAACCCGTTTTATCCACCGCCTTCGCGCCGGGCGGTGAGCTGCAGGAAGTAAAATTTTCCGCGCCGGTTTCCGGTCAATATTTTTGTCTCGAATCACAATCAGCTTTTGATGGTAAATCTTTCGCGGCCGTCGCTGAGTTAGATTTGCTCGATGGCGCTGGTAAACCAATGAGTCACGAAGGCTGGACTATTGCTTATGTGGACAGCGAGGAACGTCAGAAAGAAGACGGTTCCGCCGAGAACGCGATCGATGGCCAGACCGCCAATTTCTGGCACACCGAATGGAGCGCGGCGCAACCGAAACCGCCGCATCAACTCATGCTAGACCTCGGCAAATCTCAAACTATTTCCGGCTTCCGCTACGTTCCGCGTCAAGGGTCTGGTGGCGGACGTATCAAGGATTACCGCATATTCATTGGTGATAATTTGATCCGCAGGTGATTGCTATTTTTCCGATGCGGGCGAAGTCATCCAGATTCAGCCTCGGCGCTGGTCGCTGATGGACTTGCCGCTGTTTCGAAAAAGAAATGATTCCGCGTTGCGAATCGTTGGTGGTGCTGAAAAATAAAAGGCGTCTTTTTCGCTCTCCAAAAACATTCAGCACCTCGCTTATTTCGCCTGAAATGCAGGTGACTTTTTCAGCCGGCGCTGCCAGCCTCGCCAAAGCGGACGTGGTTATCTTTGTGTTCGGTGAAAAGCCGTATGCCGAAAGGAAGAGCGATCGCACTGATCTTCGCTTATCCGCTGCCGATCAGGAATTGACCCAAAATTTTTACGAGGCCAAGGGAAAAATTGAACTGCTAGCACGCTAGCTGATTCGCAGCCACGCGGTTTTCAGATACGCCGGTTCCTCGCGGTTGATCGGGAAATCCGGCGGCTGCGGAACGTAATGTTGTCTCAAGATTTTACGTTTCGCCCCGCGCACGGCCAACTCCACGCTGGCGAGATAATTTTCCGGCGGCCACTCAGCGGCGTTCGTCGAGGCCAGCAAAATGCCGCCCGGTTTCAAGACGGGCAGGGCGGCGGATACGAGCTCGCCAAAATTTTTCTCCACACGAAAAACGCCGCTCTCCTTGGACTGCGAAAATGTTGGCGGATCCAGCACAATGACATCAAATACTCGATTCTTCTTCGCCAGCCGGCGCAGCCAGTCGAACGTGTCGCCAAAAATAAAATCATGGTTGGCGAGGTCTAATCCGTTCAGCGCGAAATTTCGTTTACCCCATTCCAGATATTTTTTCGAGAGATCCAGACTCGTGGTGCGCGCACCGTTTTTAGCGGCGCAAACGGAGAAGCCGCAGGTGTAGGCAAAACAATTCAGCACCTCCGCGCGCGATTCGTGATCCGTGCTCCGTGAAATCGGCAGCGGAAAATCCGCCGCGATGTGGTCGGCCAAAAAGCGCCGCCGATTATCTCGCTGGTCCAGAAACAGGCCGGTGGAATAACCTTCGTTGAAACTCATTTCGTAACGCACGCCATTCTCCAATATCTCAAATCGTTCCGCCGCCGCCTCGCCGAAGGCCAGTTGGGGCGATGCTTCCGTCGTGGTGGAGCGGCGGACGTGACGTGATAAATTTTTGTGGTAAGCGCCGCGCGAAAAAAATACTTTGGCCAGCCGGGCGAGTTCGGAGTTTTGTTTCTCACTCAAGGGCTGTTCTGATTGGGAGAGTAAAAAATCGCCGAGCTTTTCCACGAACCAGCCGGGCCAGCCGTCGCTCGCGCCGTGGATCACACGGAACGCATTCGTCGCCGCCGGCTCGATGATCGCGGTGCGCAATGCGACCCGTGGCTCGCGCTCAAAATCCACCGCTGCAAAAAATTTCATCGGCTGATTAGTGGCGGGATGTGTAAAAGCAATTTCCGCTGCGTGCAGAAAAACTCGTGCTGACACCGTGCCGCCATAAAGCGTGTCGCCCAAAATCGGGAAACCGTTTTCCGCCGCGTGAACGCGGATTTGATGCGTGCGGCCGGTGAGCGGCGAGACCTCCACCATTTTCAAGCCCGCACTGTTCACCGCGAATTTTGCATCCGCGACCGGCGAGAATTTTGTCTCGGCCATTTCGCCGCCGGGCCGACTCGCGTATTTGTCGCCGACGCGCAGCAGGGTGCTTTTGACGGTGAATTCTTTTCCGGGGACCGCGCGATCCGTCAGTAGTAGATATTTTTTGCGGACACGATGCTGCGTGAATTGTTCCGTAAGCGATTTATTCGCGCGTGGACTTTTGCCGAAGACGATGAGGCCGCTAGTTTCCTTATCCAGCCGGTGGATAATGGCCAGCGCGGCCCAGCGAGATTCACGGTTTTTCAGCCATTCATAAATTCCTTCACCGGCGTGCGGCGCGGGCGAGTGCGTATTCCAACCGGCGGGCTTGTGAACGACCAGTAAATCTTCGTCTTCAAAAATGATGCATGGAGCCATCGCAAAAATGCGCCCGGCTCAAATGCGCTTCTCATCCGCATCAATCACATCTACAAAACTGATGATGTCGTCGCGATTAGCCACGCCAGCTTGCTCTTTACGCATTTTCAAGCGCTCGACCGCCTTGGCGTCATTCGGATTCGGGCGGCTCAAGACATCCTTCCAATGGGCGACTTTTTCGGCCGGCGATTTTTTTACATTGCGGCGAATCCAGTCGCAGACTTCGCCATCGGTGGAAGAGTTTTTTACGACCTGCACAAAATGTTCGTGCGTGAGTCCGGCGTATTTGAGCCACATTTCGTCAAAGCCTTTACCGAGGTTCTCTTTGTAGTCGTCGTGAAGTTTGTTCGCGAGCTGCAGGCGGATTTTGTCAACGTAACGCGGCAGATAGTGCCAGCCATCCATTGTTTCACGCGGGCTGCGCGGATAAATAAGTTCGCTCATGGGCGCATCATCAGCCACGGCGCGGTAAATTTCAAATTGAAAAACGGCGCGCGGCGTGGCGATCGCGCCGGTCATTTAGGCAAAAATGGACGCACCCGTTCCGCGAGCAATTTGTAGCCCGCAGCGTTGAAATGCAACTGGTCGGCGATAAATAATTCCGAGCGTGGCTTGCCGTCGCCTCCCATCACCATTGCATGCGTCTCGATAAATTTCAGATGCGGCGTGTGTCGGGAAAATTCTTGGACGGAATCATTGAACGATTTTTCCTTGTCCCGATTCTGCCAGCGTGACGGGGTTGGGTTCCAGGCGATGAAATAAATATCCACTTCCGGCAACCGCGCGTGAACGGTTGCCACGAACTCCTTAAAATCGGCGAACACCGCTTCCGGTGCTTTGCCCGCCGCAATATCATTACCGCCCGCTCGAAAAAATATTGCGCGCGGTGCGTAGGGGAAAACGAGGCGGTCAACAAAGTGCGTCGAATCCGCAATCTCCGAACCGCCGAAGCCGCGATTGATGATCCGTTGATCGGGAAAATCCGTGGCCAGCGTCGTCCACAAGCGGATGGTGGAGGAGCCGACGAAGAGCAACGCGTTGGTGGGCGGGGGATTTGTGCGATCGGCCACTTCAAACGCGGCGATCTCTTTTTCCCATTTTGCAAAATCATGCGCCGGCTCAGCTCCTAATGACGGCCACAACGTGGCGGTGAGTAAAAAACCGAGCAAAGACAGTCGAGCGCGCTTCATGACTGGATTATAGTTTTCCAAACCGGGGTCGCAACCGTTTTCGCAGAGTGGCTTTTCTTTCACGGTGAAAAAGTGGAACGGTATAATTGCCGTCCCGACTTGGTTTGAGAAATTTCCGCAGACCCCAAACCCTACCCGAAAGCAGACGAAACTGGATAGCTCGACTTTGGTTTAGCACTGGCCATGCCAAGAACATTTTGAAATATAATAAGAGTGACAAACTAGATTAATTAATTGTCTAACCTGTTGCAACGGAGTGAAAGTGGGCAGATTAAATAAATTGCACTGGGCAAACGAACCCGCGCCGCCGGAACCGGAAAAAGCGATCCGAGCGGCAATTTTTACCCCTCGACGGCCAAAAACACCCCTCGCTGGTGGCGAAAAACCGGAGGAAAAAACGAATTGTTAATAGGAAAAAAGTTTTTTCCTAAAAGGAAATCAAAAAAACCGGAGGAAAAAAGAAAATCCCTAAAAGGAAAATGAAAATACCGGAGGAAAAAAGAAAAAACCGGA
>JANYFN010000078.1 GCA_025362675.1 Limisphaerales bacterium | reverse complement strand
CTGCTACCCGTGGCGTTGGCGAGATTAGTTCCATTATGCTGCCATTGGAGTTGGATTGGTGGCGTGCCGTTGACGCCCGCAGTAAAAATTGCCAAACCGCCGATATAATTGGTGGCCGCCGCCGGAGCGGGGTGCTGCGTGAACAACGGAGCACTTGCAGGATAGATGGTCACAATTAAGGCGGCGCTACTATTCGTTCCTGAGGAATTACTAACGATAACCGAGTAGTTTCCAGAATCGCCAACCTGTGCATTTGTCAAGACTAGCGAGGCTAAGGTTCCCCAAATGATGTTTGTTCCATTTTTTTTGCCACTGATAATTATATGGCGGAGTTCCGGCGACTAATACGTTCAACGTTACCATTGTTCCCGCGAATACCGAATTGGTGGGTGAAGCCGTCGGTTGCAGCGCATAAGTGGTTAATGTCGCCGACCAATTACCGGTTTGAAACACAGCGAGTTCGGCCGGTGTCATCGCGGCGTTGGCAATGAGCAAATCATTAAGCCAGCCTTTGAAATTAACATCGGCAGTAGTTCCGCCCACTTCGAACCCTGTGCCTTGAACTGCCGGGCTGGTCGGATTTCTGCTTCCAACGGCAACCCCGTCCATATACATGATTTGATTGGTGCCATCCCAAGTCACGGCGACCGCATGCCAGTTTCCGTCCATGGGATTCGCGGAAAGGCCGCTGGCCACAAAATCGTTGTTATACCAATAGTCATCCAAACTGTAGAAGCCATTCAGGCGAAAATTATTGCCTTGGTTGTAACTGCTCGCGCCCCAACCGACAAAGCCACCGGTGTTGGGACAACCGGTGTCAACCTTCTCCCAGACGGCGATGCTATAAGGACTGGCATTCACTGGCACGCCCACGGGAAAGAGGCCGGAAGGCGTGGACATCGTGCTATTGCCGTCAAGATACAAGGCACCACCAAACTTACCGGCGTTGCTATAGATCGGCGTGCCGCTCGCAGTGGCTAGTTGGTTTCCTAAACCACTGCTATCTAGACCCAGGTTTGTTGAGTTAGAGAACTGCCAGTAACCGGTGGTGATGCTGCCGATAGTTGACTGCATCCCGGTGATGACTAAGTCGATCGATTTGTTTGCCGTGTTCGTGGTCAACTGCGCGGTCATTCCAATTGGAATTGCACCTAACGCGAAACTACCGCCGCCGGTTTTGGAATTATACTGGACGAGCGGAAACTGGCCGGGGACAAAGTTAACGCCAGCGATGTTTATGGTTGTTGGGCCGTTCGCGGCGAGCGTGTTTACATGGATTGGTGGATTGGTTTGAGAACCGTATCCGGTGAAATTGAGGTTTAAGGCACAACCAGCCGAGGATAATGACAGCGAAGGTAACGAAAGCTGGGCGTTGCTCGAGGTGATAGCCACGCCGAAGGTTGCGCCACTGGCCACGTTACACGCGGCGGATCCGAAAGTGGTTGGGATGGTTATGATCACCGTGCCATTGCTCACGGTGGTTGCGCCGGAGTAAGGTAAATTACCGGAGAATACAAGCGTTCCGCTGCCTAGCTTGGTCAGATTCCCATTAGTGCCACCATCCGTGACCGTGGAAGAAATGCCGATATTGAAACCTTGAGAATCAATGACTGCGCCCCCCGCCTGAATGATTCCGGTGACCCCGCTCATGAAATTTACATTTGCGCTGCGGGCCCGCAGCGTGCCACCGGCGAAGTTCAATGTGCCGGCGCCTTGGCCGACGCTGATTTGATTGACGGCCAGAGTGCCATTGGTCAGGTTAACGCTGCCGGTAGCACCGGGGTCGTTGACGCCAAATCGCAAGTTGGCAACAGTAGCGGAACCCCCGCTCAGGTTCCACACGCCGATGTGAGTTTCACCCAGCCAAATGTCATTGTTGGGACTGTTAATTGCACTGTTGCCGGATTGGTTGATCGTTCCGTTGGCATTACCGCCCGTGTTGAGGCCGGCTAAAGTGATGACGTTGGCACCACCCTTATTGAGGACAGCGTTGCCGGACATGTTCAGGACGCCGGTGGATCCATCGCGGCCAATCGCAACCCAGCTATTCACGTTGAACGAAGCATTGCCACCTAAGTTGATCGTGCCATTGCCGTTGACGTATTCACCGCACCAGACTTCATCAGTTGATAGGGTGACCGAGTTGGTCGCCGCCGTGTTCGTCATCGTAAATGAGGCAGTGGAACTATCTCCGATAATAAAGCGAGCGCTGGTGATCGATCCGGACTTGAGCAAGTAATCGCCTGTGCCGCCGCCAATACCAATACGGAACCACGAATTACACAGCACTTGCGGACCGTCTTGAATGTAATGGCCGCTGTTGCCGGCACCATCTCCGGCGCGGATGTCAAAGGTTTGAAAGGTTGGGTCACCCGCCTGGATCAAAACTGTGCCGCCATTATTCACGATGGCATTGACGGAGCTATTCGGGATGCCGGCAGACCAATTAGTGGGGTTATTGAAATCCGCATTGCCAGCGGTCCAGAAAGTGTCGGCCCGCGCGGTTGGCAAAACGAGACTGCAAAATACAGCCACAATACCGCAGGATTTCGCAAAGATTTTGTTGGTCATGATTTAATGGCGATCAGAGATCTGCTGACAGAAAAGCGGTTCAAACCATTTGCGGTTTTAGGGCCGGCGGCTAGTTGAACAGGATTACTGATTCCGATGATTCTTAATCTATTTTAACCTCCACACAATAGCAGCAAATGACCCAAAAGTCACATGGCATGAACTGGCCACAAGACCACGGCAGTTTGAGAACCTTCATTGGCTGCTTTCTTCGCGTTGGCATTGAGTCTGGTTTGCGATAATTTTGAGTGCTGATGGAAAAAATCTGTAATATCGCCGCCTATAAATTTGCCACGCTCCCGGACTTGCGTTCGCTGCGGGCACAATTGCTCGCGCAGTGCCGCGCGTGGGAATTAAAAGGCACGATTCTCTTGAGCGTCGAGGGCATCAATCTCTTCGTCGCCGGCGAGCGGGCACATATTGATTGGTTGCTCGCGGAACTGCGCCGCATTCCCGGCTTGGAAGATTTGGCCCCGAAAATTAGCGAGACCGATCACCAACCGTTTTCGCGGATGCTCGTGCGGATGAAAAAAGAAATCATCGCGTTCGGTGTCGAGGGCATCAATCCGGCGCAACGCACCTCGCCCAAACTTTCGGCGCGTGAACTCAAGCAGTGGCTCGATGAAGGCCGACCGGTGACGCTGCTCGATACGCGCAATGATTACGAGGTGAAACTCGGCACGTTCAAAAATGCGCTGTCGATTGGCGTGGATCATTTCCGCGATTTTCCCGCCGCTGTTGCCAAGCTTTCGCCGTCGCTAAAAGAACAACCCATCGTCATGTTTTGCACCGGCGGTATTCGCTGCGAGAAAGCCGGGCCGTTCATGGAGCAGATCGGTTTCCAGAAAATTTTCCAGCTCGACGGCGGCATCTTGAAATATTTTGAAGAATGTGGCGGGGCGCATTACGACGGTGAATGTTTCGTGTTCGATCAGCGCGTCGGCCTTGATCCGAGTTTGCAGGAAACGGATTCCACCCAATGTTTCCGGTGCCAAACGCCGTTAAGTGCGGATGACCAGAAAGATCCCCGCTACGTCTCCGGCCAGTCGTGCGCGTTTTGTTTCAAGTCGCCCGCCGAGCAGATGGCCGAAAATATCGCACGACGGCACGCCCTCATTGCGCGCGCCACTTCGCCCCTGCCCGGCAGTGTGCCTTACGATAATTTCAAGCCGGTCAACGTGCCGGAAAATTGTGATCAGAAAACTTTGGGCGCTGTGTTGCAACAAATCTGTCCGCACGTGCCCACGAGTTATTGGGAACAGGAAAGTGCACGCGGTCTGCTGCTGGACGCAAAACAATCGCCGGTCGTTTTGGATAAAATTGTCAATGCGGGCGAGCGTTACCTGCATAAATTTCCGAACGTCACTGAGCCGGACGTGAATGGTCGCGTGGAAATTTTGCACGAGGACGAAGCGCTCATCGTGGTGAACAAACCGGCGCCGTTGCCGATGCACGCGGGTGGACGTTTTTTCCGCAACACCCTTCAACACATTCTCAATGCGGCGTATCATCCGCAAAAACCGCATCCCGCGCATCGGTTGGATGCGAATACCACCGGCGTTTTGCTGGTCACGCGCACGCGACATTTCGCCGGGAAATTGCAGCCGCAGTTTGCGCGCGGTGACGTAAAAAAAAGTTATCTCGTCCGCGTGAACGGCGTGCCGGTTACGGAACATTTTTTCTGCGACGCCCCGATTGCCGAGGAATCCAGCAAGCTTGGCGCCCGCCTCGTGGATGTGGAAAATGGCATGGCTGCGCGCACAGAATTTTCGGTGCTGAAAAAGTTTCCCGACGGCACGACCTTGCTTGAAGCGCGTCCGCTCACTGGGCGCACGAATCAAATTCGTATCCACTGCGCGCACCTCGGTTTTCCCGTCGGCGGCGATGTCTCCTATTTTACTGACGGAAAGATTGGCGATACGCAAACGTTGGGAGTGGAGGCCGCGCCGCTGTGCCTGCATTCGTGGCGCATTTCTTTCACGCATCCGCAATCGAAGCTACCGCTAGAGTTCACCGCGCCGCCGCCCGCGTGGAGTCTATCGTAGTGGGACAGGCATCTTGCCTGTCGAGTCAGTTTATTTTTCCAAAGAAGCTGGACAGGCCGGAAGCCTGTCCCACTATTCAGCCGTGCGCCGCGCCCAACGTAATTTGGCGGAGACGGAACGTGGGTTAAAATTGCGTTCGGTCGGGGCGGCGCGGATGACTTCATCCGCGATTTCAGAATAAATCCCAGCGGCGCGGCCTTCGATAAATGATTTTTTCACGCGCCGGTCTTCGCCGGAATGAAACGTGAGAATCGCCACGCGGCCATTGGGTTTTAGGCATTGCGGCAAAATTCGCAGCAAGGTTTCCAGTGCGGAAAATTCATCGTTCACCGCAATGCGGACAGCTTGAAAAACGCGCCGGATGTGGAGGTGGCAATCTTCTTTCGCCACAAGCGGCAACGCGGCGCGGATGGCGTCGGCGAGTTCGTGCGTGGTGGTAAAACTTTTTCCCGCGAGCGCGGCCCCGAGCTGCACGGCTTTGGGTTCGTCGGCATTGCCCATGAGCATCCGTGCGAGGTCAGCGGGCTTAATTTTTTCCAGCAAAGCGGAAACCGGCTGGCCACGTTGAGGATTCATCCGCATATCGAGCGGACCATCGTGCTTCACGGAAAAGCCGCGCGTGGGATCATCAATCTGCATCGAAGAAACGCCGAGGTCGGCGAGAATCATATCCGCGCCGGGAATATTTTGCGCCGCCAAAACTTGCGGCAGTCCGGCAAAATTACTGCGGTGAGTGGTGAAAACATTTTCGTCAAAACCGAGCGCCCGCAAGCGCGCTTCAGTTTTCGGCAGTTCAATCGGGTCGTGATCCAGGCCGAGTAATTTTCCGCCCGGTGAAATTTTCGCGAGAATTTCCTGCGCGTGGCCGCCGTAGCCGAGCGTGCAATCCACGGCGATGTCGCCTGGTTGCGGCGCGAGCGCGGTGAGAATTTCCGCGACCATGATCGGGCGATGCGTGCCCGCTGGCGTTTTCCCGGCCGACATGACTTTGGCGATCGTCACATCGTCGCGCTTAAGCTCCTTGTATTTTTCCTCGAAGCGGCGCGGGTTGCGGCCACTGTAACGCACGCGGCGTTTATGGGGCGCGGGCGGCGGCGGAGAGTTCGCGGGCGGGGATTTGGAAACGGTTTCGTCAGTCACACGCCAAGGCTGTAATAAATATCTCGCTTTTGCGAGCTTGGAAAATAGTTGCGCGAGTTTCGGTTGCGGGCAAAAAACTTCGGTGTGACTATCGGGCAAAAATTTGCTAAAAACCTCGTTGAATGCTCAAGCTCAAACCGATTTCCAGCCTCACCCTTGATCCGCTGGAACCCAAGCGGCTCCGGGTCGTCATCGCCACGATTGTGCTCAATATCATTGTCGTTGCGTTACTAACGTTTGCGCCGTGGTCGAACTGGCGCACCGGACTGGCGCTCAATTTATTGGACAACGCGTTGCTCCTCGGCTTCGTCTATTTGCACCGCGACGGATTATTGCTGCGCTTTATGATCTTCGGACTCGCTGCCGGTTTTGCTGAACTCGCGGCGGATGCGTGGCTCGTGGGCTTTACGCACACGTTAGATTATTCCATTGGCGGCGGACCGATGCTCTGGCGTTCGCCGCTGTGGATGCCCTTCGCGTGGGAAGTCGTCGCCGTGCAATTCGGCTACCTCGGACTGCGCCTGCAGGAACATTTCGGCAACTTCGGCCTCGTCCTCATCGGCGCGCTCGGCGCATTGAACATTCCGTATTACGAAGAAATGGCGGGGCGCATTCACTGGTGGAAATACAGCGGCTGCCGGATGCTATCAGGCACGCCGTATTACATCATCATCGGCGAATTCTTCATCGCCGTCGCCTTGGCAATGCTCGTAAAAAAATTCCGACGCAGCGGTTTTGTCGCAGCGGTTCGGCTTGGTGCGTTGGGCGGTGCCGCCATTTTTATTGCTTACGCGATTGCTTATGGACTCACAGACGGATTGTTTCATCATTGAATATGTCGAATAGAATCATTGTGGTCGGCGGCGGCGCGGCGGGATTTTTTGGAGCCATCGCGGCGGCGGAAGCGGGCGCGGAGGTGACCATCCTCGAAAAAACCGCGCGCGTTTTGGAGAAAGTCCGCATCTCCGGCGGCGGTCGCTGCAACGTTACGCACTCGCTGTTTGAGCCGCGCGAATTTTCCAACCGTTATCCACGCGGCGGACGCGCACTGCTCGGACCCTTCACGAAATTTTCTGCCAGCGACACTGTGGCGTGGTTCGAAGCGCGCGGCGTGAAATTGAAAACCGAACGCGATGGCCGGATGTTTCCGGTGACGGATAATTCCGAGACGATTGTGAATTGTCTCATGGAAGCGGCGCAAAATGCGGGCGTCAAAATCCGGCTGAACTGCGCGGTGGAATCGGTGGTGAAAAATGCCGAAGGACTATTCGAGCTGACACTTGCCGATCACGAAAAAATTTCCTGCGCTAAGCTCCTGCTCGCCACCGGCGGCTGTCGCGCGGCGGTAGCGGGACAACTCGCCGCTTCACTCGGCCACACGATCGAAGCGCCCGTGCCGTCGTTATTCACGTTTCAGATCGCCTCGCCGTGGCTGCATTCCCTCGCGGGCGTTTCTCTCGATCTTGCGGAAGTCTCCGTGCCCGCCGCGAAACTGCGCGAACGCGGGCCGCTGCTCGTCACGCACTGGGGCTTGAGTGGCCCGGCCATTTTAAAAATGTCTGCGTGGGGCGCGCGGACCTTGCACGATCTGAATTATCAATTTCCACTGTTCGTCAACTGGCTGCCAGAATCGAATGCCGAAAAAATCATCGCCGAATTTCAAGCGCGCCGCAAAACCGTCGGCGCAAAATTATTACCCAACGTGCCCCTGTTTCCGCTGACCTTGCGGCTGTGGGAACAATTGATTCTCGCGGCGGGCGTCGCGCGCGAAGTCCGTTGGTCCGCGCTTACCCGCGCGCAGATGCAAGCGCTCGCGCAGCAGCTCACGCGCACGGAATTTTTAGTGACGGGCAAAAGTTTGAACAAAGATGAATTTGTGACCTGCGGCGGCGTGAAGCTCGGCGAAATTATTTTTCAGCGGATGGAAAGTAAAGTTTGCCCCGGACTTTTTTTCGCGGGCGAATTATTGGACATCGACGGCATTACCGGCGGCTTTAATTTCCAAGCGGCTTGGACGACGGGTTTTATTGCCGGTCACGCGATGGTCGGTTAAAATCATGATCGCGTGAATGGCGCTACACATGGCTTGGCGGCCGAGTTGTTCCACCCTGGCTTGGGCAATGAGGTGGTGCTGGGAAAAATTTATCTGGAGGCGAACACGCTCTCTTTCCGGTCGGATGACACGGCCTTTGACATTCCCGTGGAGCAATTATTGGTAGAACTAGTCGAGGAGGATGGCCGGATTTATTTTCGGGATCGCGCGGATGCCGAGCTGCGAATTTTCACTGAAGACGAGGCGATTCTTGATGTCCCAGGATTTGGCCAGCACGGCACACTGCGCAATTATTTAGTGCGCACGGGGAGTCGGCGGGAAGTGGTGCGGCGGTTGCGCGTGATTGGCTATGTGGTGGCCGCCTGTGTTTTGCTGGGCTGGCTGGCTACGCTGGCCACCCATTTCATGGTGCGTTCACTGGTGGCCAAAGTGCCGCCGGAGTGGGAACAGAAAATTGGCGACGCTCAAATTGTAGAGTTGCAAACCGAGGGAGTTTTACTCGACGACTCCAACCGCGTCGCAAAATTAAACGTGCTGCTCGCACCCTTGTTACAAGTGGTTCCCAAAGGCAATCAATTCAAGTTCCACATCATGGACAGCGAGTTGCCGAATGCAATGGCCTTGCCGGGCGGTCATATCATCGTCACTTCGGGCTTGCTGGAAACCGCCAATAATAATGAGCTCCTGGGCGTCATCGCCCACGAGTCGGCACACATTACGCAGAACCATCACGCGCGGGAAATTATCGCGAAAGCGGGACCGATTATCATTTTCAGAACTTTTTTTCACAGCCGCAGTGGATTGGGAAATCTCGTCGGGCGTGGGTCGGAATTGATGCTGACGCAGGGATTCTCTCAGGAATTCGAGACGGAGGCGGACGAGCTAGGTTGGGGTTATCTCGTGCAAGCGAACCTCGATCCGCGCGGGATGATCGGCATGTTTCAAAAATTCAAAACCGAGGAAGCCAAAGCAAAATCCGGCCTCAAATTGCCGCAGGCATTTCAGAGTCATCCCGCGCTGGATAAACGCATCGCCCGGCTGGAGGCCAAGTGGAAAAAACTGCGGCATCAATCGGGTTTTCTGGAAGTGCCGACGGTGGATCTGCGTAAGCCGTAAGTTTAGAACCAGCTGAGCTTGTCTTTTTGCGTTAGATAGAGCAGGCCCAGAATACGCGTATTGACGGTGAGCAGATAAACGCTGATGAAACTCCAGATGATACGGACGCCGAAGGACATGAACATGACGGACATGCTCGTGGTGGTGAAGGCTACCGAACCGGCCACGCCGGAGATCATGTTCCCGAGTTGTTGCACGCCGAAAATGGCGGCGAACAAAAAGACGGTCACAACGTATTGGCCGGGCACGCGCAAAATCGACGGGAGCACGACGAGTGGATTCGAGGCCATGGGATTGTCTTTGATCGCCGTGGCGAGGAACCCCATCGGGAAATAAAAGCAACCGAGAATCAGCGTAATGAAGATCGCGGAAACCGGGATATCAACTTCGTAATATTTTGCGATCAACAGTCCGAGCGTGAGGCCGAAACTCATGACGACGGTTATGGCGAGCCGGAAAAATGACCCAAACAAATCATCCATCCCCGGCAGTTCCGGCATCTGCTCTTCCTCGGCAGCGGTGGCGTGGATGATGTTCTGCATGTAGGAAAACAGATAACCAATGGCCGCCATCTTCGCGAGAATTGCAAAGATTCCGCCGCTGATGAAACCCATCGCCGAAAAAACTACGGTGCTGACGATCAGGATAAGAATGCCCGTGCCGCGAAATGGATAGATAAATGCGCCCGGCAAGCTGCTTATAAAACCTTTGGTGTCGGGAGCGGCGACCTGTATTTCCAGCGGCGCGCACTCCACCGCACAAGCGCGGCAGGTTTTGGCCGCGCCATGCGAATTGACGCAGAGTTCACAGAACGATTTTTTACACTTGGAACAAAACCAGCGCGCCGCGTTCTTGGGATGAAATTTGCAAAAGGCGGCGGCTTGCGAGAGATCAAACACTGGTGCCAATGGCGGCGGAACTTCCGCCGTCACGGACGCGGCGGTAGCTGGTTCGTGGCTCAAACCTGAGACGCGCAATCGTGCTCCCGAAAAAGCCAGCGGAGCCGCCGGTGCGGCTATTATTGGCAGCGGCGTTGGGGCAGGCGTAGGTGTTGGCGCGTCGGTATAAAAAATCATTTCCACCTGGCCCAGCCGAACAGTCTGGCCATTATGCAACGTCGCATCCTGAGTCGGCGCGCCATTGATGAAGGTGCCGTTGGTGGAGCCGAGGTCTCGAATGGAGATAATTCCGTTGGCGACAAAAATCTGACAGTGCGCACTGGAGACGGAACCGTCGGCGATCTTGAAATCCGTGGCGTCGCCGCGCCCCAATTTGTTCGTGCCTTCCTTGAGTTGGATTTCCCAAGAGTCCGGCTTGTTTGGATTGACCACCAGTCGGTTCATAAATAGAGGGTATGGAAGAGGACAAATTTATACCGACGCTGCGGTCGCAGTTCAATCGCAAATTGCAGCGGCGAACCAATTGCCTTGGTCAGTTGCGTTGCGAGACTTTGCTGCCTGCTTGAATTCCTTTTCCTTTTCCGGCGTATTGACTAGATTGGCCACGTGATTCTCGTTTTGGACAACTACGATTCGTTCACTTACAACCTCGTGCAGTATCTCGGCGAGCTGGGCGCGGACGTGCAAGTGCGACGCAACGACGAGATTTCCATCGCGCAAATCCGCGCGCTCCAGCCGGAACGCATTCTTGTCTCGCCCGGCCCGTGCTCGCCGCGCGAAGCCGGTTTGTCCAACGATGTCATCCGCACCTTTGCCAGCGAAGGTATCCCGATTTTTGGCGTGTGTCTCGGGCATCAATGCATTGGCCATACCTTTGGTGCAGAAGTGGTGGTGAACTACCGCATGATGCACGGCAAAACTTCGCCGATAAAACATAACGGCAAAGATTTATTCGCGGACATGCCGAATCCGTTTTTAGCGACGCGTTATCATTCGCTCGTCATCAAACGCGATACGCTGCCGCCGGAATTGGAGATCACCGCCGAGACCGAAGAAGGCGAAATCATGGGCGTGAAACACAAGACGCTGCCGATCTGGGGCGTGCAGTTTCATCCCGAAAGTATTCTCACCGAAAGCGGGCGGACGATTTTGAAAAACTTTTTGAAGCTGAAGTGAATTTGATAAAATAAAAAAACGCGCCAATTTTCATCGGCGCGTTTTTGATTGTTAAATGTAGGAGACGACGTGAGGAGTCTCTAATTTTTTCTTAATTTGAGCCTCGTCACCTCGGCTCATATGATGGAATCAGTATTTCACCGCGTTCCAATTCACTACATTCCAAAACGCTTTCAAAAAGTCCGCACGCTTGTTTTGATACTTGAGATAATAAGCGTGTTCCCACACATCGCAGCCGATGAGCGGCGTGCCTTCGCAACCGGCCACGGCTTTGCCCATGAGCGGATTGTCTTGGTTCGGGGTAGAAGCGATTTCCAGTTTGCCGTTATTCGACAATAACCAGACCCAGCCGGAGCCGAAGCGACCGATGCCAGCGGCTTCAAACTTGGCCTTGAAATCATCGAAGCTACCGAACGTGGCCTTGATATCGTCGGCAAGTTTTCCCGTCGGCGCACCGCCCGCGTGCGGAGCGAGAATTTTCCAGAAGAAGGAATGGTTCCAATGTCCGCCGCCATTATTGCGCACCGGTCCGCGGATCGCATCGGGCACCACGCTCAAATCTTTGATGATCTGTTCGAGTGATTTCGCTTCGAGCGCGGCGTTACCGGCGATGGCTTTGTTGAGGTTATCCACGTAAGCCTTGTGGTGGCGGTCGTGATGGATCTCCATCGTGAGCGTGTCGAAATGCGGTTCGAGAGCAGCCTTGTCGTAAGGCAATGCAGGAAGTTCGTGTGCCATAATGTTTTTCTTTAATTGTTAATTGTTGACTAAAAGTTGTTCCGCCAAATTGCGCGAGCCGCCGCCGAAAATCAAGCGCGGACAACAGTTATGCCATCAGGTGAACTACGAAGCGCGGGCAAAACTACTGTGGCTACCGTGCGCTTATTTTTTTTGCCGCGCGGGAACTGGCAGGCTGCCGTCGTTCAAATCAGGATCAAACACGCGCGTGGATTCCTTCACCTGCGCAGCATTGTGTCTCCAAAGATTCTGAACTTGCGCTGGCGTCAGCGTCGTGGCCGGTAGAAATTTCCCGCCGCCCATGTAATCCAACAGCGAGCGACGCAACTGTTTTAATTCCGAGCCACCGCGCGCATCAGCCAAATCTATCGCCGAGACGAGCAATTTTCCGTGGCCGACGTTGCATTCAAAAATCACGCCGAGCTTCCAGTTGCGGTTCCAGTCATCAATCGCCCACACGATCGGTTTCAACTCTCGCGGCGGAGTTGAAAGATTCACCGCGCGAACGCCGTTGATAAGCGATGTCCATTGCCAGTCGCAATTTTTATCGGTGGGAAATTCCGCGAGGGCAGGATGGTTCGTGTCGCACAGCAGACCGAGCATCGCGTCGAAGCGCGGACTCTGGTTTTGCGGCGGGCGCACCGTCATCTGGATGTTCCAGAACACGGGAGCGTTGCGCATCGGCGGACATTTCGCCGGGTCAAGGTCGGCGGATGTCGGTATGAAAAGCACGTTGCCACCAGCAGCGAGTTTTTTCTCCGCGTCCGCCCAAACGCTCGTCACGATAACGTCGGTGGTTTTGGAACCTTCAACTTGCGCGGGATAGAGCCAAAAGTTCCAGTCGTTTTCAAAGTGCTTTTCACCGGACTCGACCTTGGCGACCAGTTTGTATTTCGCCGGCGCAGGCAATTGGCTCAAATCCATTGAAAAATCCAGACACTTGCCCTTGAAGCCGACGGGAATGTTTCGGGCAAGGCTCGACGGACATTCGCCAACAACTATGTCTTGGGAATCCTGCACCTCCCAGCGCACCAGCGCATTCATCAATTCAGTCGGCCCAAACTGCGCCAAGCCGATGTCCGCTTCCAGTTTTTCATCCGTAGTGAACACGCGTTTCTTGAGCCACGCCAATGGCACAACCGGCCCGCAGAATTTCCGAAATTCCTCCGGCGTAACGTAGCCTTTGCTTTCCCAAAACGCGTCGAGCAAGCCGATGAGCGCCGTGCCTTGGCCAAGATAATCGTGCAGATCGAGTAGTTGAAAACCGGCGAGGCCAGGCGTGCGCAAGTTCGCTTCGATCTCTTCCTTGTAGCAGGCGAGTTGAAAACGACCCGAGGCGCTCGCGAATTTTTTATTCTGCTCCAAGACCCCGTTTTGTTCCGCGATGTATTTGAAAATCTCGTAGTTGCCCGGTTGCAAGTAGCCGGTGAATTTTTTCATGACATCGAAATCGGGATACGCACACCACTGGCCGACTTCATGCGACAAGACGGGAATGTGAACATCCGTAAGTGCTTCATGATAATCGCCACCAAACCAGCCGGAGGAATTTCGCAATTGCCCGTTGCCGAAGCGGACGAGCGTGGCGAATTGCGCGCCTCCATTCACCTGCGACGGATCGGACCAACCGGTCGCGGCGGAATAGAGGCGGCGATTATCCTGCGCGTAATTCGTCAACGCCCACTGCGGCAGATAGCGCGAATAATTTTTCGGCTCGTTGCTCGGCGACAGCAAAATGAACGACGGATGATTGCCGTAGGCTTTGAGAATGCGCGCAGTTTCGGCTTCAAGAAATTCGCGTGTCGGCGCGTTGCCGAAATCCGCCCACAGGCCGCACTCCGGCTGGAGATAAAACCCCATTTCATCCGCTGCTTCAAACGCCGCTTCCGGCGGACACCACGAATGAAAACGAATTCCGTTCAGCCCGTAATCTTTGCACGCCCGGATAATTTTTTTCCACGAGGCGACATCCATCGCCGGATAACCTGTCAGCGGAAAATCGCCGCCGAAATGTGTGAGGCGCAGATTGACTGGACGGCCATTGATAAAAATGTCTTTGTCGTGCGTCGTGATTTCGCGCAGGCCGAAAGGAAACCAACCGGTCGTTTCCATTTGCCATTTTGGATCACCAAGTGCGGTCGCAATGCCATATCGCACAGAATGGAATTCATCCCAGGTGACTGTTGGAAATTTGGAAAGAATTTCAATTTCAAAATTGGTGCCAGTCGGCGGGACGATAATTGTTTTATTTGTCGAAGGTGTGAACAAACTCGATTGAAGCTCGCTCATGATTCCAAGCCAAATGGTTTTCGTCGCGGTTCGCCCATTGATGTTTTTGATTTGTCCGCGAATGACGGCGGATTTACTTTCGACCTTCGGAAAAATCTGCACATCCTCAATCCACACCGGCGGCGTGGCGCGCAGTTCCATTTTTCCCATGATGCCGTTCCACGTCGCGCTGAGCGCGTCGGAGATGCTGTGCGAATCCACCAGATGCCCGGCGAGTGGAAGCTGCGTGCGATTGTCCACGCGGATGGTGAGGCGATGTTTGCCCGGCGCGCTCATCCCAAAATCAAATTCGTGCGGCGTGCTCAAGCTGATGTCCGAGCCAATCTCCTTTTCGTCCAGCCAGACGGTTGATTTCCAATGCACCCGTTCGAGAAACAGCGTCAAATGTTTGCCGCTCCAACTCGCCGGAATCACGATGTCCCGCTGATACCACGCGGCTCCGAGATAATGCTTTGGTGGTTGCGATAGAAACGGCACCTTGACGTGGCTCGGCGGCGAAAAATGTTCGCGCAATTCTCTCGGCTGGATTTTCCACCACGCATCGCCCAGCGTGCTCACCCACGGCGTGTTGGTGCTAATATCGTCGCCGTAGCCCTGCGCCTGCAAAATTCCCGGCAACTGGATGTTGGCCGACAGTTTTTTGCTGAACCAATGTTCATTCAAGCCGACATCACGGCGATCCATTCCAAACCGCCACTCACCGGCGAGCGGGATATTATTTTCGCCGGCGCAAAGAATTTGCGCCGCGAATGTGATCGAAATCGTGAGCAGAATTAGAAACGCTCTTGGCATGGCTTGGTTACGTTTGGCAATGGTTGAGGTTAAACCAGCCAGTTCGCAATTGAATAACCAAAACTGGTTAGGCTGGCATCGGAAACTATTGCCACTTGGTGCGCATATAATGAAAAAGATACTGCTGCGCGTAACCGGCGTGCGGTCCGAAATGCGTGGCGGCGAATTTACGCAATCTTTTTTCACTGGCGCGACGGCGCGGAAAATAAAGTTCCTGCAACGCGCGTTCGATCCAAACGTCCACCGGAAACGCGGTGTCAAAACCGTAGCCGAAAAGCAATACGCAGTCGGCAATTTTTCCGCCGACACCTCGTAAGGTCATCAATTCTTCGCGCGCAGCGGCGTAGTCGAGCGAACAGATTTTTCCCAAATCCATTTTTCCTCCGGCAATCGCCCGTGCGGCGGCGTGCAAGCTGGGCGCGCGAAAACCCATTTTGCAACTGCGCAATTCGGCTTCCGTGGCCGCGGCAATTCGTTCTGGCGTGGGAAAACATTTGGCGTGTCCACCCAAAGTCGGATCGCCAAACCGCTCGCAAAGTAGGGCCACGATTTGACGGATTTGGACAATTTGTTTCGTCGAAGAAAGAATAAACGAGGCGAGACATTCCCAAGGATCTTGACGGAGTAATCTCAGTCCGGGACATGATGAAACAGCCGTATTCATTGGCGCATCCGTTGGAAATGTTTTCAAAATCGCAGAGAGATTCGTTTCCGTCTGTAAAAAATGTCGTAGAAAATTCCAGTCTTTCACCGGGGCGCCGGCGGTGGCGTGGGTTCCGTTTTCGGTTGAGGCAAGGCGTAGCGAATGTTGACCTAAAACTCCGTGCCACTCATTTCCAATTGCTTGCCAGCGGAAAACCTGGCCAGAGTCGAGCGTGGCAGCGAGGTCGTAGTCGCGCACCGGCAACAAGATTTCCGTCGGCGGCATTTTATTTCAAATGAGTGCAGCTAAAAACTTGCACTCGCTGGAAGATGCGCCCGTCGCGGATTTTAATTTCGCGGATGCCAAGGTCGGTGACGGACTCAAATTCATCGGCGAGGCGTGGTGGCACGGAACGCCGGGCGGGGATTTCGCGGAAGTGAATCGGTTCGTGTTGAAGCCATTTCCACAGCCAGTTTTTTTCTAGCGGATACGGATCGAGACGGATGACGTAGATGGCGTTTTCGCCGTGCCGATGTTGACGATAATTGTATTCGTTCCAGAAAAAAAACTGGTTCATCGGTTCATCGGAATCGAGGCAATAGACTAGTGGCTTGGCGGTCGCAGCGGCGGCGCGGGCGGGCGGATTGTAAAACGAATAAAGCCCGGTCGTGCTGTAATGATCGGCGATGATGAAGGCGTTGGTATCAAAACGCACGCGTTCGGTTTCGACAAGTTGCGCAGTTTCGCGCCAACCGACGGAGCGATGGGCGGGGTCGGCATCACCGGGCAGTGGTTGGCCAAAGACTCGGCCAATCAACCGGCTGTCGTGCATGAAAATTGAGGCGACGAGGCCGAGTAACATCGCGACGGTCAGCCACGGTTTGAGGCGGAATTTGCTTTCACTCCAGAACGCGACAGTGAGGCAAAACATCGGCGGCACGGCGGCGGCAATCCAGTTGGGTAACACGCGGGAGTGAAGTGAGAAAAGCCAGTGGCCAAAAAATACGGGTGCACTCATGCATAATAGAAAAAACCACAGCGGTTTTTCGGCGCGACGCTGCCATGCGCCCCACATGGCCCACAGCGCGGCGATGAAAAAAATGGGGTTCAACAGCCCGGCTTCCGCACCGATAAATTCCCAAAAGTAATCCAGCGTCGGACGCCAGGTTCCATTTTTGCCAGCATCGCCGAGAACATGATCGACGGTGGTCCAGTGGTGCTGGGCATTCCAAATGATCACGGGCAAAGTGCAGAGGGCAAAGATTCCCAGCGCAAGCCACGGGCCAATTTTTTTGAGATGATGGCGCGCGCCGGGCTGCAGACAGAAGAACATCGCCCAGCAGAGGAGTTGTAAGGCGGCGGTGTATTTGAAAAGAAATCCGAGGCCAAGTGTGATTCCGGCCATGATCCAATCGCGGGTTTTGCCGTCGGCTTGTATGGCTCGCCAACCAACGATGACAGACCACATCCAAAATAAAACCAAGGGCGGGTCAACGGTCATGAGCACAGAACCAACGACGAGCAGCGGCGCGGCGAACGTCATTAGCAGAAGCACAAATGCCGCGCGGCCACCAATCTCACGTGCCATGAAACGCAGCAACAGCCAGCTCATGACTGCGGCGAGTAGCGGCGAAAAAAAACGCACGCCAAATTCCGTATCGCCGAACAGGGAAGTGCCGATCCATTGCAAATAGGCTATGCCCGGTGACTTGCTGTAATACGAAAGGGCTAGGTGTTTTGACCAAAGCCATTGATATGCTTCATCGCCGCTTAAATTGACGATGCCGCTGGCGAGATAAAGCCAGCGGCCAATGAGCGCAAGCGCGATGAGGAGATTGCCGAGACGAACCCATTCGATTTCCGATTTGGCTGATGCGGGATGCGTGATGCGTGAAACAGGATGTAACAGATTTGGTAATTGTTCGTGCCACGCCGGGAAAATTTTCTGGCCGAAAAAATTCCAAACCATTTGGGCGCCGAGCATAAAAGCGATGGCATAACCGCTACCCAAAATGGCTCCGGCGAGAACGTCCGTGGGATAATGCACGCCGTTATAAACACGCGAAAAGGCGACGCCCGCCGCGATCAAAAATAAAATCCAAGCATTGCGCCGGTAAAAGAAAAATCCCACGGTGGCGAGCGCGAACCAGTTCGCCGAATGTGCCGACGGCATACTATGACGGTTGACGTTGGGCGGGAGTTCACCATTCGCCATCGGTGGAACGTAGCCTTTGCCAATCGCGCCGAAGAGTCGCGCATCTTTCAGAACGACAAACGGACGGGGACGTGAGCTAGAGTCTTTGATGGGATCAATGACGAATGCGCCGCCGAGGGCCACGACGACAAACATGAACAGCAGGCACAACCGCATCCGCGCCCTGCCAAAATAAAAAATCACGGGAGCCGCTATGAATACTGCCGACAACCACGGGACTCCGTTCCCGCTCAAGCGGGGCATCAGCCAGTCGAAGAACGGATTAGCGAGCGAGCTGTTGATGAAATGAAACAGCGCGGTGTCGAGCGATTGCAACCAATGCATTGCGACGAGTCTAGCAAATCTGGGGGCGGAGTGAAATTATTTAGCCGGCGGCGAATTACTGGAGGAAGCCTCAAGGGTCGCCGGAGCAACGGGTGGGAGGATATTCGGGGTAGATAGCTTGGCACTTATTGATTCGAGCGTGTGCTGAATTTGCACAGATTGCAGCTGCATTTGTTTGCGCCAGTCGAGGTCGGCTGGGGTGGGCTTCGTGGCCGCCGTGATTTGATTCACCAAGGCATTGCTTAAGCCGGTGGCGGTTTGCCGGGTTTCAGTGTTGATTTGCTCTTCAAGTTTTTTTGCGAGACTGGTCAATTCTTCCTCGATCTGCGCGGCGCAAAGATACGCCGTGCTCACTTGGTTGGTGTGATAATTATAGGCGCGCGAATTTTGTTCGTTGCGGGCCACCTCCGCCGCTTGCAGCTGCGCCTCGATTTGTTTACCGATGGTGATCAGCAAAAATAAAGTGTTAGTATGGAAGAACAGAGCGTAGTCATGGTTTTTTTCAAAATAAGCGCTCGTTTCCTTGTCCAATTGCGGAGCCAGCATCGCCATCTGTGCCTGTAGCAATGCCATTTGCTTGGACTGGATTTGTTCCTGATGAGTCATTCGCTCGGACAAGGCATCAATTTTTTGGCTATTGATTTTGGCCTGTTTGTCGCAACCGCAAAGCAGGTTCGCCCAAGTTAATAGACCTGCCAGAAAAAGTGTTTTCATAAGGATTCGAAATTTTGATTCAGCCAAACCGTCGAAGCCATGGAACACTTTGTGGGTAGATTCGTCAACAGTGATTGAAAGCCCGAAAGCTTTTAGCAAGGTCATGGCTCCAACCATCAAAATGGTCTTCTCGGCTCAACAAAGAATCAGGCCGAATACTATTTGAAGATCGCTGTGCCCATCGTCGTGTCTAGGTTGGTAAAGACCGCGAAGTTTGGCGATGCAAACATGAAAAGCGCCGAGGACGTTTGGGAGCTTGAGGTGAAATTCAAATTGAGAATGCCAGTGTTTGTATCGACAAGGATGTAGTCATAGCTACCGGTTCCTTCGATGATCGAATGGTTATTAGCATCTAGTTGCGTAAATGAGTTAACGTCAAAGGACAAGCTGAAGCGGTCGCCGGGAGACGTTACCAACGCACCACGGCTGATTAAATTGGTGGGCGAATTTCCGGATTTACGTTGTGAGGCCAAGCCGAAAACGCCCTGTCTGGCACCGGTCATATTTCCAGATAGATCGTAAGCTTCAGAATAGGTAGTGCCATAGTTCGTTCCGCGCGCGGTGGCAAAAGTATAAGCCACTCCGTTGCTTCCAGTCTGTCTAATCAACCCGGTCAGAGGGCCATAAGGCGCGTAAGCATATGAAATCGGGGCGTTTGTAATGTGGGTGAGTAGGTCTGATTCAATAGATTGCACAAGAGTAAACCGAGTGCTGTTGCCACCGCCATTTTCATCCACAACCACAACAGTTTGATTGAACAAGTTAGGTGGTGCCAAAGTCGGAGTGGAGGCGAAAATGATCCCGCCAGTGTTGCCATTATTAGTGTTGATGTATCTGGCCTGGCTCGGCGCGCCAAAATACAGATTAAGCACTTGCGTTGCCGCGTTGACATCGTTGGTTAACCTCGGTGGCCGGGTGAAAGTGGTTTTGAGCAGGCCAGTATTCGGATTTAGCTTGGTATAAGCATAAACGCCCACGCCATTGGGATTATTGAGGTCGCTTGAATTTTGACTGAAGACACCCGCGCCAAAAGCCATTTCAGAAGTAGTGCCACCATCCGGTGTGATTTCGGCTTTCAAACCAATCAAACTGTCCGGGGCAGTTTTGTAAATAAATTTTACCAGATTTGTAAGGGAAACATTACCACTGGTATCCGTAGCATAAGCGGCAAAGTAATTAGTTCCCGGAGTAAGATCGAGGGTCACCATCCAATTGATCCAGTTGTTGGTGGTATTTGCGGAATACCAGGCCCCATTATTTATTTGATAGCGCACATCAGCAACCGCTGCGTTATCTGCGGCTTTACCGATTACGTTAAAATACTCGGCGGTCGCAATCGTTGAGGATAGCGGGCTCAATACGGATAGAACCGGCTTGCTAACATCAACAAAATGAGCGGTTAAAACCAAGTTGGATTTCATTACAAACTTCAAAGCCGGTTTGTTAGTAGCCAGCGTGCTTGAGGCGTCTGACCAGTTCGAAAAGACAAAGCCGATGCCGGGTGTGGCAGCAAGAGTATATTCCTTACCGATTTGCAAGAGGGCGCCGTTTCCTACGGGACTGATGTAGCCCTTGCCGTTGGTGTTGATCGTTAGAATGCCGCTGACGACGTAGATCAAGCGAAAGCTATTACTTATAGAGTAGTTACCGGCGTCATCTTTGGCGGAAATCGCGATGTAATTTGTTCCCGGATTTAAACTGACGAGGCCAGTCCAATTAGTCCAGTTGTTCGTTGTGTCGGCACTGTTCCAGCCGCTGTCGTTCAGGTTGTAATAGACGTTGGCCACGGCGAGGTTATCACTCGCCTTGCCCTTGATACTGAATAAACTGTTACTGATCATGCCCGTAACCGGTATGTTGGCTATACTCACCAGCGGTTTGCCGATGTCCGTGAAATTTGCGGTGAACAAAAGATTCGACGACATGGTAAACTTCAACGTCGCGGTGTTCGTAACCACGGAGTTGTTGTTGTCAGTCCAATTTGTAAACAAGAAACCCGGTTTAGGTGTCGCGGTTACGGTATAGTTCATTCCTATTTGTAACAAGGTGTTGTTGTAATTGGGAGTTATGCCGCCGCCGTTAATATTGGTGCGGATGGTTATCGCTCCGCTGACGATGTAAATGATTCGGTTGGTGGTTTTGATGGAGTAATTCCCAGCGGCATCGTTCGCTGAAACGGTTATAAAGTTAGTTCCCGGTTTTAAATCAACCAGACCCGACCAGCTTGCATAGTTATTATCAGAGTTAGCGACATACCAGCCGTAATCATTTAAATTATAATACACATTCGCAACGCCGACATTGTCCGCTGCCTTACCTTGGATAATGAATAAGTCGTTGCTAACAACGCCGTTGGCCGGAAGGTTGGTGATGCTTGCTGTTGGCCGGCTAATATCTATAAAGTTAGCCACTAAAGCCAAGCCGGAAGTCATCGTGAACTTGATCGCTGGTTTGTTCCTTAAAACGTAGCCACTATTATCCATCCAGTTAACAAATGCATAACCCGCCTTGGCGGTGGCAGTCATGGTATAGTTCGCGCCGATTTGAAGTGAGGCGTTTTTATAGTTTGGTGAAATAGTGCCGCTATTGCTATCGAAGCATACGGGCAATGATTCGTAGGCAATATAATTAATTGTTGCGGAATCAGTGGACGATTGATTGCCAGCCGAATCAATGGCATAGGCATAGAGCGTATTTGTTCCCGGGCTCAAAGTGAAGGACGCAGACCAGTTAGCCCAACTATCGCCAGTGGCTGCGGAATTCCAGCCATTGTTATTTAAGTTATAGTAAACGTTGGCTACGGCTTGATTATCTCCGGCCCTACCAGTGGCGTTGAAAACAGCGTTGCTCCAACGCTGGCCGGAAGTCGGCGAGAGTATCGAACAGGATGGATTGATTGTGTCTATGTTGGGATGGATAACGGTTATGTCGGCCGTGCCGATGCCGCTATCGAATGCTCCAGTTGCGAACGCGCGGGCAGCGATGTGAGTTGAGTCAGTTATTTGAAATTGACCGGTGTAAGGAATGGCGCTGGTGGTCGGGGTCGTGCCATCAAGGGTGTAATAAATGGCGGTGCCGGGGCTGCTCTCGGAGATTGTTACATAAGCCGAATTGGCAAACACGCCACTGCTAGGATTAATGACTGGTGTGGATAGAGCTGTGCCTAATCCGTAAACTGAAAGGGAGTATTGACCACCGACAAATACTTTGCCATTGGCAATGGTGGGCACGGTGAATTTCACGGCGATTCCGGCTTGGTCGCGCCCGCCCGCTTGACTACTGTTGTAAAGCTCCACGGACAAGTTGTTGGCATCATAGGCATGGAGCACCGCCGGGCCGTTGTTTTTGTAATCATCGGTTTGCAAAGCCCAAACGATACCGTTGTTGGTGCCGTTGGCCGAGATGCTGGGGGTCGCTCCAGGAAAACCAAAGGTCGTATTGGCTTGTAAAGTTGGGCTGGTGGAGAGGTGGCCGTTGGTGATCGTAAATGCTTTAAGTATGTCACCGGTGCCCAGCCAATAGATTTTTTTATTGAAGTAAGCTGGCGTGCAAAAGCATTCCCCAATGATGCCCGTTAGAGATTGCACGATCGCATTGTTATTGGCAGCACTGTAGTGGCGCATGTTATCGCGGCTGATCAGATAGATGGTGCCTTCCTTGCCAGCTCCGACTAGCAAGTGTCGGTTGGCGGCGCTGCCAACTTCATCCGGCAGCACCAATGCCCCGCCGGAACCGAGGTCTAAGTCCGCACTGCTTAAAAACGCTTGATCGTAAGGCGTGAAATAGTCCGCCACTTTCAAACCATTAGTCGTGGACAGTTTTAAAAAGCTGTCGCCGAAACAATTCACGCCCGGCGTGGGATCAAAAGTGCCGTTGCCGGTGATAACATAGATGTTGCCGTTGGCATCACAGGCGGGGCCACAGCCGGCCATCCAAATACCGCCCATCCCGCCGTTGGGCGTCGTATTGAACGCATTATTTAAGGTAAGCGTCTGTGCGCCATATCCCAGCAGCCAGCCATGATACGGACCATTATCGCAATGGGCCGCCGATCCTACATACACCACGCCTTGATTCAGTAGGAGCGAGGTGCGGTTGAACTGGGTTAAAGGATTGAATGCCACATGGCCGGCACCATCGGTTCCGTCGCCCGAGCCGGCTACGTTCGCGGTGACTTCGACCGGCCCGCCAAATTTTTCCGCCCCGGTTCCCAGATCTAGCGCGTGCAGTCGGTGAAAATAATTCGTCACGCTACCAACGACCTCTTTGGTGCGCGCGCAAACGTAGATCGTTCCGCTGTCGGGATCTATGACCGGCGTGCTCGTGATGCCTACTTCCGGCACGAGATCGTCGCAATTCACGTCATCGGAAGTGACCGTGGTGATGCCGGCGGCGGGATTGATGAAGCTCACCTGCCAGAGCGGCGAACCGCTATTATTAGCATCGAAGGCATAAACGCTATCGTGTTCTGTGGCCACATAAACGACATCATGCACTTCGCCGAGGTTTGGAAAAGTGACATTTGTTACCACTAACGGCTGGGCATAGACATAACCATCCACGGGCAAGGTGAACAAACGGGTAAAATTTGCCGCATTGACGTTGGCAGGGGTCAAAATTGTCTCATTAGTATTTAGGCCGGTGCGGGCGGGGTCATTGTGATACGTCAACACATTGGCGCTACCCAGGACGAGGGCAGAGGGCGTTAACACACTGACCAACAAGGCGATTCGCCAAATACTTTTAATCTGCAAAAACAATTTAAACATTTTGAGTAACCTCGGCGGATCGGTCAACCCGTCTTAGCCGGCGGTCCGAAGCACAACCAAGCACGATTCTTGCCAGAATCAGCCTTGATGTGCCTAAAAATTGATCTGGCTGTCCAATTTTCACCTCGCTTGCTGCCCCAGAAACAAGATCCGCGTTCACTTCACGATTTCAGACATCACCGCTGTAGGTTCGAAATCATGGTAACCATTCTAATACAACTGCGGGCCGAGGAAAGAGCGGAAATTGCGAATTTATAAGCGATTTTTGAGGTTGAGGTCGTCTCCAAGCAAGCTTCCAGTGAGACAAACGAAGTTTCCGAGGGAGCTTCGGAAGCTTGCAAAGCGACAAAGCAAACTTCCGCAAGGGCGGCGGAAGGTGTAAAAATGATTGCCTGAGGGTGAAATACGGCGATGCAAACGTCTGTTTTTACGGTTGTCAGGCGGGCAGGGGACGGAGGCGTTGGCAAGGTGGTTTTCGGTGGTGCCCCTTATTTCCGCTCGCCAACGACGGTGTTTCCGGTATGCTGACCGTCTCTAAAAATACTATGTTCACGGGAACTTATACTGCGATTGTTACGCCGTTTCGCACCGGCCAGGTGGATGAAGCCGCGCTGGAGCGCCTCGTCAAATTCCAAATCAAGGGCGGCGTGGACGGTATCGTCCCGGTCGGCACCACGGGCGAATCGCCCACGGTGGACTACGCAGAACATATCAAGATCATCGCGTTGTCGGTGAAGTTCGCCGCGCGCAAAATCAAAGTGCTCGCGGGCACCGGTGGTAACTCGACTACGGAAGCGATTTACCTGACGAAAGAGGCGGAAAAGGCGGGCGCGGATGGTTCGCTGCAAGTGGCGCCGTATTACAACAAGCCTACGCAAGAAGGTTTGTTCCAACATTTCAAAGCCATCGCACGGGAAACGAAGTTGCCGATCGTGCTCTACAGCATTCCCGGTCGCTGCGGCATCGAGATCGCGGTGGACACGGTGAAGCGCCTCGCGAATGAATGCAAAAATATCGTGGGCATCAAGGAAGCTGGCGGGAGCTGCGATCGCGTATCGCAACTGCGCGCGGCCCTTGGGGCGAAGTTTGAGATCATGTCGGGCGATGATTCGCTCACGCTGCCGTTCATGTCGGTCGGCGCGAATGGCGTCATCAGCGTGGCGTCGAACGTGATTCCGAAAGAAGTGTCGCAGATGGTGAATTTGTTTGCGCGCGGCGACGCCAAGAAAGCGTATGCGTTGCACGCACGATTTTATCCGCTTTTCAAAGATTTGTTCATCGAGACCAATCCGACGCCCGTCAAGGCGGCGCTGGCGATGATGAAAATGGTTGAAGAAGAATATCGTTTGCCGTTGGTGCCGATGAATCCCAAGAACTGGGACATTCTCCGCACCACGCTCAAGCGGTGCGATGTGTTGGAATAAGCCGTTGGAGTTCAAGCTTTAGCTTATCGGGAACAGGCTGAAGCCTGAACTCTAGCAAAACAAATTACGATTATGACCAAAGTCATCATCACGGGCGCTAAAGGTCGCATGGGAGCCGCGCTGATTTCCTGCGCGAAAAATTTTCGCGACTTGGAAATTGTTGCCGCCATTGGCCGCAACGATGATCTGGCTGCGGTCATTGCCAAGTGCGATGTCGTGATTGATTTCAGCGCGCACACCGCCACACCCGGCATTGTGGAACTGTGCGCGAAAAATAAAAAGTCCATTGTCATCGGCACGACCGGATTTTCCGAAACTGAAAAATCGGCAATCGTAAATCGCCAACCGGCAATTCCCATGGTGCTGGCGACGAATTTTTCCACCGGCGTCAACACGCTCTTCTGGCTCACGCGCAAGGCGGCGGAAATTTTGGGAAATGATTTCGATTTGGAAGTCGTCGAGATGCACCATCGCCTGAAAAAAGACGCGCCCAGCGGCACGGCCACCACGCTGCTGGAAATTCTCGGCGATGTCCGCAAAGTTCAGCTCGCCGAAGCGTTGCGGCACGGGCGCAAAGGCATCATCGGTGCCCGCACGCAAAACGAAATCGGCATCCACGCCATTCGCGGCGGCGATGTCGTGGGCGATCACACCGTCATTTTCGCCAATGTCGGCGAGCGCGTCGAACTCACGCACAAAGCCTCCAGCCGCGACACGTTCGCGAACGGCGCCCTCCGCGCCGCCCAATGGCTCGTGCAGCAAAAGCCCGGCCTCTACGATATGCAGGATGTTTTGGGGTTGAAATGAATTCGGAATTCAGAATTCAGAATTCAGAATCAAACGGCTTTAGCCGCTTCGCGCAGGACGGGTTTCAAATCATCAATTCGTTGGTCAGCGAGAATGTGTGTGACGAACTTACCGCCGCGTTGTCGCCGTTGTTTGATCACCAAATCAAATTGGCAAAAAATCGGATTGGCGGCGTAAGAAATTTGCTGCGGACGAATCCGCTCGTTTCTGCTTTTGCAAAATCCCCGGCGATTACTCGACTGCTTCATCAAACCGCTAACCGCGATTTCTTTGCTGTTCGCGCTATTTTTTTCGACAAGAACCCCGACGCAAACTGGCTGGTGCCGTGGCATCAAGATTTGGCGATTGCCGTTGCGAATCAAATCAAGACGCCGGGTTTCACGGCCTGGTCAATGAAGGACGAAATTCTTCATGTGCATCCGCCGGAAGAAATTCTCGCGGCGATGATTACGCTGCGGATTTATCTGGATGATTGCGATGCCAGCAACGGCGGTTTGAAAGTGATCGCTGGCTCACACCGTTCAGGAAAAATTCCAACGGCGAAAATTGCACAGCTGACGGCTGCCAGTAAGCCGGTCATTTGCGAAGTTAAAAAGGGAGGCGCACTGCTGATGCGGCCGCTGTTGCTGCATTCCTCATCGCCAGCCGAAAGCCCGTGCCACCGCCGCGTGCTGCACCTCGAATACGCCGCGCAAAAATTGCCGAATGGTTTAGCATGGTTTGATAACTGATGCCATCCTCCATCCTCCATCCTCCATCCTCGCTTGCCATCCTCGCGCTGGGTTCCAATCTTGGTGAGTCGCAAGAAATAATTTTAGATGTGCTGGTGCGGCTGCAAAAATTTTCCCAGACCCCGCTTCTAAAATCATCGCTCTGGCAAACGACGCCCGTGGATTGCCCGCCCGGTTCGCCCAAGTTTTTAAACGCGGTCGTCGGTTTCATTCCGCAGAAAGGCGAAACGCCGGAGTCGCTGTTGGCCAAGATGCAGGACTTGGAAAAAGTTTTTGGCCGCACGCCCAAAAAAATTCTCAACGAAGCTCGTCCGCTGGATCTTGACTTAATCGCGTTCGGGAAAGAAACGCGGAATTCGCCCGAATTAATTTTGCCGCATCCGCGCGCGCACCTGCGACGATTTGTGTTGCAGCCATTGAATGAAATCGCGCCCAGAATAATTTTGCCGGGACAGGCAAAAACGGTGGCGGAACTGCTCGCGGCGCTACCAAATGACGGAACAATGAAGCGCTGCGCGAGTTAAAGCACTCCGAGCTTAACCAGTTCCTGCCGCGATTTCTCCGGCGACTCGTGCAGAATGGCCCGCCAACCGCGTGCTGCGCCCGCCGCGATATTTTCCGCGCGGTCATCCAGATAAATCAGATCCGCCCCGTTGCGTCCGCACATTTTTTCCATCGCAGAATAGATTTCCGGCAACGGTTTCATCGCGCCGACTTCGTAGGAATAGATGTAGCCATCGAAGTTTTTGAAGAAGGGGAAATCGCGCTGGACGTGTTCAATGGCAAGGTCGTTGGTGTTGGAAAAAATAAAGGTCTTAAACCCACGCTGCCGCAGTTCGGTGTGCAGCGCAATCGTGCCGGGCATCTCGGAAAAAATATCCGCGAAGTAGCCGCCGAATTCCGCAAGGTCGCCGCGAAAACTAATGGCGTTGCGGATGGCTTCGTAAAAAGTTTGGCGCGTGAGCCGCCCGGATTCGTAATCCACCAGCAGCGGAGAGCTGCCGAGAAATGCGTGAAGATCTTCCGGCGCCTTCTCGCTGCGCGCGGCAATTTTTTTGGCGGCGATGGAATAATCAAAGTCCACGAGGACTTTGCCGAGGTCAAAAATGATGGCGGGTTGCGAATGCATGGCGCAAAAGGAAACACGAAATTCACAAAAAACCAATCCAGTAGTATCAACTCAGGCGCGACTTTCGATGCAAACGGATGCGATCAGTATAGCCCGATTTCGCTCACTTGCGCGGCATTCGCGAAGGCGGGATTGGCAGAAGCGCGTATCGTCAGTCGGAAGGAATCTGTCATCACCGGCTTGATCTTCGCCCGAATAATTTTCGTTTCATGGTTGTCCGTCACGTTGATGATTTGACGTTCCTGTCCGTTGACTCGCACCGAACCTTCAAAGCTCACGGGAATGCCGGCCGGGTCCGCGAAATGAATCACCACTGTGGAAATTTTCGCCGGCTTGGCGAGATGCACTTCGACCCAATGCGGATGCGGCTGATCGAGCGACGAGTGCCAGCGATTCGAAAAATCTTCCGGTGTGGCCAGAATGCCATCAATCACTTCACTCGTGCAGCCCAGTTCATTTGCAAATTCACTGTCCGACGTGGCGGTGGCACCATTCGCGGCCAAGGCCAGATCGTGCTTCGGGTCTGTCACGTGCGGCCGTGGCTTGGGTGGATTCGTCCACGCCGACGCGTGCGAAAGCGTTCGCCACGTCTGGCCGGTCACATAAACTTTTTCCATGTCCAGCGGCTGTGGCAGCCAAGTGCGGAAAATATTTTGCTCGGTGAAGGCGTTGCCGGCGGAGGCATAATCGCAAAACGTCAGCCCACCCATATCGAACGCCATCCACGCGCCGATTTTTTTCGCGGCGGCTGGATTCGGTTTCAGCTCGGGATTGCGTTCGAGCGTTACCTGTCCAGCCGTGGCGGGCGTAAGCCGGTTGTCCAGCGACAACACCATCGGTCCACGTTGCAGTGCAACTTGGCCATTCAATTCAACCGTCTTGGCGCGCAGATCAAAAGTGATGCTGACTTTGTCACCCTTGCGCCACGTCCGATGAATTTTCGCGTAGCCGCGCGTAACCGGGATTTCTTTGCCATTCACTTTCAAAGTGGTCTGTTCGCTCCAGACAGGAATGCGCAGTGACAGCGTGAACTCGGCGGTTTTTGCGGGCGTCACTTTGATTTCAACTTTGTCGCTCACCGGATAGTCGCCGGTGAGTTCCAATTTCACATCACCGATCTGCGCGCTGCCGGGTGCGTAAAGATTAACGACCGGACCGTCGGCGCTTTGCATGAACGCCCAGAACGGCGTCAGCATCAGCCCGCGCGGACCATTCACCACGCAGCAGCTCAGCGCCACGTCGGCGTGTTGCACATAGCTTGGCACGCGCACGCCCATCAAGCCGTCGAAGTATGCCCACCATTTTCCGTCCGCCATCATCGCCCCGAGCAATCCGTTGTAGAGATTTTTTTCCAGCTCGTCGGCGTAACGCACGTCGCCGGTGAGGCGCAAAAGCTGATCGCAAAATTTCATCCAGGTCACCGTCACGCAGGTTTCCATCGGCTTGTCCACGACGCCGGTTTGTTGCTTCGCACCGCTAAACCAAACTTCGCCTCGCGTGCCGCAGCCCACGAAAGTTGATTCCTCGCGGAAGATGCCATCGGCAAGTTTGATTGAGGCTTCGAGATAATCACGTTTGCCAGTGGCGCGGTAGAGTTCACACAAACCTTCGAAGCACGACATCATCTCGTAAGCTTTCGGCGCGCACATCAGATCGGGATTTTTCCCCGCGAGCGAATCCTCCACCAATCTCATTCCGGCTGGCAACCGTTTCGACGGCGCGCTCCAGCAGGCGACAATGTGTTCGGCAAAATCCAAATATTTTTTCTCGCCCGTCCGTTCGTAAAGCAACACCACCGGTTCCAAAACTGAAGAGGCGGGCAAACCATTCCATTCGCCAATGTCAGCGATGTTCACCTTGCCTGGGCCAAGCTCGGTGATCAAAACGTCGGCTTCTCGGCGCGCTGCCTCCAGCACCGTTGCGTCGTGTGTTCGGTCGTAGTCGGCCATCAATCCGAGCAGTGCATATTTGCGGCCCCAAACATCCCAGCCGTCCAAACGATGTGCAGGCGTGCGCGTGCCGAGATACCCATCCGGCGCGGCTGTGGCGATCAAAGCCCTCGTCGCTTCATCGCGTTTCTCGCGTGTGGCTGGTGTGGAATGATACGCGTCGGCCAGAGTCAGCGAGGTGAACCATTTGCCCCAATATTCGCAGCGCCAATCTGCGCCGCCGATTTCCGTTTTCACCCGATACGGCGCGACCAGTGGTTCGATGTCTTGTGCGAGCAAACGATTGTTGATGCACAAATCCAGTTTCTCACCGAGCCGCCCGCTGATCCGCACGGATTCCGGCACAGCGGGTGTGAAAATATCTTTCACGGCAGTTTGGGCGAAAATAGAAAAGCCAACGAGGCTGCAAAAAGTGAAACACAGAAGAAATTTGGTTTTCATGGCATGGGCACACACAGTTTTACGCTGTGAGCTTCACTTGCCAAGCTGCATTTCAGCAGCAAAGACGCCGTGCTTGGCGGCGCGGTGAATTCAGTGCATCTCCCGGCGACCTTCGAGGGCGCGGTTGAGCGTGAGTTCATCGGCAAATTCCAAACCGCTACCGGCGGGCAATCCGAAGCCGATGCGGGAAATTTTCAGGCTCGGACGCGCCAGTCGCTTCGCAAGATAGTGGCTCGTGGCGTCGCCTTCCACATCCGTGCCGAGCGCGATGATGATTTCCTTGATGGGTTCGGTGGTCAGACGCTTTTCCAAATCCGCAATGCGCAGGTCATCCGGCTCGACGCCGTCGAGCGGGGAAATTTTCCCCCCGAGCACATGGAACTTGCCGCGAAACGTGCCGGATTTTTCGATGCTCAAAATATCCACGGCGCGTTCCACCACACAAACAATCGAAGCGTCGCGCCGCGAATCTTCACAAGTAAAACAAGGAGATTTTTCCGTGAGCGCTCCGCACGTGGTGCAGAATTGGATTTTTTCGCGCGCGATCAAAATGGCGCCAGCGAGCTGGCGCACGATGGCGGGATCGGTTTGCACCAGATGCAGCGCCACGCGTTCGGCGGAACGTGGACCAATGCCGGGCAACTTGCTCAGCGCGGCGGTTAGTGCGACGATGGGTTCGGGAAGCATCTTAACAAGTGTGAAGTGAGAAGGATGAAGGATGAAACGTGATCAGCACGCGCTCGCAAATTGTTTCATCCTTCATAATTCATCCTTCAACCTTTCTACATCATTCCCGGCAGATTGAATCCCGCCGTAGCTTTGCCCATTTCGGCGGTGGAAATTTCCTTGGCTTGATTCAGCGCCTGATTCGCCGCGATGAGAATCATGTCTTCCACGACTTGCGCGTCAGACGGATTCAACGCCTGCGGATCAATCTTGATGGACGCCAGCGTGCCATCGCATTTCGCGACGACCTTCACCGCGCCGCCGCCGCTAGTGGCCTCGACCGTGCGGGTGGCGAGGCTGGCTTGAATTTGTTCCATTTGTTGCTGCATTTTCGCAGCCTGTTTCATGAGTTTGCCGAGTGACATAGAATTAATTTTAGATTCGGGATTTTAGATTTTGGATTATTACGCCCGCACTTCCACAATCGTTCCCTTGAATATCTCCAGCGCCTTTTGGATGAGCGGATCGTTTTTAAATTCGTCTTTGTTGAAGGCGACGGGCGCGAGTTTTTTTTCAGCGGGCGCGGACGGCGTGGGTTCAACTGATTTTGCTGGCAAAATTGTCGAGACAGATTTAGCGGGTGCGGGCGACGGTGTTGGCGCGGCGGCGGCTTTGCGTTCCCAACTCGCAGGCGCCTCGGCCTTAATGAATTTGATCATCGCGTTCGCGTGGCCGAGTTCCGCTAGCTTCGTCGCGAGCAAGGTGTGATTGCGCGAATTGTCCACGAGGCCGAGGTGATC
>JANYFN010000039.1 GCA_025362675.1 Limisphaerales bacterium | reverse complement strand
CGCCCATCCCGATGATTCGCTTACGTTCCAGCGGTGTCTGGCGTGGAAGCTCCGGCTATGGTTGCTGGGCCTGCCTGCGGGGATTGGGTTGGCCACGTTGAAAGCAATCCTCCGCCTCTGGGTCGGCTATGCGCCCAGCCGAAGCGGCGTCATATCCGCAGGTAACGGCCCGGCCATGCGCAGCGCCATCATCGGCGCCTATTTTGCGAATGAAGCAGAAAAGCGACGGGCTTTTGTGTCGGCTTCGACTCGACTGACTCACACGGATCCAAAAGCTGAGACGGCCGCGTTAGCCGTCGCCGAGGCTGCTGCTTGGGCGGTGAACCAAAACGAATCGGCGGAGGAATGGCTGGCGCATTTGGCAAGTTTTGGCCGCGATGACGAATGGCAGACTGTTTGCAAGCAACTGGCCAGCGCACTTGCATCACAAATGTCCGTGGAAGGCTTTGCAGATGCACTGGGTTTGCAAAACGGCGTGACGGGCTACGCCTATCATTCTGTTCCCGTCGCCATTTATACCTCGTTGCGCCACGGTGGGAGTTTTCAACAAGCTTTGGAAGCCGCACTAAATTGTGGCGGCGACACAGACACTGTGGGTGCAATAGTTGGTGCGATTGTTGGGGCCAGGCTCGGCAGGAAATACATCCCCGGTGATTTAGTGGGTGGCGTCTGCGAATGGCCGAGGTCTATTTCATTATTGGACTCTGTTGCCAACCGATTGGCTGAACCGAACCAAAATAATCATCCACGTGGTCCGGTTCGCTATTTCTGGCCGGGGTTGATGATACGGAATATTTTGTTTGTGGTTGTCGTTTTGGCGCACGGTTTCAGACGACTGGCACCACCGTATTGATCCGGTTTGCCGTCGCGCTCCAAACGGTGCTACCCTCACCGCGTGAACTCCAAGAAATCAAAACGATTGGGTGTGTATGCGGGCAGTTTTGATCCGCTCACCGTCGGCCACCAGTGGATGATCCAAGAAGGCGTGCGTTTGTTTGACCATCTGATTGTGGCGGTCGGCGTCAACCCGGACAAGAAGCCGACGTTTTCTCTTGAGAATCGCCTTGCGATGCTGCGTGAATCCTGTCGGCCGTTTCGCAATGTTTCCGTGGCTTCCTATTCCAATCTGTATCTCATCGATTACGCCAAATCCATGCGCGCAACTCATATCCTACGCGGTATCCGCTCGGCAGGTGACTACGAATACGAGCGGCCCATGCGCAATATCAATGGCGACCTTGATTCCAAGATCTGCACGGTGTTTCTGATGCCGCCACGTGGCATTGCCGAAGTCAGCTCCAGCATGGTGAAGGGGTTGATCGGGCCGGCAGGCTGGCGCAAAATCGTGCGCAAATATGTTCCCGAACCGGTTTATCACCAACTGTTGGATCTGCACAAGTGAGCGAACTGAATCCAGAGCGTTGGGAGAAATTGTGGCGCGTTGCCGCCAAGAAATTTACGCCGTCAGAATATTTTCATCAACTGGTGGTGATGTATTCTGAGCCACATCGGCGTTATCACAACCAGCATCATATCGCCGATTGTCTGGCTGAGTTTGACCATGTCAGATCGTTCGCTGTCGATCCAACCGCAGTCGAATTGGCGATTTGGTTTCATGACGCGGTTTACGACCCTCGCGCCGGCGACAATGAAGAGCGCAGCGCAGAACTGGCGAAGCATTGGCTGAAAGAATTTCACGCGGACGTCTTACTTGCTGATGCCGTTGGACGGCTGGTGCTCGCCACCAAGCAGCACGATGGTTCGATGCACGGCGATGCGCCTCTATTGGTGGATGTGGACTTGAGCATTCTGGGTCAACCGCCCGAACGATTTTGGGAATACGAGCGGCAGATACGCGAAGAATATGTGTGGGTGGATGAATTGGTGTTTGCTTCCAAGCGCGCCGAGATTCTTAAAGGCTTTCTGGCCCGCGAACGAATCTACCAAACCGATTTTTTCTTTCACTCATTGGAGGTGCAGGCGAGAGAGAATCTAAAGGCGTCGGTGCAACGATTAAGCGCTGCTCGTGTGGATTAATTGCCTGTTGCTTTGACGTTTAATCGAGACTGCGATTTAATTGACGGCAACAGTTTGCAAAAATTACTGTGGAATCGTCTCAACAAACACTTGAGCCATTGGCGTATCACGTCGAGCTGAGGGATTATCTCAAGTCCCACGAGCGCGAGTTGTGGAACTGGTTTGCCTCGGCCCGTTCGCAGGCTGATTACACAGAAAATCTGCGGATGGAGCTGCTTAAGTCCACTTACCGCTTGGATGCTGAAAGCCATCCCGAACTTTATCGCGGCGTCACTGAGGCAAAGGCACAGCTGAACTTGGATA
>JANYFN010000011.1 GCA_025362675.1 Limisphaerales bacterium | reverse complement strand
ATGAACTGTCCGCATCATCACCGCATTTTTGCGGCTGAACCGCACAGTTATCGCGACTTGCCGTTGCGCCTCGCGGAATACGGCACTTGCTATCGCTACGAGCAGAGCGGCGAGTTGTTCGGCCTCATGCGCGTGCGTTCGCTCAACATGAACGACGCCCACATCTATTGCACCGAGGAACAGTTCGCCGACGAATTTCGCGCGGTGAACGACATGTATCTGAAGTATTTCAAAATCTTCGGCCTCGAAAAATATCAGATGCGCTTCAGCACGCATTCGGCGGAAGGTCTCGGCAAGAAATACGTCAACGAACCGGAGCTCTGGAAAAAAACGGAAGACATGGTTCGCAAAGTTTTGGTCGAGAGCGGAATTAATTTTGTCGAGGTCGCGAATGAAGCGGCGTTTTACGGTCCAAAAATTGATGTGCAAGTCTGGAGCGCGATTGGCCGCGAATTTACCATCGCGACAAATCAAGTGGACTTCGCCGTGCCTGCAAAATTTGGCCTGACGTATCGCGACAAGGACAACACCAACAAGACACCGTTGTGCATCCATCGTGCGCCGCTCGGCACGCATGAGCGGTTCATCGGTTTTCTCATCGAGCATTACGCGGGAAATTTTCCGCTCTGGCTCGCGCCCGACCAGGTGCGCGTGATCACACTCAACGACGACGCGGCTTTGATCGAGTATGCGAAAACCATCGTGACGGAATTGCGTGCGAATATGGTGCGTGTGGAAGCTGACTACAGCTCAACTCCCTTCAAAGCAAAAATTGCGGATGCAGAAAAAACCCGTGTCCACACGATGCTGGTCATCGGTGGCCGCGACATGGAAGCGGGCGTGGTCTCGGTGCGCTTGCATCACGGCGGCCCGCAAGGCGCGAAGCCGAAGGCGGAAGTCGTGGCGGATATTCTGGCGAGCATCAAAGAGCGCCGCGCGTAACGCAGGATTGCACTTGAGCTGATTCGCGTTCATTCTGCGCGCATGGAGCAACGCATCTTGAGCCTGTTGGCAGAGAAAGATTACGTCGCGGCGAATGTCCCGGAACTGCTGCGGCAGCTGCACCTGTCGCCCGATCAGCAGCAGGAATTGCAGGCCGCTCTCGCCGCGCTGGCGCAGGCGGGCAAAGTCGCGCGCATCAAGGGCAATCGCTATGTGTGTCCGACCGATGCGGATTTGATTCCCGGCCGTATCCGCATGAATCGCGCGGGCAAGGGTTTTCTCGCGCCGGACGATACTTCACTCCCCGAAATTGCCATCGCTGAAAGTGCCACCGGCACCGCGCTGCATGAAGACCGCGTGCTAGTGCGGCGAACCGCGCGCCGGAAAAATTTCCGCGATGGCGATCAAGACACGGGCACGGTCGTCCGTATTCTCGAACGCACACGGACGCAGATTGTTGGCACGTTGCAGCAAGGTCGCTCGTCGCTCCACGTCATTCCCGATGATCCGCGCATTCCCCATGATATTCTCGTGCCGCCCGCGCGCGACGTGGGTCGTCCGGCACGCATCGGCGATAAAGTTGTGGTCGAGTTGCGCGAATGGGAGTGGCGCAATTCCAATCCCGAAGGCGAAATCGTGGAAGTGCTCGGCGCACCGGATGCAGAAGGCGTGGATATGTTGTGCGTGCTGCGCCAATACAATTTGCCGCTGCATTTTCCAAGAGCAGTTTTGGCTGAAGCGCACGCGATTGGCTCGGTAGTTCACGAAAAAGATTTGGCCGACCGCCTGGATTGCCGCGCGCATAATGTCATCACGATTGACCCGGACGACGCGAAGGATTTTGACGACGCGATCTGTCTGGAAAAAATTTCGGCGGAGCAATGGCGCTTGTGGGTTCACATCGCCGACGTGTCGCACTACGTCAAACCCGGCACCGCGCTCGACGAGGAAGCGAGCAAACGCGGCAACTCTACTTACCTCGTGGACCGCGTGATTCCGATGCTGCCGGAGGCGTTGAGCAACGAACTCTGCTCACTCAAACCAAACGTGGATCGCCTGACGAAGTGCGTGGAATTTCTCATCGCGCACGATGGCCGCGTGGTCAGCACGAAGTTTCACGCCGCCGTGATTCATTCGCAACGCCGCTTTTCTTATGCGCAGGTTTTGGAAATTCTTCAGCGCAAACCGACGGACGAGCCCATTGAGCAGATGTTGCATCAGGCGCACGAGCTTGCGCAAAAAATCCGCCGCCATCGTTTCAAGAACGGATCGCTCGACCTGGATTTTCCCGAGACAAAAATTCGCTTGGACGAACAGGGGAAAATTATCCGCATCGAGAAAAACGAAAACGACGTGTCGCACCAGTTGATCGAGGAATACATGTTGCTCGCAAATGAGGCCGTCGCGACGCGCTTGATGCACTTGCGCACACCGGCCATTTATCGCGTCCACGAGGAACCGGATCCGCGCCGCTTACAAGAATACCGGCAGGAAGTTTTGGCGCATCACGTGCAGTGCGGCAACCTCTCGCATCCCGCCGAAATTCAAAAACTGTTGTCAAAGCTCGGCACAATTCCCATTGGTAGCGCGCTGAAAATCGGTTTTCTCAAATCGCTTAAACGCGCCTGCTACTCGGTGGAGCCGCATGGCCATTACGGTCTCGCCAAGAAAAAATACACGCACTTCACTTCGCCGATCCGCCGCTACGCCGACCTCGTGGTGCATCGCGCGTTGTTCGACAAACAGCCAGCCAAGGCAGGCGCGCTGAAAGAAATCGCCGAGCGCATTTCGGTGACCGAGCGTAATTCCGCCGATGCCGAGCGCGATAGCAAAGACGTGAAGCTTTTTGCGTTTTTGAAAGCACAGTTAGCATCCGGCGCGCCGACTAAATACGCCGCGCTCGTCACCGACGTGCGGAACTTCGGTTTTTTCGTGGACGTTTCCGGTCTCGCAATGAGCGGCCTCGTGCCGTTGTCCACGATTCAGGATGACTTTTATGTGTTCGACGAATCGCGCCGCACGCTCGTGGGCCGTCGCACCCGCCGCGTGATCCGGCTGGGCGACAAACTCACCGTGCAAGTCGCCAAGGTGGACACGTTCAAAAAGCAGGTGGATTTTTGTTTGGCCGTGGAAGCGCGCACGCCAACGGCGCAACGCCCGCCCGGTTCCAAACCGGAACCCGCCCGGCACCAGAAATTTCAGCCGCCCGCGAAACGTCCGCCAGCCTATCACGCGGATTCAAAACGTTCTCACAAATCGCGCCCGGAAAATTCGCACCGGCAGGATTCGCGGCCGAAAAAATCACATCGGCCAGATAACCGTCCGTCGGCCACAAAAAAACCGGCGACGTTTCAAACCTCCGGCGCGAAATTTTCCACCACGCAGCGCCCGTTGATTCAATCCAGCACTGCGAGCCGCTTCCGGAGCCGCCGCCGGTGACTGTTTCGGAGCGCGGGCTTTAGACCGCTTCACCGATTATTTGCAAAGCCACGTTGAAGCGGCCTAAATACCGCGCTCCGAAACCTGGGCTTACTTGCAGTTTTGCGACTTTACTAAACACCCCGGCAGGCGTAGGCTCAGGACAGATTCGACAATTCTATGAATACAATTTTTGCATGGGCTCCCGGTGGCGGTCAGATCATTTTGATCCTGATCATTGTCCTCATTATGTTCGGCGCAAAAAAAATTCCCGAACTGGCCAAGGGCCTCGGCACCGGCATCAAGGAATTCAAGAAAGCGACGAAAGAAGTGACGGACGAAATCTCGAACGCCGATACGACCAGCACCCCGCCGCCCGCAAAAATTCCCCCAGCCAACACCACGGCCCAGTCCCCGTCGTCGCCGCCGGAAACGAAAGTCATTTGACCGTCGTTTCTAGCCGCCGCTAATTCATGGCCGATTTTTCTTCAGAACCGCCCGACGACGGCGGTGGGCCAGTAAAATCTTTTTTGGAGCACCTTGAGGATTTTCGCTGGGTGCTTGTCAAAGTCAGCGTCTCGCTCGGCCTCGCGATGCTCATCTGTCTGGTCGGGGCGAACTACGTCATGGCCATTCTCAAATGGCCGATGTCCCACGCCACCATCTCCTACCCCGGCACTAACCAAGTGGTCAGCGTTAATTTCGGCACCAATCATCTCGGACATTTCTCACTGACGCCCGAGCAGGAAAAAACTTTAAATCTCGGCACCAACCGTTTCGTCGCCGTCGCGGTTGAACCCCTCACAATTGGCACCAACCAACTGCTCGGCTGGCATCTCGATGCCGCCCGTGTGCCCAAGACCGAGATGGAGCAAATGCAAATTGAGCTGGTGAACCTGGGGCCGGCGGGCGGGTTCATTGTGGCGGTCCAACTGGCATTTTATGCCGGACTGATTTTGGCCGCGCCGTTCATTTTGTATTTCGTATCTGCTTTCGTTTTTCCCGCGCTCCGGATGCACGAGCAGAAATATGTTCTGCGCGGATTATTCATCGGCCTCGGCTTGTTCTTCACGGGCGTGTTGTTTTGCTATTTTGCGCTGATGCCGGTGGCGCTGATGGCGTCGCAAAAATATTCCAACTGGCTGGGTCTCGGCGCGTCGCAGTGGCGCGCGGAAGAATACATCAGTTTCGTCTGCAAATTCATGCTTGGAATGGGATTGGGCTTTGAGATGCCCGTCCTGATCTTGACGCTCGTAAAAATCGGCGTGCTCAATTATTCCACGCTCGCCAAGGCACGGCGCTACATGATCGTTATCAACATGGTGTTGGGCGCGGTGCTAACCACGCCGGAAATCCTGACGCAGATTCTCATGTTCATTCCGCTGCAATTTCTTTACGAGATCAGCGTCTGGATCGCATGGTATTGGGCGCAACCCGATCCGCGGGTCGCGCGCCGGAAACTTTTCCTTGGTTTGATTATCGCCTTGCTGGCCGGGGCGGCATTATGGGCGGGGTGGGTTTATTGCTGGCCGTGGATTCAACATCACTGGCATTGAATTAAAACGCGCTTTACAAGCCGGTGATTCGGCGTAAATTCCCCGTGACCAATCTGAATACTTTTATGCGTAAAATAATTTTCCCGCTCGTCGCTGGCATCGTGGCGTCCTTCATCGCCGGTTGCGCCGGACCTGATCAGAAACTTGGACGCGGCTTGAGTAACACGGCCGAACTCGTCCGCTGGGGCGAACTCCGTCAAAACGTAGAAGAAAACTCCATCCTCAAACGTCCCGGCTACGGCTACTACGGCGTCGTTCACGGCGTTCAACGCTCCGTCGCCCGGGCTGGGCTGGGCATCTACGAAGTCGCCACCTTTCCAATCCCCTCTTACGACCCGGTGTTGACCGATCATTTTACAGCCGACCCCGCGTATCCTTTGAGCTACAAACCCGGCACTCTCTCCGATGCTCTGTTTGATACCGATACCTACACCGGCTTCAGCGGCGGCGACGTCGCCCCGTTCATCCCCGGCAGCCGTTTCAAAGTGTTCGACAACTAAAAAATATATAATAAAAAAACGCGCCCACAATTTTGTGGGCGCGTTTTTTATTTGGAGCGCCGTTCTCCGACCCGACTCAAAAAGCTGGAGTTCAAGCTTTAGCTTGTCCGAAAAACACGCTGAAGCGTGAACTCCAACGAGCCGGGTCAGAGGCCGGCGTTCCAGCGTTTTTTTCCCTCGTAACTATTTCAAATTTTCTGGATTCAACGACTTTAAATCTTTCGGCAGAAAGATTCCGTCCTTGCGGATCAGTTCACCGTCGAACCAGATTTCGCCGCCGCCCCATTCCTTGCGCTGAATCAGCACCATGTCCCAATGGATCGCGCTCTTATTGCCATTGCCGCAATCCTCGTAAGCATTGCCCGGCGTGAAGTGCAGCGACCCCGCAATTTTTTCATCGAACAAAATGTCGCACATCGGCGAGAGGATGTGCGGATTGAAACCAATCGCAAATTCGCCGATGAAACGCGCGCCCTTGTCCGTATCCAAAATCTCATTCAACCGCTTCGTGTTGTTCGCCGTCGCGTTGACAATTTTTCCGTCCTTCAATTCCAACTTCACATTGTCAAACTTCGTGCCCGAATACAGCGTCGGCGTGTTGAACGTGATGACGCCATTCGCCGAGTGCAACGTCGGGCAGGAAAAAACTTCGCCGTCGGGAATATTCCGGTCGCCCTTGCACATCTTCGCGCCAATGCCCTTGATGCTGAACGTCAGATCCGTTCCCGGCGCAACCAGATGAACGTGATCCGTTTTGCCCATGCGTTTTTCCAGCGGCAACATCGCGCGCCCCATCTTCGCGTAATCCATCGTGCAGACATCAAAATACAGATTTTCAAACGCCTCCGTGCTCATGCTCGCCGCCTGCGCCATGCTCGGCGTCGGCCAGCGCAACACGCACCACCGCGTTTTATTGACGCGATAATCCTGCACCGGGCGGATGGTTTTGGAATACAGCTTCATCCGGTCGCTCGGCACGTCGGACGTTTCATTCATGTTGTCCGCGCCGCGAATCGCGATGTATGCCTGCATTTTTTCCATGCGGAACATTTCGAGATCGCGCACATCTTTCGCCTGCGCCTCCGTCATGTGCAACAACTGCTCGCGGCCCACGCGCGTGTGCCGCGTCTCCACGAACGGCGTCGCCCCCGCCGCGCGCACGGCGCGGATGAGTTCCACGGTGAATTCATCCGGCACATCAATCATGTCGAGCAAGATACGCTCGCCTTTTTTCAGCTCGGTAGAATAGTTCACGAGCAGCTTGGCCAGTTTGGTATAGCGCGGGTCAGTCATAATTTAATGTTGTTACAAACAACTCTAAAAAAAATTGCCGGAATTTGCCATAGTGGAATTAGTTTTTTGGCAGCTTTCAATCCTGATGCGCCAGAAATAATTTCCACAAAAACACAAACGCGCTCGCGAATTCGCGCGGATTTTCCGCCACCCATTTCGTCACCGCCTCCGGCGTGAACCACGCGCCGGTCTCGATTTCTTCGGGGTGCAATACGAACGGCCCTTCGCTCGTGCAGCGGTAAATCCAACAGAATTCCCAGCCCGTTTCCTTGCGCGCCTCAATCTTGAACAGCCGCTCCGGCGTTTGCGTCACGAATAGTCCGATTTCTTCGCCGAGTTCGCGCACGGCGGTCGCATCGTAATCTTCGCCGCTATCCACATGGCCGCTGGTGGACGAATCCCATTTGCCTTTCGCGGTGTCCTTGAGCATTGAGCGCTTCTGCAAAAAAACTTCGCCGCGCGCATTGAAGACCAGGATGTGGACCGCGCGATGCCACAGGCCGCGCGCGTGAACTTCCTTGCGCGGCGCCTGCCCGATCACTTCGTCGCGCTCGTTGACGATGTCAAAAATTTCTTCGCTCATATTTAAAAACAGTTTGGGGATATTCTGTTCCGCGGCGCAACTCTGGAGAATTTTTGCGTCCGCCAGAATCATTCTTCGCTTTGGACAGCACGCGGCGGGTTTGGTTTAATTTCCGCCGACGAAACATGAGCGAAGAGAGCAATCCATTTTCCAGTCAGGCGGCGGCGCGGTCGGGGAATTCTTCCCGGCTCGGCTGGGGCGTGGCCGCAATTGCCGGGGCACTCGCGATTTTATTTTTGGTATTTTGGTATAACGCCCTTTCGCGCCAACACGATCTGGAATCGCTGCGCGACAAAATTGTGGACGCCAACAACAGTCTCAACACCGCGCTCGCCGAAAATCAAAAACTCAAGGATCAGGTTGATACTTTGCAAAAACAGGTCGCCGATCTCGAACAGGAAAAAGCCATGACCGCGCAGATGGCGCACAGTCTCGAAAATGAAATGCGCGCCGACCTCGAATCCAAGGATGTCACGATCTCAAAACTTCAAGGCAAACTCACGGTCAACATTCTGGACCGCGTGCTGTTTGATTCGGGCGAAGCGATTTTGAAGCCAGCGGGTGAATCGGTCATCCGCAAAATTGCCGCGCTGCTGGCGGCGCATCCGAACTTGAAAATCCACGTCATCGGCCACACAGACAACATCCCCGTCCGGCCGAACGCGCGCAGCAAATTTGCCAGCAACTGGGAATTATCCACCGCCCGCGCGCTGGCGGCAGTGCATTTTCTAACCGAACAGGCCGGTGTGGATTCACGCCGCGTTGGGGCCGTGGGCTACGGAGAATTTCGTCCCATCGCCGACAACGCCACCGCCGAAGGCCGTTCCAAAAATCGCCGCATCGCCATCACCATTTTGCCCGACGAACTTGCCGCCGCTGATGCCGCGCCGACCGCGCGCCCGGTCACGCCCGCGAATTTGCCGCCGCCTGACACTGCCGCACCTACAACGCCGGTCAAATAAGTTCGCCCCGAGTGGTTCAGATTTGCCGTTTGCTGACTGGTTAAATCCGTGGGAAAATACGGTGATGATGCGTCCCTTCGCCTGCGTCTTGATCAGCACTACCTTAGCCAGTGCACAGTTCGCTTGCGCCCAAGAAGAATCTGCCATCTGGCCACCCGACGAAAATACCGCTTGGCGTTCAGCCCTGACACCCGACCATGCCGAAACCATTCCAGCCAAGGTGACAAAAACATTTTCTCCAGTTCCGGAAAATTTTGGTCCCGTTGCTCCAGCTGCGCGTCAGCCCAACGGTGCCTTGTCCGGTCGCATCGTGTTCATGAATTCCGGTCATGGCTGGACTTGGAGCACCAATGGTTTCTGGTATCTCCAAAGACCTACCGGCCTCAATGCCATGAATGAAGACTACGGCAATTGGGATCAGTTGAATTTTTTTGCGGCGTATTGTTTCAACGCGGGTGCGGTCGTCGTCTCCATGCGTCCGCTCGGCCAGCAGACGAATGAAATCGTTTTGGACAATGATGACGCGGGTGTGACGTATGCCGGCACTTGGAGCAACAGCGGCAGCACGACTTTTTTCGGTAGCCCCGGCGATGTTCCGTATCGGTTCGCCTCGCTCGCAGCGACCGAAACCGCCACGGCTACTTACACGCCGAACATTCCGGTGGCGGGATATTATCCCGTTTATACTTGGGTGCTCGCGGGTTCGGATCGCGGACACCAGCTTTACCGAATTCGCCACACCGGTGGAGAATCGCAGATTCGTATTCCGCACCACATGGTCGGCAACGGTTGGATTTATCTCGGCGAATAT